>JAXHUC010000002.1:0-115051 GCA_034189805.1 Cyanobacteriota bacterium
GGAGACGCGGGGATGGGGGAGACAAGAGAGAGGGGAGATGGGGAACGGGAGGAAGATGACGCGGAGACGCGGAGACGGGGGGACGCAGAGATGCGGAGACGGGGGGACAGAGAATATTAATTGAATAATCATCTCCCTCATCTCCCTCATCTCCCTCATCTCCCTCATCTCCCTCATCTCCCTCATCTCCCTCATCTCCCTCATCTCCCCAATCTCTCCTACTCTGCGATCCAAACAGTTTTCAGGTTGACGAATTCGCGAATGCCGGGAACGCCGAGTTCCCGTCCGTAGCCGGATTTTTTGACTCCGCCGAAGGGAAGGCGCGGATCGGATTTAACCAGACCGTTGATAAAGACGGCCCCAGCTTCGATGTTGGCGATCGCCTTTTCTCGTTCGGCTTCCACCTTCGTCCACACACTCGCACCCAATCCAAACTCAGTACTATTGGCTAGTTCGATCGCCGCGTCGAGATTCGGAACTCGAAACAGCAAGGCCACCGGACCGAAAAACTCTTCCTTGTCGGCGGGAGTTCCGGGGGGAAAATCCGCCAAAATGGTGGGCGGATAGAAGTTGCCGGGGCGGTCTGCGAGGGGTTTGCCTCCGGTGACGACGGTAGCCCCCGCGTCAATACAAGCGCGCACTTGCTCGTCTAACTCCTCTAAAATACCTGGAGTGGCTAGGGGTCCGATGTCCGTATCCTCGGCCATCGGATCGCCAATTTTAAGTTCCTCAAACTTATCGACCAAACGCTGTTGAAATTCATCGGCGATCGCCCCGACGAGGATAAACCGCTTGGCGGCAATGCACGATTGACCGTTGTTAAGCAGTCGGGCAGTGACGGCGGTATCCACGGCCGCCTCTAAGTCGGCACTGGGGAGAACGATAAACGGATCGCTACCGCCGAGTTCGAGTACCGTCTTTTTAATCTGCTTCCCAGCCGTTGCCGCCAAACTCGCCCCAGCCGCTTCGCTGCCAGTCAGGGTTGCAGCTTTTACTCGATCGTCTGCCATAATCCCTGCCACTTTGTCCGAACTGATGAGGAGGGTTTGGAAAATACCGTGGGGGAATCCCGCTTCGTTGAAAATATCCTCGATCGCCAACGCGCATTGAGGAACGTTCGAGGCGTGTTTGAGTAATCCCGCATTCCCCACCATTAACGCCGGGGCGGCAAATCGAAATACCTGCCACAATGGGAAGTTCCAAGGCATCACCGCCAAAACGATGCCCAGGGGCCCGTAGCGAACGTAGCTGAAACTGGCATCGGAGGAAATGGGAGTATCGGCGAGAAATTCGGCCCCGTTATCGGCGTAGTAGCGACAAACCAGGGCGCATTTATTGACTTCGGCGATCGCGCTTTTGAGGGTTTTGCCCATTTCCAGGGTCATGATTTTTCCCAATTTTTGCGCGTCTCGTTCTAAAATATCCGCAGCCGATCGCAACCATTTCGATCGCTGGGGAAAAGGAACGCGGCGATACTGTCTGAAAACGCGACTGGCGCGATCGAGTTTTTCCTCGATGCGATCGTCGCTGAGGGGGTCAAAGGTTTTGAGAGTTTCCCCAGTGGCGGGGTTGATGGTGGCTATACTCATACTCGAGCGCGGCGATGGAGGGCAGTGGCAATAATACTAAGTCCCGATGGATATTGAAGCCTCGGGGCTAAATTTTAGGCGCAACAACTTCACCTCGCCCCGATTGGGAAAAATTTTATCGGTGATATTTCAAGTCTAACGCTCTAGAATATCGCTCAATCTGTACTTTTGTAAAGTACCTGGCTCTCGACCTATTTAAATCTCTATTTCCCTCTCCGTCTATATGAGGATTTTTAAAGTAAAAGTCAAACCCAATGCCAAGCAACAAAGGATTACCGAAGAAGGAGATGGCAGTTTAACCATCCGGTTACAGTCGCCTCCAGTTGATGGCAAAGCCAATCGAGAATTAATTGAAGTTCTCTCAAAAAAGTTTAAAGTTCCCAAATCGCAGATTTCGATTAAATCGGGTGCGACTTCTCGATACAAGCTTATTAAAATTGGGGAATAATTGTTAATATCATTATATTTTATTCGAGTTTTTGTTATAAAATGTAGGAATGAGTGAACACGTTTTAATATATGGATAAAATTAATATAGGGAAACTTTAAAATGATGGGAAATGCACTTCGATCGACATTGATTCACTTCAATCTGGGCAAATGCTGCCCAGATTGACACTCATGATTCCCATGAAAAACTTATCTTAACGAATTTTTTGGCTCGGGTTCAATTCATGCAAATTTCTCACGCAAACACCATACTTTCGCGCGTCAATTAAAATCTAGAATCACTTGAGATCGGGGGAAGTCGGATGAGGGGCAAGACAACAATCGATCGATTTTATCTCGACCCGTAGGAATTCTTAGTACGATAATCCCCGCAGTCGATCGCCTCTTCAGACATTGCTGCTTTCGGATTCACCGGACATTTGAGACGGTAGTCGTTGGTGAAGAAAATGCAGTCGGAACAGGGAATTTGATGCATTTGCTTGGCCCGATCGACTCCCGAAGAGACAGCAGACTGGATACTCATCGCCATCATCGCCAGAAATACCCAAGTACAGATAAAGCAAATTGGAACCAGAAACGGTTGGAGAGCGTGTAGGAGCGGATATAGCATAACAGAAACCATCGGTAACGATCGTTGAGTGGTGGCGATCGCCCGAGAAGTTCGGTGCCTAGAGCGATATTGCCGGAGTTGCGCGAATCGATCGGCAACCCATCAGTAATTTTAATCTATTTGATTAAAAAATCTATTAGATTAATAAATTCGATCGAACGTTAAAAAGCGCTAAAACCCGATCGGAAAACCGGGGTTATATGAGATTATTGAAGACTGCAACTAAGAAATGTTCGTTAGTAACAATTTTTGGAGACTCAACTATGGCACTTCAACTCGGCGATAAAGTCCCTGATTTCACCCAAGAATCCTCCCAAGGCACGATTAACTTTTATGAGTGGGCGGGAGATAACTGGGTCGTTTTATTTTCCCACCCGGCCGACTACACCCCGGTTTGCACCACCGAACTCGGGGCAGTAGCCAAGCTCTCGTCGGAGTTCGAGAAGCGCAACGTCAAGACCCTCGCCCTGAGTGTCGATAGCGTGGAATCTCACCAAGGCTGGATCGGTGATATCAACGAAACCCAATCCACGACGGTGAACTATCCGATTTTGGCCGATGCCGATCGCAAAGTATCCGATCTTTACGGGATGATTCACCCGAATTCCCTCAATAACTTAACGGTTCGTTCCGTCTTTATCATCGATCCGGGCAAGCGGCTGCGCTTGACGATTACCTATCCCGCCAGTACCGGACGCAACTTCGAGGAAATTCTGCGAGTCATCGACTCCTTACAACTCACCGATAACCACAGCGTCGCCACTCCCGTCAACTGGAAAGATGGTGACGATTGCGTGATCGTCCCTTCGATTTCCACCGAAGATGCGAAAGAGAAGTTTCCTAAAGGCGTTAAAGAAGTCAAGTCTTACCTGCGGATGACTCCCCAGCCCAACAAGTAAAAAAAACGGGCGATCGTCACCGTGCGATCCGGGCCAGCTAAGCATATGAGAACTCAAAAGGCAAGCACTAGTCGCTTGCCTTTTCGCATATTTTCGACCTGTTCGATCCTAGATAGAAATACCGCTTGATTTTATGGGTATTTCAGAGTGATAAAAACTCGCACCGGGTCGTTACTTTCCCTTGCCTTACTTCTGGTCGCCTTGCGGGCGATCGCAATTTCCCCCCCATCCACTCCTTCATTGCCTGCTACAGCAACGCAGACTTCTGCCCAAGAAGTTGCCCGCACGATTCGAGATATCGAAGGATTGTGGAAAGCCCAAGCACTGTAAGCCATTGTCGAATTCGATCGCGAAGCCGGAGAAACCGCAGATGCGATCGAACTGCTCGATCGAGCATTGGAGCTGGTGCAAATCGAACTTTAGAGCCACCACAGCACTTCTTAAATTGCCACGCCATTATCTGAAAACTGACCGCTGACGACCCAAAACTGAGTGCTACCATCACAAAATCGATCGAATATTTTGCTCGTAGGCAGCACTATCCAACCCATCGCCTTCGCTGGCGGTTTTAAAATCGATGCGGCTGAGAATATTGCGAATGCGTTCGTTGGTATCGGGATGGGTGCTGAGAAACTCAATATTTAACCCGCCTCCACCCAGTTTTTCAAAAAAGTCCACCATCCCAATCGGTGCGTAACCCGCATCCATGAGAAATTCTAGCCCCGCTGCATCGGCTTCGTTTTCGGCACTGCGGCTGCGGGGGCGATCGATCGCGAGTTCGTAGCCGAGTTGAACGATAAAATTGGAGTCGATCCCGGCGACATCGACGATGCCTTGGGCGATCGCTGCTTGTTGGAGGTTATCGACGGCGTGGCGTTCGGTAATGTGGGCGATTTCGTGAGCGACGACGCTGGCGAGTTGGGCTTCGTTGTCGGCAGCACGAATCAGTCCGGTATTGATATAGACATAGCCACCCATGGTGGCAAAAGCGTTAATCCCCTCGTCTTCCACCACTTGAAAGGTATAGCGCAGATCGGGGCGATCGCTCACTCGTACCAATCGCCGACCGATTTCGTCAATATAATCTTCGATCGAACCATCGGCATACACCCGAATTTGATTCTCCGATTTCAGGCGAGTGTCGATCTCTTTGCCGAAGGCCATTTCCTCTTCATCGGAGATATCGAAAATCTCATAGATGCGGATACCGTTGAAAATCAAATCCTCGAGAGAAATGGCATGGGTGGTTTGCCAGGAAGTGCCGACGATGGTTAATAGTACGGTGACCGATAAAACAACATGTACCCAACGGCGGCTGAGATAGTGTAGCAACTTCTGGAGGTGTTGAAACATGAAGAGCTTCTCCAATGCGACAAAATAAGTCATTCGCCAACCCGAATCTCGATTCGAGGGTCAATCTCGATTCGGAACGAACTGAACTTGATGGGATGTCGAGTACGGATGATGGGCGATCGTCGGTGTTTTGGAACTCTCGGAGATGCTGGGACTGACCCTTGCATCTCCAGGCTCATCGGCTTTCAATAGTAAGCACGCAACCGATTTCGATCGGGTTTATCGATTTCTTGATAGATTTTAGTGTAGACGAAATTGTCCATCGGAAGTGCCGAAAGAACTTCGATCGCCGCATCAATCTTGTCGTCGGGGAATGGCGATCGAAAAACTCGTTCCCTCGCCCGGTTGAGACACACACTCGAGGGAACCCCCGTGGCGTTCGGTGATGATTTGATAGCTAATTGAAAGTCCCATTCCCGTTCCTTTGCCAACGGGTTTGGTGGTAAAGAAGGGATCGAATAATTTTTGCTTGACGGCTTCGGAAATACCCGGACCGTTATCGGTAATGCAGATCGAAATCCAGCGATCGTCGTGCACTTGGGTTTCGATCCGAATTTGCGGTGTGAAAATTGACGTTCGATCGCCCTCGAGTTGAGTATCGAGTTGAGTTTCTAAGGCATCGATCGCATTCGCAAAAATATTCATAAATACCTGATTGAGTTGTCCGGCATAGCATTCGACTGGGGGCAAATTACCATAATTTTTGATAACTTCAATTGTCCTGCGTTCGGGTTTGCCTTTGAGGCGGCTTTGCAAAATCATCAACGTGCTATCGATACCATCGTGAAGGTCAACCTCCTTCATTTCGGCTTCATCCATGCGAGAAAAAGTCCGCAACGATAACACGATATTCTTAATGCGATCGGTCCCCACTTTCATCGAACGAATTAGATGCGGTAGATCGGCAATTGTAAAATCCAATTCAATTTCGTCTATTTCTTCCTCAATTTCAGCCATGTATTGAGGATAAGATTTTCGATAAAGTTCGATAATTTCGATTAAAGTTTGGGTATAATCGTCTAGGTGGACGAGATTGCCATAGATAAAGTTGACGGGATTATTAATTTCGTGGGCAACTCCGGCCACTAACTGTCCCAAACTTGACATTTTTTCACTTTGAATCAGTTGCGTTTGTGCCTGTTTCAACTCCTTAAGAGCTTTTTCTAAATCTTGCGTTTTTTGGTGCAATTGTAATTCAGCCCGTTTGCGATCGGTGATATTAAATGTGGTTCCAGCCAACCGATACACTTGACCTTCGGCATTAGTCAGAGGATTGAGGGTTGTCAGCCACCAAGTACATTCTCCTTGAAAGGTCAGGCAGTCTTCATAGGAAATTGCTTTTCTCGATCGAAAACATTTGGCATATCGTCGGTAAATCCCACTGCCGTGAATGCAAAATTCTCCCTCATCTCCCCCTCTCCGCGTCTGGAGCATCTTTCCTCACCCTCACCCTCATCTCCCCAAGCCCCCCAGAACCAGAGCATTTGTGCCACGCTGGATGGAGTCCGTTATTTTTTGAGGTCATTATGCGCTTGTATCGCTACTTTTCGATCGCCCTACTGTTTGGAACCCTAACGTACGCGCGCCAACCGGTTTTCGCGCAAGAATGGCTGCAAGTTCGCGAGGGGAAATTATTTGGAATTAGCGGCATCGCCTCGATCGAAACTCGGGAGGATACGGCATCGTTTTTAGTCGTTCACGATAATAAGGGAGACGATCGCATTCGGTTGGCGATCGTTTCGTTGTCGGCAACTGACAGCATCGAGTATTTGCCGTTGGCGTGGCCCGAGGATTGGGAGTTACCCATCGACTTAGAAAGTTTGACGATGGTTCCGCAAACCGATCGACCCGACCCCTGTTTTATGGCTGCGAGCAGTTCGGGACGGGTGTTTTACTTCAGTTTCGATGCGGCAGAAGTATCGATCGAGCCGATCGCCGTTTTCGAGCTGCCGGACGTTCCATCTGGCAGTAATTTAGAAGGATTTGCCCTTCAAGAAATCGCCGGGAGATTGTTGGCGGTGTGGGCCGATCGCGGGTCTGGGGAACGAGCGGCGATCGTCTATTGGGGGGAGTTGGATTTGGCGGCTTTAACCGTCAACGCACCCGAAGCCATTGCCGTTCGAGTCCCTTGGCCCGAGGGCAACGTGCGCCATATTTCCGATTTGAAGGTGGACGATCGCGGGGGGCTGACGATTACTTCGGCGATGGATAGCGGGGATGATGGGCCGTTTGATTCGGCAGTATACCATGCCGGGACGTTTGCGGTCGATGGAGAAGCGATCGCCTTTGAAGCCGCATCTGAGTTGCGTCCCGTGGCGCGTTACGACGGTCGCAAAATCGAAGCCATCGAACTGTTAACAGCTCCGGTGGGTGGTACGATCCTGGGAACAGATGACGAGAATTTCGGCTCGTCGATCGTGAGGTTCGTTCAATGACGCTCGAAGTAATTCTATGGATTTTCGCCTTTGCCGTCAGTTTGGCAGTCCTGATTAAAGCCTCTGACTATTTTACCGATGCGGCGGAAAATCTGGGGTTGCTTCTGGGACTGCCGGCGTTTATCGTTGGCGTGACCATCGTTTCTATCGGCACGTCTTTACCGGAACTGACCTCTTCGATCGTCTCGGTGATTCGCGGGTCTTCGGAAATTGTCGTCGCCAACGTCATCGGCTCGAATATTTCTAATATTTTCCTGGTTTTGGGAACCGCCGCTATTCTCAGCAAAACTCTGAGAATTCGCTTCAACCTCTTAAAAGTCGATTTACCCTTATTCGTGGCTTCGGCCTTTTTTCTGGCGCTCACCGTTCGCGATGGTGAGTTTTCCCTTGGGGAAGCGATTTTATGTCTGGCAAGCTTTTGCGTGTACTTATTATATGCCGTCAGTCGCATGGAATCCGATGGCGCGATCGAGGATTCTGCGTCGCCCAAAAAACGGGATGTCAACGCGATACTGCGCCAGACGGGAATTCTGTTATTGAGTAGCGTTTTTATCTTTATCGGCGCGAATTACACCATCGAGTCGATCGAAAACATTTCAACCTTACTCAACGTCGGTCAAGAAGTCATCTCAATTAGCGTTCTGGCTCTGGGAACCTCTTTACCCGAACTCATCGTCACGATTAGTTTCTCGCGCAAAGGCAACCCCGAAATTGCGATCGGCAACGTACTCGGCTCGAATATTTTCAACTCCACCGTAGTCACCGGAGTCTCGCGACTTTTCGGACCCCTAGTGCTATCTGATGTCATTTTAGATAAGTCCCTGGCGGTGATGCTCATCGGTACGCTACTGTTTTTCTTTGCCACTCAAGACCGACAAGTCACTCGCTGGGAGGGCATGACTTTTTTGATTTTGTACGGCTGGTTCCTCGGAGCGACTTTTGATTTGCTCTGAGAAGGGAGATGAGGGAGATGGGGGAGACTCAACGCAAGATACGCGCATTCTTCCTTCTCTCTTTTTCTTCCCCTCTCCGCGTCTGGAGCGTCCCCGCGTTCCCGTGTCCTCTTCTCTCCCGAAGCCTACTGTGCCGCCTGTTGCTGGGCGTATTCGAGAAATCGCCGATATTTGGGGATTCTATCCTGGGCGGTTGCATATTCAGGGTGAGTTTCGGGAACGGCCTCCATCAAGGTCACCGCATCTTGCCAATCTGCGGCAATTTGACTCCAATCGGCTGGGGTTTGTGCTGTTTCAATCTTTGAAGTCGCGCTGTTGGCTTTATTGACCGCATCGCGGAATGGCTCGGCCGTCTCGGTTGCGGCAGGTGCTTCGGCAGGTGCTTCGGCAGGGGGGGCGGCTGCATCGGGACCGTCATTTGTCGGGACTGGAGCGGCAGGTGCTTCAGCCGGTGGTGCTTCGGCAGGCGGGGCGGCTGCGTCGGGATTGGCGGGTGGAGCCTCGGCTGGGGCGGCTGCGGGAGCCTCCGGTGGAGCTGCTGGGGCGGTTGCCGTCGCGTCGTCAGGAGATGGCGTGGTTCCAGGAAGGTAATCTTTGAGGATGGGAACGCTCGCGAGTAACTCGGGCTTTTGGGTATAGATATAAAACCCACCCAGTCCCAGGGCGACGAGCAGCACTAAGAGTAAGGCCAGGGGTGATGTTTTGGGCTTTTGTTCTTCTTCCATGGGAGAGTCCTCTGTTTCTAGGTTATTTGAATCTTCGTTTACCCCGGCACCGTATTCATTTTCGGGAAACTCAGCCATCGAAGCAAAACCGCTGAGTTCGTCGGGTAGCTCGGACGTGTAGTCCTCGTCATTGATACTTTCTTGCGGGATCGTCCCCTCCGGACCAATTTCGATCGAATCGAAGGAGGAGTCGAGGTCTTGCATGTCGGGCATTTCCTCATCGACCAGCTCGTCTACCCCGTTCGTTTCTAGAGCCGACTCAGAATCGATCGCCACTTCTTCGTTACCCCAGCGGGTTTCTTCCTCGTCGAGATCGGGCAGTGGGGGCGGGAGTTCCTCGGGTTCTTCGGCGACTTCAGATTCGCGCAGGAAAATTCGCTCTTGCCAAGTGGGGAGGGCCGCTCCGGCTTGATAGCTCTGGATGTCCACCGAATCGATCGTCTCGATGCCCAAATTGGTCATGCCTTTGCGCACAAATGCAATTGTGGCTTGCGGACTGGGAACTTTGGGTGCTTCGAGTCTCACTTGCAAGCAGCTACCCTCAAGGGAGGCTCGAACGTCAATACCTTGGGATTTCATCGAGCGGCTCATCAGGGCGGCGATCGCATCTGGATTGCCCTGCTTAGCCTGCTCCAGAATATTGCCTTGAGTCATAACAAAAACCGAAAAATGGTTTGCTCAGGAGTGAACGAGTCTGAGTTACAATTTTCCCAGTCGCCACCTTACTGACCAGATTGTAATCTGTCGCGCCGCGAATTTGTCGTTTTCTGGCATGAGTCGATAGGAGAACGCCCCCAAAAGATTTCGACCCGACTACGCCACGTAGTACCTGAAAAACCTCGAAAAATCTGTTGGCTTAATGATTGCTTAATCCCTCATTTTTTGGGAAAATGCCTGATGTTGGCGCAAATCGCGTCGCTCGACTGGTTGCTTCACCACATCTTTTGGGTCTCGATCGAAGAACGTCAACCGCTCTTGGACCCCAATCTATTTTTCTACAAATCTTCGGGAATTGCTATGTCTATCGGCTATGTCGCCCTCGTTCTCCACGCCCACCTGCCCTTCGTCAGACACCCGGAAAGCGACTACGTGCTAGAAGAGGAATGGCTCTACGAAGCCATTACCGAAACCTACATCCCGCTACTGAAGGTTTTTGAGGGTCTCAAACGCGACGGCATCGATTTTAAAATGACCATGAGCATGACACCGCCCCTGGTGTCG
The DNA here is from genome assembly GCA_034189805.1 of Cyanobacteriota bacterium. Lineage (GTDB taxonomy): Bacteria > Cyanobacteriota > Cyanobacteriia > Cyanobacteriales > Geitlerinemataceae > Zarconia. The sequence continues at coordinate 10,236 of JAXHUC010000002.1, forward strand.
ATGCTGCGCGATCCCCTGCTCCAAGAGCGCTACAGCCATCACCTCGCCCAACTCGAAGAACTCACCGAACTCGAAATCGAGCACAACAAGCACAACGGCCACATTCGCTACCTCGCGGAACATTACGCGGCCGAGTTTAACGAAGCCCGTCAAATGTGGGAGCGCTACGATGGAGACTTAGTGGCGGCGTTCAAGCAATTTCTCGATAGCAACAACCTCGAGATTATCACCTGCGGCGCGACCCACGGCTACTTGCCCCTGATGAAGATGTATCCCGAGGCGGTGTGGGCCCAGATCAAGGTGGCGACGGAAAGTTACGAGGAGCATTTCGGCCGGCCGCCGAGTGGGATTTGGTTGCCCGAATGCGCCTACTACGAAGGCTTGGAACGGATGATTGCCGATGCGGGGTTGCGTTACTTCCTCACCGACGGTCACGGCATCCTTTACGCCCGCCCTCGCCCGCGTTTCGGCACCTACGCCCCCATCTTCACAGAATCGGGAACGGCGGTATTTGCCCGAGACCACGAATCCTCCCAGCAGGTGTGGTCTTCGGAGGTGGGATATCCCGGCGCGGCGGAATATCGGGAATTCTACAAGGATTTGGGCTGGGAAGCGGAATACGACTATATCAAGCCCTACATCATGCCCAACGGCCAGCGGAAAAATGTGGGCATCAAGTACCACAAAATTACCGGGCGCGGGTTGGGCTTGGGAGATAAGCAACTTTACGATCCCTACTGGGCGCGGGAAAAAACCACCGAACACGCCGCCAATTTCATGTTCAATCGGGGACAACAGGCGGAACATCTCTACGGCATCATGGAACGCAAGCCGATTATCGTCTCGCCGTACGATGCGGAATTGTTCGGGCACTGGTGGTACGAGGGCCCGTGGTTCTTGGATTACCTGTTCCGCAAGTCGTGGTACGACCAGAATAAATACGAGATGACCCACTTGGCCGATTATTTGCGGGGCAATCCCCACCAGCAAGTGTGCCGTCCCTCCCAGTCGAGTTGGGGATATAAGGGATTCCACGAATATTGGCTTAACGAAACCAATACCTGGATTTACCCCCACTTGCACAAAGCCGCCGAACGAACGATCGAATTAGCCCGGTTGGAACCCGAAGACGAGTTGCAATGGCGGGCGCTGAATCAGGCGGCACGGGAACTGCTGCTGGCGCAATCTTCCGACTGGGCGTTTATTATGCGGACCGGGACGATGGTTCCTTATGCCGTGCGCCGGACCCGATCGCATTTAATGCGGTTTAATAAGCTTTACGAAGAAATTAACCAGCGCAAAATTGATTCGGGTTGGTTGGAGAAAGTTGAGGAAATCGATAATATTTTCCCGAATATTAACTATCGGGTTTATCGACCGTTGTAGGGTTTTTAGCTGTTAGCTTTCAGCGGTTATATTTTAGGTTTAAATGCGATCGGGATATTTGTTTCGATCGTATTTTTTCATGTCAATAACATTCAACAATTATTCATATTTTCCAAACCGTAGGAACTGTAGGGGCGGGTTTTGTGTGAAGATTTATCGCCTGTTTTCGAGCATCTCGCTAAACCCGCCCCGACTCATTATGACCTGACCTGTATCTGAAATATCCCTCTGAATCCTTACGTTCGCAATCAATTGAAAACCCTCCATACCTACGGTAGGTAAGAGCGAAATTGTTGAACTCTTTGGGTTCTCGCAGTTCGAGCGCAGGAATTTGACATTTGACCAAATGGCTTAACTATTTCCCATTTTGCATTTTTAATTTTTAATTTTTAATTCACTTCCCCATTCCTAAAAACATTCCTGAGATTTTCAGAGATTTGCTGTAACGACAGAGACAAAATTGCGAAATATCTTGGACGAAGGAAGGCAAACCGTAACATTCGCATCCCGGAGGATATATGACAATTTCGATCGACCCCAAAGATATCGCGATCGCCCAAAAAGAAGCATTCATCGAGCGAATTTTGCGATCGACCGCTGGCGTTTTTGATATTTTTACCTTATATATCGGCGATCGTCTCAATTTCTACAAAGTCTTAGGCGAACGAGGATGGCTCACGTCGCGGCAACTGGCCAGCTTAACCCGCACCCACGAACGATACGTGCGCGAATGGCTCGAACAGCAAACCGTCGCCGGAATTATCGAAGTGGAAGACGAAACCGTCAGCGAATTCGATCGCCGCTTCCGGTTGCCGGAGGGACACGCTCAAGTATTACTCGATCGCGATAGCCTCGATTATCTCGCCCCCCTTTCTCGTCTGTTGGTGGCAGTGACGCGACCTATCGATGCGGTGTTGGAGGCGTACCGTCAAGGGAGTGGCGTTCCTTTCAGCCAGTACGGGGAAGACATGCGCGAAGGCCAAGCGGGTATCAACCGCCCGATGTTCCTCCAGGAGTTGGGTTCCCGATGGATTCCGGCGATGCCCGACGTTTGCGCCCGGTTGCAGGCCGACCCCCCGGCGCGAATTGCCGACATCGGCTGCGGTGCTGGCTGGTCGAGTATCGGCATCGCCCGCGCCTATCCCAACGTGCAAGTGGACGGATACGACCTCGATGGGCCATCGGTGGAGTTAGCCCGTCAGAACGTCCGAGAAGCAGGTTTGAGCGATCGAGTTCGCATCCAAAAGCGCGATGCAGCCGATTTTTCCCTCGCCGGACAGTACGACCTGGTGATGGCTTTCGAGTGCGTTCACGATATGGGCAATCCCGTCGGGGCGCTGCAAACCATGCGCTATCTGGCTGGGGAAAATGGAGTCGTCCTCATCGCCGACGAACGGGTGGGGGAAACCTTCACCGCGACGGGAAATGACGTGGAATGGATGATGTACGGCTGGAGCGTTCTCCACTGCCTCCCGGTGGGAATGGCTGATGGGGCGGAGTGCTATTGTGGCGGTACGGGAACGGTGATGCGATCGAAAACTCTGCTTCACTACGCCCAAGAAGCCGGGTTCAGTCGCGTCGAGGTTCTCCCGATCGAAAATTCCGTCTTCCGCTTCTATCGTCTTGAAGGGTAGGTGGAGAGCTTTGCTTGCTCTCGGGGGCTGGGGGAGATGAGGGAGATGAGGGAGATGGGGAAGAATGAATGCAAGAACCAAAATTCTCCTTGTCCTCCGTGTCCCACTTGTCTTCCTCTATCTGTGTCTCCGGTGAAGAGGGCGTTAGCGCAGCCATGCCGTAAGGCTATAGCATTTGGATATTTTTGATGCCGTTTAACCGAAAATTTTTCGCTCAAATGCGCGCGCGCCTACAGTACCCCTAAAATTCCCTCAAAACCGACGCATGGAAGCCCGCACAAACCGCCAGAGAAAGAGGGCGAGAAAACCGACTAGGGCGAAGGGAAAAGCGATCGCCCCGGCAAGGCAACACAAGCCAAACTGAAACCATCCCCGACGGGCAAATTGAATGGTGGATTTGGCCCAGGGGGGAATTTGCCATGCATCTAGAGGTGCGCCGATGTCGTCGAGGATTTGATTTCCAGCGTTAATTAAGGCCATTCCTTCTCGAAATTTTCCCATTTCTTGACACAATCTCCCGAGAGCGATCGCCGCTTGGGCTTCTTTTTGTTTTTGGTTGGTGGCTCGGTAAATTTGAATCAGGCGATCGTAACAGCGAACGATTTGGGAAGATTGCTGGGTTTGGTAGTAGGCAGTGGCTAAATTTTGCCAGGTTTTAGCTTCTTCTTCTGAGTTGTTCAGGGTTTGCCAAATTTCGATGGCAGCGCGATCGCATTCAATGGCTTGGGGATAATCTGGAATTTCTCGATAAACTTGGCTTAATTTATTCAAAGAAACTGCTTCTTCGTGGCGATCGCCGATATTTCGGGCAATTTCGATCGATTGCTGGTGAAATTGGATGGCTCGATCGCGATCGGTTTGGGACTCAGAGATATCGATCGCCCCATTTGCCGAGTTCGGATCTCCAGTTCGATCGTGATTTTCTTCAGGTTGCGAGTGTTCTGCCACGGTATTCTATCGATGTCGATCGTCTTTTGGTTTGGGGGAATCGTAATTCCTTAGTTATATCTTCTTAGATGGATAGACGAAAAGTAAATAGTAAAAAACGATCGCTTGGACGATATACAGGGGAATTCCGATGGTTTGCGAAACCGGTCGAGCGATGATAAGTGACGGACACTGCGACAAAATGTTATGAAGACCGGAAATGCCCGTACTCACGCAGAAAACACTATAGAAAATATCGGCAGCCAACCAACCGACATTTAACTCAATTCCCTCCTCTTTCAAAAGGATAAAAAGCCAGAGAAGAGCGTTAAGCGTTCCTAATAAAATAGAAAATAGATTAAATTGCTGCTTTGTCAAAATCAAAATGAGAGTTGCAACAAAAATCCAGCCCAAAACCAAAAGAAATGGATTTTTGACGAGCTGATGAGTTCCTTGTAGGACGTAGGCAATTGAAATGAATGCCAGCAGAGATGCCGAGAAGGAGACGATTAAGCCAAATCCAATAACACTAAGATCGATTTTCGCAACATCAGTCAGCGCGTAACGATCGGAAAAGAATTGAAAAAGTAAGAATGAGGAAACAGAGCGCAGAAGAAACCAACCGAAGAAACCATCAATGGCGCGTCTAAAACGAATATTTTCTCCGATATTAATTAGAGTCTTTGGCGATCTCTGGTGAATTTTAAACGTCACGAATAAGAGAATAAAAGCAATTGAAACATAGATAAAAGATGCAAATAATAATTGAGAAGTGCACGACAAAAAGACTAAGCCAGACTCTTCTACATACTGTCCGGGAATCGATCGAAAAGCGAGGATCGGTAGGGTGGAAATAACGCTCATCCCGAACAAACCCACAACGATCCACAAAAGCGCTAAAGCATAATGCTTGAAGCGACTGCGACCGCGATCGGCGGCTTTGAGGAAATTAGAATTCATGGGGGTGTCCTCAAATAAAAATAGGGGCGATAATTGCCCCTACTGCGATCGAGAAAAAAACAAATTCTTTTAACTAGCTTCTAACTAGATAAAAATTGCTCTTTTTCGATCGAATCGAATTCTCAAATCAAAAGTCCGAAACTGTTTTACAACAGATACAGAATTCCGAACAACACGATCCAAACCACATCGACGAAGTGCCAGTAAATCTCTGCTGCTTCTACGCCAAAATGCTCTTCGGCAGAATATCGATCGGCTTTGAGAGAGCGAAATAAAACCGCGATAATCAAAGAAAACCCAAAGCAAACGTGCAAACCGTGAAAGCCAGTGAGCACGTAAAAGGTACTGGTAAATAAATTCGTCGTCAGGCCGAATCCCGTGTGGGCGTATTCGTAGCCTTGACCGACTAAGAAAATCGCCCCCATCAACGCCGTCAACCCGAACCACAATCGCAGTCCGGCAACGTCATTTTTCTTGATGGCGCGGTTGCCTTGGTTCATCACAAAGCTGCTCGAAATCAGAATCACCGTGTTGATTCCCGGCAGAATCAATTCCATTTCCGGCGTACCTTCGGGCGGCCACACTGGAGTCACCAGGCGAAAGGTTAAATAGGCAGCAAACAAGCCCAGGAAAATCATCGACTCGGCAACCAGAAACAGGTAAATTCCCGTCAGTCGATGGTCTGGATGTTCTGCGTGACTGGCCGCTGCTTCCGATGCGTGGTAGTTAAGTTCGGTTTTAGATGGATCGATTGCTGAACCTTGCATATTTTCTCGTCCGTTTTTCTCGTCCGTGTTGTTTATATGGGGGTTGACACTCCTTTGCCGGGGGAAAGTGGCAAAGGACGCTAGCTTACATTTCTGCTTTCACTTCGGCCAAGAGTTGGTCAACCGACTTATTCTCATCCTCGGCTTCGATATCGATTCCGTATTCGTAAGGTCCCGACCAGAGAACCGGATCTTCATCAAAGTTCTCGATCGCCGGAGGAGAGGTGGTTTGCCACTCTAGGGTTAACGCATTCCAAGGGTTAGCAGCGGCTTTGGGACCGTAAAACCAACTCCAGACGGCATTAATGAGAAAGGGAATCGTCGAGAACGCCAAGATAATCGACCCGACAGTACACACCATATTGATGGTGGTAAATGCGGGATCGTACTGCACTACCCGCCGGGGCATCCCTTGCAATCCCAAAATATGCATCGGGAAGAAGCAAAGATTAAACCCGACAAAATGGAGGACGAAGTGAACTTTCCCCCAAGTCTCGTTGATGTGCCGCCCGGTCATTTTCGGGAACCAGTGGTAGATTCCGGCGTAAATACCCGTGACGCTACCGCCAAAGAGGACGTAGTGGAAGTGGGCGACGATGAAATAGGTATCGTGAACGTGGATGTCGAACGGCACCGAAGCCAGCATCACGCCGCTGAGTCCGCCGACCAAGAATAGGGCGACGAAACCGATGGCAAATAGCATCGGGCTGTTGAGGCGAATTTTGCCCCGCCAAATCGTCGCCACCCAGCTAAACACCTTAATTCCCGTCGGTACGGCGATCGCCATCGTGGCAATCATAAAGAACATCCGCAGCCAGCCGGGAGTCCCGCTAGTGAACATGTGGTGCGCCCAGACGATCAATCCCAAAAAGCAAATAGCTAAACTCGAATAGGCGATCGCCGTATAGCCGAAAATCGGTTTGCGGGCGTGGACGGGCAACACTTCAGAAATCAGGCCGAAGACCGGCAAAATCATGATGTACACTGCCGGGTGGGAGTAGAACCAGAATAAATGCTGGTAGACGATCGGATCGCCGCCCCCGGTCGGATTAAAAAACGCCGTCCCGGCAATTAGGTCGAAACTGAGCAAAATCAGCGCCCCAGCCAGTACGGGGGTCGAAACCAGCGCCATCACCGAGGTCGCCACCATGGCCCAGCAGAACAAGGGCATATCGTAAAACGTCATGTCCTTGATGCGCATGGAAATGATGGTGGTGAGGTAATTCAGCGCCCCCAAAATTGAGGAGGTTCCGATGAGTAAAACACTCAGAATCCACAGCATTTCTCCCACTTGACCGTTCATCGTGCTCAAGGGAGGATAGGAAGTCCAACCCGAACTGGGGGCTTCGATGAGCAAGCTTGCGAGGAGTAAAAGACCGCCGGGGGGAATGAGCCAAAAGGCAATAGCGTTCAAGCGGGGAAAAGCCATGTCCTTCGCCCCAATCATCAGCGGAATCAGATAGTTGGCGAACGCCCCGGTTCCCGCCGGAACGATCCACAGGAAAATCATGATCGTCCCGTGGAGGGTGAGAAAGCCGTTATAGTTCTCGAAACCCAGCAGATCTGGGTTTGGGGTAGCCAGTTCCGCACGCATCCCCGTCGCCATCACCCCACCGATCAGGTAGAAAATGAAGCTAGTCACCATGTATTGAATACCGATGACCTTGTGGTCGGTGTTGAAGGTGAAATAGTCGAACCAACGCCATTTCTCGGGGTGAGCGTGAGGCTGCGCCTCGGGTGGTAGTGATGTTGCTGTCATAAGTGAATGTGGGTCGGTGAATCTCAGTTGAGGGTTAAGGGTTCGCCAATGATTAGTGATGGTGGTGAAGAGGATGGAGTTGGGCCAGGGTGCGATCGTCTACCCCCATATCCGCCGTTCGCAGGGCAAGGCGATCGGTATCGGAAAGGCTCGAGGAAGCAGTCTGGGGCAGCATGGCGACGGTATTCTCACCCGCATCCTTACTGGCAATTTGAGATTGTAGCCAGTTGTCGTAATCTTCTGGGGTATGAACGATGACTTGCGTCTTCATCGCCCCGTGGTAAGACCCGCACAGTTCGGCACAAATCACCGGGTAAGTTCCGGCAATTTTAGGAATAAAGCTCAGTTGAACCGTTCGTCCGGGAATGGCATCCTGCTTGAGGCGGAACTGGGGAACCCAAAAGGCGTGGAGGACATCTTGGGCGGTAATGTTGAGTTTGACTTCCCGTCCGGTGGGAACGTGCAATTCTCCGGTAACGACTCCACTTTGGGGATAGGTAAAGATCCAGGCAAACTGTAGTCCTAAGATATTTACTTCTACCTCGGGTGCTTGACCTTGCCTGTCGGGGGAAGACCCGATGCCGACAGCCATCAGATTTGAGGAATCCTCGCCTTCGGGAAGAATGCCGGTGAGATTGGTTCCGGGTGCAGCAGCCACTTGAACGCCGCGATCGCCCGATGCCATCGGATCTAGCCCGCCCATGGTGTTATACACTTCAAAGCTGTAGATCGACAAACCCACGACGATAACCACGGGAATGCCCGTCCAGAGAATTTCTAGGGGCAGGTTGCCTTCAATCGGGGGTCCGTCGGTATTGTCTCCGGGCTGTTGGCGAAATCGAAAGAGCGCAATAACGATCGCCCCTTCAACCAATAAAAATAGTCCGGTGGCAATGGTCATCATCGTATTGAACAATCCATCGACCAAAGGTGCTTCTTCGGAAGCGGCAATGGGCATCCAACCGTTATTTTGACCGTACCAAAGGCTCGCTAAAGTAACAACCACGCCGATGAGCATGGTAATAATTGAAGTTGGGATTTTCACGTTAGAGTTCTCCTTGGGGAGCTGTCAGCTTCGAGCGGGGAAATTCCGGTTTTTAGCGTGCGGTTCTGGTTGGTCAGAGGGACGGGATAGAACCGATCGACGGCTCCAGTCCGATCGCTGGTGGCGATTGGCTTTCATTTGGCTCTCATCATTGTAAGGCTCGCCGATTCCTCAGAGACGACCGCGTGCGCTTTATCGTTTTCCACACTTACCAAGGTAGAGCAGGTTGCGAGTTCGGTGGACTTAAGTGTTAAATCTTTAGGTTTTTTTTGAGATCTTTTGCCCGATCGATTGGATTCGAGCCAATCGTTGAAAAATAAACTTTTGTAAACGATCGGACGTGCGGATCTGGGTAATTCTCCCCATCGATCGCGGCAATCTTAAAACATTGCTAAAGCAGAGCCACGAAACGGGGGAAAGGTTTTAAGGTAAATATATCGACCCGAAAAAAACCATCCCCAACAATCCGATCCGGCCGCAGAGTTGCCGATCGGTAGCGACTCTACATCTGATGAACTTTTGTTGCATATGGCAAATTCTATTCTCCATTCACCCAAAAATACCGATTCTGACCGTGGCTTCCAACCGCTCGATCTCATTCGAGGTTTGGTTTGGAAAATGGCGATCGCCATTCTGATTTTGATGGCCGTTGGCAGTGCGACGCGGGTGATGAATGCCGGATTGGCCTGCCCGGATTGGCCTTTGTGCTACGGGAAATTCGTCCCCACCGCTCAGATGAACCTGCAAGTTTTTCTCGAATGGTTCCACCGCCTCGATGCGGCCGCCATCGGGTTGATGGCGATCGGTTTAGTGGGTCTGTGCGGTTGGTTTTGGCGGGAAATCCCGCGCTGGTTGCCCTTTGCCGCCTTGGGTATCCTCGGACTCATCGTTTTCCAAGGCGTTTTGGGGGCGCTGACGGTCACTCAACTGCTGCGCTTCGATATCGTCACCGCTCACCTGGGAACGGCCCTACTTCTGTTCGTTGCCGTGCTGGCGGTGGGCTTCATCCTCATGCCCTATCAAGGCACGGGAACGGCCCGGCGATTGGCTTGGGTCGGTGGTGTGGGAGCAGTTTTGGTCTATCTCCAAAGCTTGCTCGGCGGATTGGTCGCCTCCCAGTGGGCGCTGCATCAATGCTTTGGCTACCAGCAGCTTTGTAAGGTGATGAACGGACATATTGCCGGAGTCGTTCTCCCCACCCTGGCCGTTCTTATTTTGGTCGTGGGTGCTTGGCGCACTCCCGGACTGCATCAGACTCTGCGCCAGCTCGCTTACCTGAGCGGTGCGGTGTTAGTCGCACAAATTGGTCTGGGCGTGGCAACTTTTTACCTACACCTGCAAGTAGAACTGCTCACCGTCACCCATCAAGCTGTCGGTGCGATCTTACTCGGCAGTTTAGTCGCCTTTACCATTTTGGCAACGCGGGACGGACGCACTGCTTCTATCGATCGAGCCTAGTTTGCATTACATCTACACCCGCATCTCTCAATTTTCGAGCCTCGAAGAGCGTCCGGTCGAGCATCGAACGACATTTGACCTTCAACCCGACCTCATTCCTTGAAGGCGAACGCCAAGCCTCAACGACTCTCGAGCACCCTCCCAAGATCCAGGTTAAGAACTTACGAATCGATCGCCACTCCGAAGCGATCGCCTTTTAGGAGAGAACGAGAAATTCATGCAACATCTTGCAAGTCCAACCACTCAACGACACCACGAAAATCTCTTCCAAGTCTTGGAAAGTTACTACCAACTCACCAAGCCTCGGATTATTATTTTGCTGCTGATTACCACTGCTGCCGGAATGTGGGTGGCAGCCGCCGGTAAAATCGATCCTTGGCTGTTTTGCGCCACCATGACTGGAGGAGCGATCTCGGCAGCTTCGGCGAACGTCATTAATTGCCTGTACGATCGCGACATCGACTACGTGATGGAACGCACCCGCCACCGTCCCCTTCCTTCAGGTCGGATACAACCTCGGGATGCCCTGCTGTTCGCCATTGGTCTGGCGGCTTCCGCCTTTACCCTACTGACCCTAGCTGCCAACCTCCTCGCAGCGCTGTTGGCCATGTCGGGGATCGTCTTCTACGTCTTGATCTACACCCACTGGCTCAAACGCCACAGTACCCAAAATATCGTGATTGGCGGTGCTGCCGGAGCGATTCCGCCACTGGTGGGTTGGTCGGCCGTCACCGGGGATTTGAGCTGGGGCGCTTGGATGTTATTTATCATCGTCTTCCTCTGGACTCCTCCCCATTTCTGGGCGCTGGCGATTTACATTCGCGACGAATACGCCGAAGTGGACGTGCCGATGTTACCGGTGATTGAAGGCAACGAGGAAACAACCAAGCAAATTTGGATCTACACCCTGCTGATGTTACCGGCAACGGTGCTGATGGTTTACCCTCTGGGCGTTTGCGGTTTGGTGTATCTAGCCGTGGCCTTGGGTTTGGGATGGATCTTCGCTCGTAAGGCATGGGAGTTGTGGCAATCCCCCGACGATCGCGATGTGGCTCGAGATTTGTTTAAATATTCGATTCTCTATCTGATGCTGCTGTGTGTCGGTATGGTCGTCGATAGTCTCCCCTTCGCCCATCACCTGACAGAAGTTGCTGCCGAACATTGGCAGACGTTTATCGGTATCGCCGGAACGATGTAAGTCAGCAATACCGAATAAAACTGAGTTGGATAAAGTGGGCAGTTCGATAACCGATGAAGACGTGAAAATTCGATCGGCCAAACTGCCCGCCCGATAATTTACGGGTTGCCATCATTTTTTTACCCGCGAATCACCACCACCTCTCGATTTCCCGCTGTCGTTACCATCTCCGTCGTCGTCCGTTGGGCAATCGGGGGTAGGTCCGGACGGCGATCGAATATCACCAGCCACCCGGTTTCCAACCCCAAACCCGCCAGATAGCGCTCCAACTGCTCTAAACCCGCTTTCAAAGGGTCCGGTCGTCCCGGCCGCCACACCTTCAATTCCATTCCCAATGTCACCTCCCCGTAGCGCAGACATAAATCCATGCGATCGCTGCCGATCGCATATTCTCGCTCCAGCGTCCCACCCCCATTGACCACCCGATGTAGAAAAGCCATCAATACCAAATGGGGGGCAATCTCATGATAAGGCGCACTTTTAAGCAGCGGTTCCCCATGCTGCCGCCAAAATACCAGAAAGGCATCGAGGAGTTTCTGGGGGTCGAGTTTGCCGTCGGGGGTCAGCCAACTCGGGGCAATTTGCGGCAGAGAGGCTTGGGGAATCCAGCTCAACACTCGAGGGAGAACCTCTTGATAGATGGGATTGGCGATCGCCAGTCCGCCCTGGGAACTCATACGACACAAACCTAAATCGATGAGAAATTGCACGTCATCGCTAGGCAAATTCCCGAGTTCCCCCCCAGCCATAATCGGTTCGACAATCGCCCGTACTCGGTCTTCTCGCAACAGACTCGCCAAACTATCGAGATGGGTATCCTGCCGCTGAATCAAGATTTCTTTAGCGGCTTCGATATAACCGACGGTAATCGGTTGCGTGGGGTCGGGGGCTAAGTCTTCGACAATTTCTTTGGCCAGAGCATTCACCAACCAGGGTTGACCTTGAGTGAGTTCAAAGGCTCGTTTGACGGCATCTGGAGTAAAAACCTGTCCGGTTTCCGTGGTGTGCTGTTCGTAGAGTTCGGTCACCTCAGACTGGTTAAAGTTTCTCAGCGTTAGGGATTTAATTTTGATATTAAACGGACTCGAAGTATTAAGGCGGTTGCTACCCCCCGATGCCACTTTGTAATCGCGCACGTCCCGTACTCCAATCAGAGCTAGGGAATGGGGAAATCCTTGAGGGCGGTTGGGATAGCCATTTCTGAGCTGGCGCAAAACGGCAATTAAGGTTTCATGTTGGAGTGAATCGATTTCGTCGATGAAGACGACCAAAGGACGGGGGGAATGCTGTGTCCAGTGGCTCAAAGCCATACCAATTCGCTGTCCGGGAACCGCTGGCGGCCACGAGGGCGGTTGAAGGTCAGCCGGTAGGCGAAATTTGGCGGCATTTTTCCATGCATCGAGGATTGCCGCTTCTGCCATCCCCGGATCGTGGGGAAATGCTGCCCCGACTTCTGCAGACACCATAATCGCCGTATATTCTCCGCTGGCGGTAAGCTGCCCGGCCAGAGCCAGCATAGCAGTGGTTTTGCCCATTTGTCGGGGGGCGTGGATGACGAAGTAACCCTGTTGTTGGATGAGTTGGGTGAGTTTGGGCAGTCGCACCAGGGGCGAGAGCATGTAATGAATGTCGGCTTTGCAGGGACCGGCGTTGTTAAACCATTTGGTCATAGGTGGAGGGGAGGAAGAATTAAAAATGCGTCTGGGAGAGTCGAACGGGACTCAAGCCGACACCGCTTGCGCTTGCGCAAGATTCCGAAAAAACTTAGGCGATCGCACTCAAACGTCCCAATTCGTGATTCTTTCGCGATCGAATTCCTGGGTGAATTGAGAAATGCCGCCGACCAATCGGCGCAAATTCAAACTGTGTAGCCCCTAGCTTGACTAAAGCCGACTTATTCAGCAAACCCTAATTCATACGCGCATCTTCTCTCCCCCAGCTCCCCATTCCCATTCGAGCCTAATCGAGTTCGTCGATAATCTCTTCGGTTTTGTCGATCCCTTCAGAATTATCCTGCTGTTCGTACAACTCCAGTGCCTCCCGGAAGTATTCGAGGGCCTCGTCATCTCGGTTCCGATTTTGGAGCGCTACTCCCATGTGGTAGTGGGCATCGGCATTTTCCGGTTGCCGTTCGGTGACTTGACGCAACGCCACGATCGCCCGTAGATAGTCGCCCCGTTCGAGTAAAATTTCCCCAATACCCGCTTGAGCGTCAGTCAGATTGGAGTCGATCCGCTCGGCTTGTTGGTAATATTCCAAAGCCCGATCGAGATCGTCCATCGATTTGTATAAATCTCCAAGCTGCAAGTACAACTGACCGTTATCGCGATCGAGTTGTGCGGCTCTCTCGAATGCCACCAACCCTTCTGCTTGCTTATCGGTGTTGAACAGGGCCACCCCGAGATTGAGCTGCACGGTTCCCGAATCGGGAGCCAGTTGGGCCGCTTTTGTCAAGACTTCGATCGCCTCGGGATAACGCTCGAGGTTGATGAAAATCGAACCCATCGACTCGAGCACTTGCCAGTTATCGGGTTCTCGGGTTGCAACTTCCCCAAACGCTTCGAGGGCTTCTTCGTATTTCTCCTGGCGCAGTCTGACAACCCCTAAACTCAAATAAGCGTTGGTGCGATTGGCATTGAGTTCGGTGACTTGGGCGTACGCTTCTGCCGCATCGTCGTAGCGTTCGAGATTTGCCAAGGCATATCCAAGAGCGTAATGAAATTCGGGATTGTTCGACTCGAGTTCGATCGCCCGTTCGTAGGCCTCTACTGCCGCCTCGAAGTTTTGTTGGCGGCTTTGCAGGTAGCCGATACTCGAAAAAATACGAGCGTTACTATCATCGAGGGTCGAGGCTTCTTCGTAAACAGCTAGAGCTTCCCCAAACGATCCCGCATCCACCAACTCTCGACCTCGCACCAGCAAACTGTTGAGATCGGGGTCGGCTTCGGGAGCGGCATTGACGTTGGGCTTGGGGTTTTGTACCAGGGGTGCGAGTTCGGCAGGAGCGATCGCGCTTTTGAGATTGAGGGGGGTGAGATTGACTGGGGAAGGAGAAGGCCCGATCGCCCCTTGGGCGCGAGCGGCGCTAGAGAAACTAGAAAGTCCGGCCAGCCAGAGGAGACCAGCCCATAGAGTGAGCTTTTTCATATCTTGACCCATGAAGGTGGAAGCGATCGATCTTTTTTCTTCCGTCGATTTTAGCGTAACGAACTGCTCCTACACTGAAGCGATCGTCCCCGTTTGCGGCGAACTCGCACTCGCCCGGTCTTTCACCGGAATCCGACCCGCCAGATAGGCCAACCGTCCGGCTTCGACGGCCATCCCCATCGCTCGAGCCATCGCCGGCGGATTTTTCGCCAGGGCGATCGCCGAATTAATCAACACCGCATCTGCCCCCATTTCCATCGCTTGGGCGGCTTCGCTGGGGGTGCCGATGCCCGCATCCACCACCACGGGAATTTTGGCATTGTCGATAATAATCTGGATGTTGGCGGCCGTTTGTATCCCTTGTCCCGACCCGATGGGAGACCCCAAGGGCATCACCGTCGCACAACCCGCATCCTCCAAGCGCCGCGCCAGCATCGGATCGGCATTGATGTAGGGCAGCACGGCAAACCCCTCTTTCACCAACTGTTCGGCGGCTTCCAAAGTGCCGATCGGATCGGGGAGTAGATAGTCCGGATCGGGAATCACTTCTAATTTGACGAAGTTATTGTCTTCTTGCCCTAACAATTTCGCCATTTCCCGTCCCAACCGCGCCACGCGAATTGCTTCCTCGGCAGTTTTGCACCCGGCCGTGTTGGGCAGCATCCACAGCTTCGACCAGTCTAGGGCTTCGGCGAGTCCCTCATGTCCCGGTGCGTTGGTTTGAACGCGGCGGACGGCGACGGTGACAATTTGGCAACCGCTGGCGGCGATACTTTGCTGCATTCGATCGAAATCAGAATACTTCCCGCTGCCGGTCATCAGGCGGGAGTGGAAGGGTCGGCGGGCGATCGTCAGCCGATTTTCCGGGGACGTTGCCAAGGTGGAGGGGACGGCAAATTCGATCGAACGCGGATTGGGAGAGGTCAAATTCGAGGACATGGGATGATGGTTGTTCGTGGAGGTCGCCAAAGCTGGAGATGGGAGAGGTTCGGGGCGATCGAACCGACGAATGTCAAACGCTTCTAGGAGGGGATCGGGTTTGCCCAGAATCGAGTCGGTCAGCAGCGCCGCTGAAACCGGAGCGAGTAAAATGCCGTTGCGATAATGTCCCGTCGCCAGGGTTAAGTTGCCCCAGGGACTCGCCCCGAGAATCGGCAGTTCGTCGGGTGTTGCCGGACGAAAGCCCCACCAAAATTCGTCGATGGGGTAGTTTTCCAGCATCGGGTACATACTCCTCGCCCGATCGAGCAAGGCTCGCATCCCGCCGGGAGTATTACCGGGGGTAAAGCCCACATCTTCGCTAGTCGCGCCGATGATAATCCGATCGCGGCGGCGGGGGACGATGTAGGTTCCCGGACCGAAGAGAATCCGTTGCAGTCGAGATTCTTCACCGGGAGGAACCCGCACCGAGAGCATTTGCCCTTTTTTGGGAGAAACGGGGATCGGGAGCAGTGCCTCAGACCAGGCCCCGGTTGCCAATACGTAGCGATCGGCTCGCTCGATGCCGTCTCGGGTGCGAACTCCCACCACCTCGCCGTTTTCGCGTTCGATCGACTCGATGGAACTGCCTTCTTCGAGCTTCACCCCCAATTTCCGGGCCGCCACCCACAGCGATCGCGCTAGCATTTGGTTGTCGATCTGACCGTCTTCAGGAAACCACCATCCTCCTACCACTTCCGTCCCCAATCCCGGCTGGTACTCGCGGATTTCGTCGCGATCCATCCAGTAAGCGGGAATCCCAGACCCGGAAATCGACACGCGAGCGGGAGTGCTTTCTCTCTCGCTGGGGGCGGCAAAGGCGGGGGCTAAAATCCCGCAAGGCCAATATTCGAGGGCTAAACCGGAAATTTCGGCAAGCTGGCGCGTCCATTCCGGGTACATCTGGCGCGATCTCAAGCACAAATCCAGCATCGGACCGGGGGGAATCCGTTCGGCTTGGGGGGCGATCATCCCCGCTGCTGCATGAATTGCACCTTCGCGGAAGTTTCGGCTTTTCACCGTCACCGAGGCTCCCCGCAGTTTTAATTCCACGGCTAATGACAGGCCGATTGCGCCGCCGCCAATAATTAAGATATCTTGTGTCATATTTGCCTGTTCTATGGGAACGAACCAGAACGATCGGCAACTCGTTCGCTTCTCGCTGAGGGTTTTGCGATTGCAACTTTGGGCAATGGACGATTACCTTCTTACCCGTATTTCGACAGTAACTCATCCCCGATCTGGAGTGGGTTGGATTCGGGGATGAAATCGACTAACATTCGACGGCTAGAGGGCGATCCGCCTCGCGGATTTGAGTTTTACCACAACCCTCGAATCGGTTGGTTACTCGGTTGGTTCGTTGTCGTCGTCGTCGTGCGAGGGGTTTGAACGTTCGTTGTCGTGCGAGGGGTTTGAACGTTGGTTGGCGTGCGAGGGGTTTGAACGTTCGTCCCGGTTCCTGGAGTTTGGGTTGCGCCTCCCGTTGGGGTCTGGGCAGTCGTGGGGGAACCTCCGGTTTGGGTTTGAGGGGCGGTCGTGGTGTTTACTCCCTCGGGGCTTTGAGTACCGCCGGGGCCGGTTGGGGCTTGCACTTCACCCGGACCGGTAAACACCTCGGTTCCCGTCGGGGTCCCTGGGGCAAAACTTTGGATGGCCTGACCGCTATCGGCGGTTTCTTCTGTCGTCTCTCCTTCATCGGCCTGTCGGGGGATAAATTGGGAAATCGCCCAGGGGACGAGACCGACAAGTGCGCCGAGGAGCAAACCCGAAATCCAGATGCCTCTCGGGGTTGGTGTTGGAGAAGGAGGGGGTGTGTTCGTCATGGGTGGATGGGAAAATGCAAAGGTGGATATTGAACTTGAGGTAACTGTAGGTAACGTCAGGTCGCCATTCGAGGGCGCAGAAACGGGGGTTTGCCCTCTCACGGCGATCGATACTAAGGATTTGGGGGTGTAACTGCCTTGTCGGGAGTCCAAAGGATTCGATCGCCTTGTCCCCAAAATCCATCGAATTTGGTGATGCGGACATCGCCCAAAACCTGAGTTTGACACGCCAGACGCAAATCGCGATCGCGGTTGTGGGGAGGTAAAGCGCGTCGGGTTCGATCGCGCCAGTTCGCTGGCGAGACTTCCCCAACGATCGCCACAGCACAAGTGCCACAACTCCCGATCCCGCGACAGTTAATTAGGGATGCTTTGTCATTGTACAAATCGATTCCCCCATCGAGTAGAACTTTTCGCAGATTGGCTCCACGATGGCAGTGAATTTTTTTGCCTTGGGCGATCGCGTGTGGCATGGCTTCGATGGATATTTCGGTCTTTGAGGAGGACGCGAGTCCGATCGGTGGGAATTGGCTGTTTTTCGATGGACACCAACACGGAATTGGGGAGGATTCGCGTCTCTACTAGTAGTTTGCCATCAATTTGGTTCGCACGATCGCAAATCCTTCTGCTATCCTCTGCACTAGTGGTCTGTCCATTTCCTTCGACCGGGTGGACGGCGCGATCGTCTCCAAAGTCCGACTCAGATGTCGCGCTCTGGTGCAGCCATGCCGCAGGTGCCAGACATCGCGGGCTTTTTGGCTCGATCGTGCGGACCAGCTCGGGTCGCTTACTCCTTTTTCCACGAAAATTCTACAACTCGATCCGATCGATACCGATCGGGAGGCTTAACTCATGGTACTAAAATCTAAATTATTCTATGTTTTGTCTGTGGCCGCGCTGATGACCGTTGCCCCGATGTCCGAAGCCTTGGGAACGACGATCGCGACGGCATGGCGAGAAGAGCGCATCGACCGCCAAACCTGCTTGGGTCGCGCCCGCGACGTGCTTTACCGGACTGGGTTTCGGGAAAACGTCCAAGAAGTCGGCGGGGAGTCGGTATTTGCCACCAGCGGGAACTTCATGGCGAGCGTTCGCTGCTTGAGCGATCGGTCGTTGGTTTTCTTTGCCGTCGCCGGTCCGAACGCGGGTGTCAGCGATATGGTCACCAACGTTCGCTTCTATTTCTAGGCTCGATCGAGACCATTCATAAAGTAAATCTTAATCTCCGGTTGGGTGAGTTCGGCGCTCGTTCGATGCAAAACACCTGGTTTTCCATTGGGTTTTCCTTTGAATTTTCGCCGAACTGACCGGTAACGGGAGTGCTAGCCTTTTAATGTTCGGTGACGGTGTTGGGCTTTACCTGCGAGATCGGGTCTGTTCGATCGACTGGCGTTCGGTTCGTGGAGGCTCGTAGCTGTTGCCGCGCATTTTTAGCATTGGGTGGATAGGTGGCTTTCCCTCGAGCGAGATCGCGTTCGCTCTGCCGAATCTCGAGACCCAAGACCCAACCGATTTTGCTTCGGCGATCGGGTTCTTTTTGAGAAAGAGATAACTCCCGCTCCTCTTTCTCCTCGGGCGATCGCTCGTACCGACAACGGGAGTCCTCAGCGGATGGAAAATATGGATCGACTGTGCATTTACGATACGACCTTACGGGATGGTGCCCAAAGTGAGGGTCTTTCGTTCTCTCTAGAAGATAAGTTACAAATCGCGCGCCAGTTGGATCGGTTGGGGATTCCGTTTATTGAAGGGGGATGGCCTGGGGCTAATCCAAAGGACGGGCAGTTTTTCTGGCATTTGCAAGAAGAACCCCTCACCCAAGCGGAGGTGGTGGCGTTCTGTTCCACTCGCCGTCCCGGTCGGGTGGCGGCAGAGGAACCGATGCTGCAACCGATTTTAGCAGCGCGGACGCGCTGGGTGACGGTGTTTGGCAAGTCCTGGGATCTTCACGTCACGGCAGGACTCAATACCACCCTCGATGAAAATCTGGCGATGATTCGAGATACGATCGAGTTTTTTCGCGATCGGGGTCGCCGCGTGATTTACGATGCCGAGCATTGGTTCGATGGCTATCGCCAAAACCCGGAATATGCCCTCTCGACGTTGAAAGTTGCCCTCACGGCTGGGGCGGAGTGGATTACCCTGTGCGATACCAATGGGGGGACTTTACCTCACGATATCGCTCGCATCGTCCGCGAAACCCGCGCGGCTTTAGCCTCCCACACAGGAGAACCGCCGCAGTTGGGCATCCATACCCACAACGATTCCGATACGGCCGTGGCCAATGCGATCGCGGCGGTCATGGAGGGGGTGCAGATGGTACAGGGGACGATGAACGGCTACGGCGAACGCTGCGGCAATGCCAACCTCTGCTCTCTCATTGCCAACCTCCAGCTCAAACTGGGCTATCGCTGCCTTGAAGACGCTCAAATGGCTCGTTTGACCCCAACGAGTCGGTTTGTCAGCGAAGTGGCCAATTTAGCTCCGGACGATCGCGCCCCATTTGTGGGACGTTCGGCTTTCGCTCACAAGGGGGGAATCCACGTGAGTGCGGTCCGGCGCAATCCCCAAACCTACGAACACTTGCCTCCCGAAAGTGTCGGTAACGAACGCCGGATCGTCATTTCCGACCAAGCGGGATTGAGCAATCTGCTCGTTAAAGCCCGCAGTTTTGGCATCGAGCTGGAGAAAGAGAATCCCGTCTGCCGCGATATCCTCGCCCGGTTAAAGGAGTTGGAAAACCAGGGCTATCAGTTCGAGGCGGCTGAAGCGAGTTTCGAGTTGCTAATGCGAGAAGTCTTGGGAGAACGAACGCAATTTTTTGAAATTGATGGCTTTCAAATCCACTGCCATCAAGAGGGCGACATCAGCCACGCTTTAGCTACGGTCAAGCTGGCCCTCGATGGTCGTAACATCCTCGAAGCTGCTGAGGGAAACGGTCCGGTTTCGGCACTAGATGCCGCTCTGCGCAAAGCGTTGGTAAATTTCTATCCCGAAATTGCCCAGTTCAACCTCGCCGACTACAAAGTTCGCATCCTCGATAGCAAAGCGGGAACGGCGGCAAAGACGCGCGTTCTGGTCGAATCGACCAACGGTCACCAACGCTGGCGTACTGTTGGTGTATCGACGAATATTATCGATGCGTCCTATCAAGCGGTGGTTGAAGGATTGGAATACGGACTGTCGTTGTCAGAGCGGACAAAGATATTGCTGAGTGCCTCTTCAACGCCGATTTAATTTCCACTCACTTGCCAGTTGTTGGTGGCAAACTCAGAAGTGATGTTGGATGAAAGTGCTAAAGCCGATCGCGGCGCTGGCTTGATGATTGCGAATCCCGATCGCTCAGAACGCTGCATTGAGGAGGAAAGAAAGCTGCCGATCGCTCGCTATTATTCGCTCAAGCCAATACAACATCAGTTAGGACTTTCACCACAAATCAAACTAATACAAACCTAGAACTAAACCACTCAATAAAATTGACCGCCCGATCTCGGACAGTCAATAGTTGTTAACTTATTCAGTTAAAGTAAATTTAGAAGAATAAAAATCGCAACTAACTTTCTTCTACTTGTGTTAAATTATCTGGATCGACATAGTGACAGCTCACATCATCGATACAAATTAAAGCCCACCCAGATTCATCAATTCTCATTAATTGGTATGAACCTTCTTGAATGAAAAACCCCTGATGGTTGCGAGTTTCAGATTGGACTTCTACATTCGACTGATTTTCCATGATGCTTCTTACTCCCTAACTCGTAAACAACAGATAACGGTCTAATTTAGTATTCAAGTGTTTAATACTTGTCTTCACTAAATCTTATCATTAGCTTCTTATTTTTTTTATTAAGTTATCTAATAAATCGTAACGTCACCTTAATAAATAAGTGAGGGAAGTAGGGGGAGTCGCCCATCTGAGGGGCGATCGCTCTCACTGAAGACGATGTTGAGTAGAACGAGCCTTCGAGTGACCCTTTAATTATTTTAGCAATCGTTTAAAACTATCGTTTTTCTGAATAAATCAGCAATATTTCGCGATCCCTCGCTGTTTTTAGCTCGAGCCAGTGATTTGATGTTAAATCGTTAGGGATTAAAATTGAAGATGAAGTTTCACAGGATCGCTCGTACATTTTCCGGACAAAGAAAACACGAAGGAGTTATGAGTTCGAGACGGATTCATAACTCAATTTGAGAGAATGTTGAGGGTCTGTTGGATGTTTCTAGCAATGTAGCGTTCGATTCGAGAGAGTGGTTTGCACGCTGGGGTTGAACGTTGAACGATCCCCATTCGCACCTGAGATGTGGCAATTGCCAACACTCTACCATTCGCTGTTCGCCATCGGCTACTGAACGGTTACGCATTCTCAAATTTCTCAGACTTTTATCTTTAAAATACTCGAAACGAGCGATCGCCGATCCGATCGCCCCACGAACCCAATCGAAATCGGGTTACCGACGCGGCCAAGGAATGCTCGTATCGCTGGCAATTTGACGCGCGACGGCTGCCGCACCGGCAGCATTTAAGTGGCTCGGATCTTGAAAATAATCGTAGCGATCGAGGCCTTGTCCGTAGAGATCTCGCCAAAAAAAGCCTTGAGTTGAGGCTAGTTGCTGCATGTAGAAGCGAAACTCTTCCTCGTATTGGTAGCGCACGCCATCGAGGTAATCGGGCGTGAGAGGTAAGTTTACGACAACTAGAGGAATTTGTCGGGCGCGCGCGTACGCGGCGAGGGATTCGGTTGCAGTTGCTTGAACTCCTCCCAAATTGAAAGCTGCATAGTCGCGATCGAACGCTCCGGGTACGTAGGGATAAACTTGATAGTACGTCTTCGGATCGAAGCTTTCTGAGACGGCAACAAATCCATTGGCATCGACGAGATTGGCAGACAAGTCGATCGCCCCTTGCAGTAATTCCGCAGCTAGGGGAGGATCGAGATCGGCCACTTCGGCCATGGCGTTGGCCGAGGCAAGTAGCGTGGCTCTCGATTCGAGACCTTTGGCATTTTGTAAATATTGATAGCCGGGAGAAGAAACGATCTCCTGGTAAGTCCGATCTTCGCGACCGCTATTGAAGGCTCGCACCCCATCCACCCAAAGTATCAATTTGGGCAACTGCTCCGGAGGCAATAAGTCCCGCACCAGAAAATCCACAACTTGAGCGGTGGCCCCGTGAATACCGAAGTTAAACACTTTCAGACCGCCGTATCCTTGGGTTCCCAGCACGTACTGCATCATTTGCGGGTCGATGCCTTGGGCGGCGCGGGAACTCCCGACAATCAGAATATCTGCCGGACCCAGAGCGCGAACGTAGGATTGATAGAGAACGAGCTTTTCATCGAGCAGGGGACTGTTCAAGGTGGGATAGGAAAATCCCACATCCGCCTCCGACGCTCGAGAAATGGCATAGGCTGCGTTGCGCAGGTACTCGATCACCTTTTTTTGAGCGAAAGCGCGCTTGGGATCGCCGGGGGGAACCGACTGCATGAGGGCAACCGCATCGATCCAGGTACGGGCAACGAGATCCCAGTCTTCGGGAGAGCGAGCTGCTTGCGTCAGCGTCCAAGCTTCCAACGCCCGCTCGATGGCGAGATCGAAGGGATCGCGTTCGACTTCGGGAGCCGCATCTAAAGGTTGTTCTTGGGGAGGTTGACCTTGAATTGGGGGATTGGGCGCGCAGCTCCAAATCGCTAAAGCTGCAACGAACAGGGCGATCGGTCGAACCCTCAGAAGCCATCGAAAGTTTAAAATCACGGGTTTTATCTCGAACGGTCAAGGGAGATTGGAACGACTGGGCGCGCTCATTATAGCAATCCTGACCCGATGGTGGATGGTAAAAGCGAGCTTTCGGGAGGAGGAGCAAACAGAAACTTGCGTGTCGCTTCCCGATATCTACTCCAAATAGTAATGGATATGGCAATTGACGGGTAAAGATTTATCCCTACCCGTCGAACGCAATCCGACAGACGATTACTCTTCTTCTTCAAGGATCGAAGGAGAGGAGAAAGTGTCGCCCTCTGCTTTTAAGTCGTCGCTATCGGCACCGGACATCGGCAGGTTGCTGCTGTAAGTGCGGGCGGTGCGATCGTCGAGTACCATCTCGGTGAGTTCTTCCTCTTCATCGCCGATCCCGTAACCGGAGCTGAAGTCCGGGCTGGGAGTGGAGATGTAATTGAGGTCTTCGTAGGCATTAAAGCCCGTTCCGGCCGGAATCAAGCGACCGATGATCACGTTTTCCTTGAGACCGCGCAGCCAGTCGGATTTTCCTTCGATCGCCGCTTCGGTGAGAACGCGGGTGGTTTCTTGGAAACTCGCCGCACTAATGAAGCTATCGGTGTTGAGGGAGGCTTTGGTAATCCCGAGCAAGACGGGAGTGTACTGAGCGGGTGCCCCTCCAGTAATCGACATCGCTTCGTTAACTTGTTCCACCTGGCGCAGTTCGATTAGCTCTCCAGGCAGCATGGTGGTGTCTCCCCCATCTTCAATGCGAACTTTGTTGGTCATCTGCCGCACGATGACTTCGATGTGCTTGTCGCTAATATCGATCCCTTGGGACTGATATACCGACTGGACTTCATTGACCAGGAAGGTCTGCACTTTCTGGAAGGCGACTAAAGCCGCATGATAGCCGCCTTCGGGATGAAGATGCTCGAACCAGACTTCGAGAATTTCGTGGGGGTTTGCCGGACCGTCGGTCAGTCGCTCGGCGGTTTCGACGTGCTGACCGTCTAAAATCAGAACGTTTTGCCCCGGACCGGGACGGTATTCAGCGATCGTTCCATCGGCATCAATGACGCGAATCTCGCTGGTGTCGTCTTCTTCGTAAAGCACTTGACCGGTTCCAGGTCCCTTGGCAAGAATACAGGCTTCTTTCGGCTTGCGGGCCTCGAGGAGTTCTTCGATCCGGGGCAGACCCTGGATGATGTCTCCGGTTTTGGCGCGCTCGAATACCAGCAACACCAAGTTATCCCCCCGTTGAACCAGGGAGCCATCTTCGACGTGCAACACGGCTCCGGCACTGACGCGATAGGGACGGGCGACCCGCATGGTCACTTTCGAGTCTTTGACCCCGACCACTTGACCGGATTCGGGGGCGATCGTCCCCGGAGCGATGTCATCTTTGCCGCCGACGAGCAAGTCGCCGACTTTCACTTGAGGCCCTTCCCCTTCTACTTCGACGGTAAAGCGATCGGCGTTGCTCACCACCAAAATTCGTCGGGTAATCGATTCTCCCAAGCGCACGCCGCGTACTTCTCCCGCATCTACATCCCGGCAGCAAATCTCCGTCCGGGCGATGGTTTCTCCGGCTGCAACCGTTTGACCTTCTTTGACGAGCAAGCGGGTGGTGGTGCTGTGACCGAGGAAAGGATCGGTGGAAGAGGTATTTTCCCGGCGAATGGTCAGAGATTCGAGCACCACCAGTTGCAGGCGGACCACATCGGGATCGTCACCATCGGGAACCAGTTCGATATCGGCTTCGAGTTGCGAGCCATCGATTCCCAGCTCTAACACCAGTTGGGTGCGCAGCAGTTCGAGTCCGTCTACGGCTTTAATCCGCTCGCCATCTTTGTAAGGAAGCAGCCGCTGCACGGCTTTCAAGCTGATGGGGAAAGCATCCCGCTCGCCCGTCGATTCCTGGTTGGGAACCGCTGGCATGTCGGGCACTTTATATTCGACGATCGGGCGCAGGAGGATACCGCTCCCTTCGGGAGTTTCCACCCGTTCGAGGTAGCACAGCTCTTCGGCGACTAAATCCGGGATAATTTCCTGTCCGGGATTGACGAGGGTCTCGCTTTCGAGCTTGACGCTACTGGGGTCGTCGAGGAGGTGGAGGGTTCCGGGTTTGATGCAAATCTCCCGCAGGATGTCGTTTTTCTGGGTAACTTCGACGAGTCCCCCATTTTGGCAGTAAATATCTTTGACGATTTCCGTACCCGCTTCGACAAACTGACCGTCTTCGACTTCGAGCAGGGAAATATCTTTATTAATCTCGTGGGTTTCTTCGGGAATCCAGAGAATCGCCCCCCCTTTGACGATTTCGTAGCTGCCTTTGGAGCCTTTACCTCGCTTGGCCACTTCAATGCCAGAGTAGCGCAGCAACCCACCAGTTTGGGTGCGGTAGCTGTCGTCGATCAGTTCGGCAACTACTTGATTGTGGCGCACTTTCGTGCTAGGAGTGGCCGTGAGCGCAAACTGCTGTCCTCGATCGGTTTCGATCGTGTACTGGGATTCCCCTTGGGAGCCGCGAGTATGGACTTGAGCGCGACCGAGCAGGACGGATGCGGTGACGATTTCTACTTCGCGCGGTACGAGCTGTTCTTCGCTCTCTTCTCCCGTTTTGGTTTCCTCTGCCGGAATTCGGACGATCCCCCCATGTTCGGTGATGGTTTGGGTAATCGCTAGAACGCTACCGCCTTTGACTTCATCGCCATTTTTGACGATCGGCTCGGCACCGGGGGGCAGGTTGTAGACTTCCCCCGAGAGCACCCAGACCAATCCACCCCGCTGGGCGATCGTGGTGGTGTTGCCCTGGCGGTCTTGCCGTTCTTCGGGGACGATATCGGCAAATTTAACTTCCCCGGCTAAGTCGGTGGCCACGTCTTTGGTTGCTTTTTCCGTGGTTTTGCGGGTGGTTCCCCCCACGGGAACTTCGGCTAAGACGCGATCGGCGACCACCGACTCGCCATCGCGAACCAATAGGGTCCCGCCGGGAGAGACGCTAAAGCGCGCGGATTTGCCACTGCCAGAGGGCGTGACTTCGATCTCGCCCCCTTGTTCGATGGTGAAGGCTTCATCGCCGTGGCGAGTTCGGAAGGGACGCACGCGCAAGGTTTTGGAGTATTTCGCGGTTCCATCAAATGGGGCTTTGGCTTGGCTGGCCACTTCTCCGGTAAATACGCCTCCCGTGTGGAAGGTGCGCATGGTGAGCTGGGTTCCCGGTTCGCCGATACTCTGGGCGGCGATAATCCCCACGGCTTCTCCCAAATCCACCAAACTCGCGTGCCCCAAACTCCAGCCATAGCAGTGCTGGCAAACGCTGCGGGCCGCTTCGCAAGTCAGAGGAGAGCGAACGATGACTTCTTCGACTCCTTCGCGACCGAACTCCTGACACATCTCCTCGCTAATGGCTTGATTGCGTTTGGCGAGGGTTTTGTTGCCGAGGACGACATCTCGACCGAGGACTCGACCCAGCAATCGATCTTTGAGGGGAATCAAGACTTTAGACCCGCTGGTCATATCTTTGATGCTGATGCCGCGATCGGTGCCGCAGTCGATTTCCCGGACGATCGTATCTTGGGAAACGTCCACCAAGCGGCGGGTGAGATATCCCGAGTCCGCCGTCCGCAGGGCCGTATCCACCAGACCTTTACGAGCGCCGTAGGAGGAAATAATGTATTCGGTAACCGTCAAACCTTCCCGGAAGTTGGTTTTAATCGGCTGGTCGATAATTTGCCCTTGAGGATCGGCCATTAGCCCCCGCATTCCCACGAGCTGGCGCACCTGGGAGATATTTCCCCGCGCCCCGGAAAACGCCATCATGTAGACGGAGTTGAGGGGATCGGTACTGCGAAAGTTACTCACCACTTCATCTTTGAGGGCTTCGCTGGTGATGTTCCAGGTATCGATCACTTTCTGGAAGCGTTCGACGGCGGTAATTTCGCCGCGAGTGTACCGAGCTTCGGTCTGGTCGATTTCTTCTTGGGCGGTGGCGAGGAGCTGTTGCTTGCTCGGGGGAATTTGCAAATCTTCTACGCTAATCGATACCCCCGCGCGGGTGGCATATCGAAACCCCAAATCTTTGAGGGAATCGGCCACTTTAGCAGTCCGTGCGGTTCCGTAATGGGTAAACGACCAAGCAATCAAAGCTCGAAGTTGTTTTTTATCTACGACTCGGTTGCGAAAGATCATGTTGGCTAATGGCTAAGGGCTAATGGGGTGCGCCCAGGTCCGATCGGACCTGGGGAAAGACTTCGATCGATCGAGTTTCCGTCCTGGGAACGGACGCGACTCGTGGGTGGCTAGTTGAGGGCTTCAACCACTGCTTGGTTGTAAATAATCCGACCGGGGGTGGTGCGAAGGTACTGGGAAATCAGGTTTCCTTCCGCATCCCAGCGCTGCCGTCGATCGCTGTAGATTTTGGTAACGACCCCCTCGGGCGAGGTTTTTACGTCCGTCGGTTCGTCCTCGCGAGCGCCGCTATCGATTTCGCCGTCGTACCGAACCCAAATATAGGTATGAAGCTGAATTTGTTTTTGCTCGTAGGCGATCGTCACATCTTCGAGGGTGCTGAAGGTGCGCTCGTACTCGCTGGCGGCGGCGGGGTTTTCGGCCGTGAGATAGTAGCAACCGAGAACCATATCCTGAGAGGGCGTGACGATCGGGCGACCGGTGGCCGGGGAGAGGATATTGTTCGAGGCGAGCATCAACAACCGAGCTTCCGCTTGCGATTCTAAGGAGAGGGGAACGTGAACCGCCATTTGGTCGCCGTCGAAGTCGGCGTTGAACGCCGGACAGACGAGCGGATGCAATTGAATGGCGCGCCCTTCAACCAAAATTGGCTCGAAGGCTTGAATCCCCAAACGGTGCAGGGTGGGAGCGCGGTTGAGGAGGACGGGGTGACCTTCGATCACTTCTTCGAGTACGTCCCACACGTTGGGATCGTTGCGGGAAATCAGCTTTTTAGCGGCTTTGATATTGTTGACTAAGCCCTGGCGGATCAGGCGATGGATGACGAAAGGTTGAAACAGTTCGATCGCCATTTCCCGAGGCAGACCGCATTGATGGATCTTCAGTTTGGGTCCGACGACGATGACGCTCCGTCCGGAGTAGTCTACTCGCTTACCCAGCAGGTTCTGGCGGAAGCGACCCTGTTTCCCTTCGATAATGTCCGAGAGGGACTTGAGGGGACGATTGTTGGCTCCGACCACCGTCCGGCCTCGACGACCGTTATCGATTAGGGCATCGACGGCTTCTTGCAACATCCGCTTTTCGTTGCGGATGATAATTTCGGGGGCGAGGATTTCCTGAAGCCTTGCCAAACGGTTGTTGCGGTTGATCACCCGCCGATACAAATCGTTTAAGTCGGAGGTGGCAAATCGTCCGCCGTCGAGCTGCACCATCGGGCGCAAATCTGGGGGAATGACGGGGATGACTTCGAGTACCATCCAGGAGGGATCGGATTGGGTGGCGATGAAGTTATCGATCACCCGCAGCCGCTTGATTAACTTGGCGCGTTTTTGTCCCTTGGCGTTGGCAATCTCTTCGCGCAGGGTTTCGGCGGTGGTTTCTAGATCGAGGTCTTGGAGCAGGCGCTGGAGGGCTTCGGCTCCAATGCCCACTTCAATTCCCTCAAGTTCCGAGTCCTCGTCGTAGAGCTGCTCTTCAATTTCGATCCATTGGTCTTCGAGCAGCAGTTGCTTGTAGGAGAGGTTGTCGGCGTTGCCAGGGTTGAGGACGACGTAGGCATTGAAATAAACGATTTGCTCTACGTCGCGCAGGGGCATGTCCAGCAAGATGGCGATATAGCTGGGAATCCCTTTGAGATACCATACGTGAGCCACCGGCGCGGCGAGTTTGATATACCCCATGCGATGGCGGCGGACGCGAGATTCGGTGACTTCTACCCCGCAGCGCTCGCAGACGATACCCCGGTGGCGGACTCGCTTGTATTTACCGCAGTGACATTCCCAGTCTTTGGCCGGGCCGAAGATGCGCTCGCAAAATAGCCCGTCCATTTCGGGTTTGAGGGTCCGGTAGTTGATGGTCTCGGGCTTGGTGACCTCCCCGACGACCTGTCCGTTGGGGAGAGTGCGCTCGCCCCAGCCCCGGATGCGTTCTGGAGAGGCGATACCAATTTTGACGTAATCGAACCGCTGTTCTAGCTTGGCCATAATTTAGTTTCGATCGGTTTTTAGGAGTTCCAAGGGTTGGGATTTACTCTTCGCTGGTCATCGATTCGTAGGTCGGGCGAGAGGGGGCGCGACGGTTGGACACGTCGGCCATCAAATCGATTTCCGTATCCCGAGACGTGCCGTCTTCGGCGGTATCGACCTTGTGAACGGCGATATCGAGACCCAGTGACTGTAGCTCGCGCATGAGCACTTTGAAGGATTCGGGAGTTCCCGGTCGGGGAATGGCTTTGCCTTTGACGATCGCGTTGAGGGCTTCGTTGCGTCCTTGCATGTCGTCGGATTTGACCGTGAGCAGCTCTTGCAAGGTGTAAGCCGCCCCGAAGGCTTCGAGGGCCCACACTTCCATTTCTCCAAATCGCTGACCCCCTTGCTGGGCTTTGCCGCCGAGGGGCTGTTGGGTCACCAGGGAGTAAGGTCCGGTGGAACGGGCGTGGATCTTATCGTCAACCAGGTGTACCAGTTTGAGCATGTAGGCTTTACCCACCGTAATCGGGCGATCGAATGCTTCTCCCGTGCGACCGTCGTAGACGAGGGTCTTACCGGGATGGTCTTCACTGAAAATCCAGTCTTTCCCGGTTCGTTTAGCCCCTTGCTGAAGCTTGGTATTGATGGTTTCGCGGGACATTTCCGCCCCGTGCATCTCGTCGAAGGGGATAATTTTAAACCGCGCCCCCAGATTTTCTCCGGCCCAGGCGAGCAGGCACTCGAAAATTTGTCCGACGTTCATCCGCGAGGGAACCCCTAGGGGATTGAGAACGATATCCACCGGAGTCCCGTCGGGGAGGTAGGGCATATCTTCGATGGGCAAAATCCGGGAGATAATCCCTTTGTTGCCGTGGCGACCGGCCATCTTGTCGCCGACCTGAATTTTGCGTTTTTGGGCGACGTACACCCGCACGACCATATTCGCACCGGGAGGGAGTTCGTCTCCTTGCTCGCGGGTAAACACCCGTACGTCTACCACCCGACCTTTTTCGCCGTTGGGAACCCGCAGGGAGTTATCGCGCACGTCGCGGGCTTTTTCTCCGAAGATGGCGCGCAGGAGTTTTTCTTCGGGGGGCTGGTCGGATTCTCCTTTGGGGGTGACTTTCCCCACCAGGATGTCCCCAGCTTCTACCCAAGCGCCGATGCGGATGATGCCGGTTTCATCGAGATGGCGCAGGGCATCTTCCCCGACGTTGGGAATCTCGCGGGTCACTTCTTCGGGTCCGAGTTTGGTTTGCCGCGCTTCGATTTCGTATTTTTCGATGTGGATGCTGGTGTATACATCGTCGTAGACCAGCCGCTCGCTAATCAGGATGGCATCTTCGTAGTTATAGCCTTCCCAGGGCATGTACGCTACGAGAATGTTCTGACCCAGGGCCAGTTCGCCCCCTTCGGTAGCCGAACCGTCGGCGAGGACTTGTCCGGCAACGACTTCATCGCCTTCAAAGACGATCGGGCGCTGGTTGAGGCAGGTATCCTGGTTGGAGCGCTGGTATTTTTGCAGGACATATTCGAGTTCGTCTTTGGGAATCACGCCGTTGTTGCGCAGGGGATCGGCAGAGGTGGCACGCACGCGAATCCGCTGGGCATCGACGTAAGTCACCACCCCGTCGGTACGACTGACGATTACCATCCCAGAATCTCGGGCGGCTTGGGCTTCGAGTCCGGTTCCCACCAGCGGACGCTCGGGTCGGAGCAGGGGCACGGCCTGCCGCTGCATGTTCGATCCCATCAGGGCGCGGTTGGCATCGTCGTGTTCGAGGAAGGGGATTAAGGAGGTGGCAACCGAGATGATCTGCACCGGAGATACGGCGACGAAGTCAACTTGGTCGGGGGTGGAGGTGGTGAAGTCCTGGCGGTAGCGCACGGGAATGGTCTCCCCTTGGATGTACCCGTTTTCATCGACGGTGACATCCCCCGGAGCGACCCGCAGGTCGTCTTCTTCGTCGGCGGTCATGTAAAGGGGATGCTCTTCGAGGAGCAACCGCCCCTCTTGCACGCGGCGCGACGGAGTTTCGATGAAACCGTAGTCGTTGACGCGCGCGTGGGTGGCCAAGGAACCGATCAGTCCGGCGTTTGGACCTTCTGGGGTTTCGATCGGGCAGATGCGTCCGTAGTGGGAGGGGTGGATGTCTCGCACGGCAAACCCGG
Organism: Cyanobacteriota bacterium; assembly: GCA_034189805.1. Classification (GTDB taxonomy): domain Bacteria; phylum Cyanobacteriota; class Cyanobacteriia; order Cyanobacteriales; family Geitlerinemataceae; genus Zarconia. Next base: position 41,363 of record JAXHUC010000002.1, read on the forward strand.
CGCGCTCCCGCGTCAGACCTCCAGGTCCGAGGGCGGAGAGTCGGCGCTTGTGGGTCAGCTCGGCCAGGGGATTGGTCTGGTCCATAAACTGGGAGAGCTGGGACGAGCCGAAGAATTCCTTGATAGCCGCCACTAGGGGTTTGGGGTTGACCAAGGAGGCAGGGGTGAGGGTGTCGGATTCGGAGACGGTCATCCGTTCTTTAATAATCCGCTCTAGGCGGTTGAGTCCGACGCGCACTTGGTTTTGCAACAGTTCGCCGACCGAGCGCACCCGACGGTTCCCCAAGTGGTCGATATCGTCGGTTTCCCCCATGTCGTACTCGAGGTTGATCAGGTAGTCGATCGCCGAGAGGATATCCTGGGGGGTGAGGACGCGCACGGTATCGGGCACGTTGAGGCGCAGTTTTTTGTTGAGCTTGTAGCGCCCTACTCGTCCGAGGTCGTAGCGTTTGGGATCGAAGAAGCGCGATTCGAGCAGGGAGCGGCCGCCAGATACCGTGGGAGGTTCCCCCGGCCGCAGCTTGCGGTACAGTTCCATGAGCGCTTCTTCTTCGCTGAACTGACCTTCTTTTTCGATGGTTTTTTGGAAGTATTCCGGATGGCGCAGGGCATCGAAGATTTCGTTGTCGGTCAGACCGAGAGCTTTGAGTAAGACTTGAGCCGAGAGTTTGCGGGTTTTGTCGATGCGCACCCACACTAAGTCGTTTTTGTCGGTCTCGAACTTCAACCACGCCCCTCGGTTGGGAATGAGGGAGGCGTTATAGGTGCGTCGCCCGTTTTTGTCGGTTTCGGGCTTGTAGTAAACCCCAGGAGAACGCACGATCTGGTTGACGATCACCCGCTCGGCCCCGTTGATAATAAAGGTGCCGCGATCGGTCATTAAGGGCAAATCGCCGATAAAGACTTCTTGTTCTTTAATTTCTCCGGTTTCTTTATCGATCAGCCGAGTGGGCACGTACATCTGCACTGCATAGGTGCTGTCCCGTCGCTTGGCCTCATCAACGTTGTACTTGGGCTGCTTGAGTTTGTATTTCTTGCCCAAAAAGTGCAACTCTAACTTGCCTGTATAATCAGTAATGGGTGAGAAACTGTTGAGTTCTTCGATCAAGCCAACTTCCAAAAACCAACGGAAGCTCGCTCGCTGGATTTCAACTAGATCGGGCAGGTAAAACGCGGGGGCAGTCTTGCTTTGATTAGTCATGCGTGTTGTTGAGAGACTCGATGGGCACTATCCAGCAGGCTATGGATCTTACTATTTTTTGTAAAGTAGTGTCAATTCAATAACAATTGGGGTCTTTGCGGCAAAGACCCTAGGTTTGAATGTCATGCAATTGTAGTACGGTTTTCGCCAATAATACTGCTGATGTGGGAGGGGTTGACAAAAGCGCTAGCGATCTTCGATCGAAAATTCTTCTGGTGGTAGCGAACGGAACGCAATGGGCGCAGTTTCTAGCAATTTCCTTAGTAGCGACTGTTCGTTCGGATGCGTCTTGCAAACGTTAAGGACTGTTTCCCGATTTTTTAGCCCGTGGCATGACCGTACGACATTTGACGACGTTGCGCGCATCCGCCATCGCACTAAAGGGCGATCGCATGAGAAATTTTTCTTCCTTAATTATGACACTAATTTACAAAATATGACGTAGCGATGCGGGATCGACAAAAATACGATATTTGTCTGGCGATGGCTGTCGAGCCATTGACTCGTTTTTCGGCGCGATCGCACTTTGTCCGTTTCGATGGCGCTTTCCCCATTCCCCAAACTTGAGGAAGGCAATCGCAGAAAACCTCGCTCGTGTAATTGAGATCGCTATAAGATAGTAAATATGTTTGAGAACTAGGTAGGGCGACAGGCGACTTGCCTGATGCGCTCGAAATTGCCCCAACCCTCCTCACCGAACTATAAAACTGGGAGTTTTACAACCCATGACACAAACGGTATCTTCTGCACGACACGGCATCATGCTCTCCGATTCGGCGATCGAGCAGCTCGCATCCATGTGCGCCAAGCAAGGAAAAGAGTTATACTTGCGCCTGGGCGTGCGTCAGGGCGGCTGTTCTGGGATGTCTTACATGATGGACTTTATCGAGTCGAGCGCCATCGACGAAAAAGATGAAGTGTTCGATTACGACGGTTTCAAGCTCGTATGCGATCCCAAAAGTATGCTGTACCTTTACGGTCTGCTCTTAGACTACAGCGATGCCCTCATTGGCGGTGGCTTTCAATTTAGCAACCCCAATGCCGCTCAAAGTTGCGGCTGCGGCAAATCATTCTCGGCATAGTTTCCGAAAGCTCATTGCAGCGGCAGCCAGAGGCGTTCCGGTGGAGCGTCTCTATTTAATTTCGACTTAATTTCGACCGAATTTTTCCTCTTGTGTTCTGTAACAACATTCCGATCGAAGTGAATGGCTCTAAAATCTGAAGGACTTTTTAACGAAGCGATCGAACGCTACCAAGCCGGAGAAAGCGCCAGTACTCTAATTCCCGTCTTCAAAGATATTTGCGATCGCAACAGCAAAAATAGTCCCGCCTGGACTTGTTTGGCTTGGCTGTACCTCCTCGACGATCGCCCGCTTCTGGCCTACAAAGCCGCTCGCAAAGCGGTCAAACTCAATCCCGACGATCCGCAAGCGCGGGTGAACCTCGCCATTGCCAGCATTGAGAGCAAACAAAAGGGAGTCCGAGAGCAAGTCGATCGTGCCATGCAACTGATAATGGTCTCTTCCGAGTGGCGCGAAGAAATCCAGAAAAATTTTGAAGACGGATTGAACCGCAAACCAAACTGGAAAAGTTTGCAGCGGGTGCAGAGTTGGCTGTTTGAAGCCTAAAGTTCTCTACCGCAATCGCGATCTCCACTCTTAAATATTGCAATTCTTAAAAGCGATCGGGCTTTGGGGTCAAACGCTAAATCTGTGGTGTATTTTCTGTATGGGAGCCGTCATTTTGACCGATCCCATTTTTTGGATTAACGTCAGTTCAGGTTAAGAAGATGGAAGTGATGGGGCCGTCAGATAGATTCAAGTCATGTGTGACCAGGGGGCGAACAACACCGAAGAAAATGGGTCAACAGAGGCTCTCATCTGGGATTCTCTTTCCCCTGCCCCCACACCCGACACCCCACCTTCACCAGATGTTGTATCCCGAACTGACGTTGGATTAACTCCGACCTACCTTCAAGACACCAGCTCAGTACCTACCCACAGATCCATGCAAATTCAAACCCCCGACTGGGTAAAACATGCCGTTTTCTATCAAATTTTTCCCGATCGCTTTGCTCGAAGTGAAGACCGACAAACGCGGGTTCGGGCCACCACCATTGCCCTCGAATCCTGGGATACCCCCCCAACCCTCCAAGGATACAAGGGGGGTAATTTATGGGGAGTTCTCGAAAAACTCGACTATCTACAAGAGTTAGGCATTTCCGCCCTATATTTCACCCCCATTTTTCAGTCGGCGAGCAATCATCGCTACCACACCCACGACTACTACCAAGTCGATCCGATATTAGGGGGAAACGAAGCCTTTAGCGCCCTCCTCGAAGAAGCTCACCGACGAAATATTGCCGTCGTTCTCGATGGCGTATTCAACCATGCCAGTCGCGGTTTCTACTTCTTCAACGATATCCTCGAAAACGGACCGAACTCCCCTTGGTTGGACTGGTTCAAAATCGAAGGCTGGCCTCTCTCGGCTTACGATGGCAGCAAACCGGCTAACTACATCGGTTGGTGGAACAATCGTGCCTTGCCGGAGTTCAACCACGAGAACCCCGACGCACGGGAGTACATCATGAAAGTGGCTGAATATTGGCTCGAATTCGGCATTGATGGTTGGCGGTTAGACGTGCCTTTTGAGATTACCGCCGAAGGGTTTTGGCAAGAGTTTCGCGATCGCGTCAAAGCGGTAAACCCCGAAGCCTACATCGTCGGAGAAGTGTGGGGAGATTCGCGACTGTGGCTCGATGGCACTCAGTTCGACGGGGTGATGAACTATATGTTTACCGGACCCACGATCGCCTTTACTGGAGGCGATCGCGTTGTGAAAGAATTGGTGGAAGAACCGGCCTACGATCCCTACCCGCCAATCGATGCAGTCGGATATCATACCAAAATCGAACAGCTTTTCGACCTCTACGACTGGCAAATCCACCTCACCCAGCTCAACTTACTCGACAGTCACGATACCGCCCGCATTGGCAGCGTGGTGAGCGAAGATATTCCCAGCCACGAACTGGCCGTCTTGTTAATGATGACGTTTCCCGGCGCACCTTGCGTGTACTACGGCAACGAAGTGGGTTTGAATGGCGGACGCGACCCCGACTCTCGCCGTGCTTTTCCCCCATCCGAACGATGGAATCATCAACTACTGAACACTTACAAACAAACGATCGCCCTCCGCAATCGGCATCGGGCGTTGCGAACGGGAGAATATCGGGTCTTATTCGCCCAGGGGATGGTGTATGCTTTTTCCCGAAGTTTGCCTGCCGAGACTCTCATCGTGGCAGTCAATGCTGGAACGGAAGCGACCGAAATCAGTCTCAAAGCCGATGGGTTATCGCCCAATCCGTCGCTGTTGTACGGAACGGCGGATATCTCTGTGACAGCGGAAGCGGGAGTGCCCCATTTAACGATCGCCTTACCCGCACGGATGGGATGCGTGGTGGGGTGATGGGGAAGGAGATGACGCGGGGACGCTCCAGACGCTCCAGACGCGGAGAGGTGAGGGAGATACAAAATTCTTCCTTGTCCTCCTTGCCTCTTTGTCTTTCTCTCCCCAAATCCCCGACAGCCCAAAAATTTACCCGATGCGATCGGCTCGAGCGATCGCTATAATTGTTTCGTCTATGACTTAGACCTTTACATCCGTTCGTAGGAGGAACATGTATGACTCAAGTGGTCGTGGGTGAAAACGAACAAATTGAATCCGCACTACGTCGATTTAAGCGCCAAGTCTCCAAAGCTGGAGTATTTGCAGATATTAAACGTCGCCGCCACTTTGAAACCCCGATCGAGAAACGCAAGCGTAAAGCGATCGCCCGACGCAAGAAGCGCTTTCGTTAGCTCGAAAATAGGAATTGGCAAGATCGTTTCTCGATCTGTCAATCTAACCGTTTGGATGTTTCGATCTCGACGGAAAAACATTTAAAAATAAAGTTCGGGATGTAGGGGGGTTGTTGCAATCCCCCTTTTCGATATCGCCAATCCCATTGGTGACAAGTTAAGCTTGTGTGCTGCTTGTGTCTTGGGGAACGGGGAACGACCGATCGGGGAATGGTGTGAGATATGCAGTGTTGGTCTGCGATCGTCCAACGGTCTAGATGCGCGACAATTTGCTGCTCTATTGCACTAAATATGGGACTTGACAAACGAGTAAACTTTTCATCAATACGTCAATCCTTCAGCGAATGCTCACAAACCCAGCTTCGGTTATCAGTTCTTGTCCTTGAGAGGTGAGCAGCAATTGAGCGTAGGCTTCTCCGGCTCGTTCGTCGATTTGACCGTTTTGTTTGACGATGACGAACAAGCGTCGGGTAATGGGATAATCGCCGCTTTGAAACGCTGCGGCATTGAGTTGATTGCGCCGATCGGGACAGTCTTGCGGGGGGACGAAGGGTTCTTGATAGGGAGCAACGAGGCGATCGGGCGATCGACCCACCGCTAGAGGTTTGATGCTACACTGAGGCACCACTTCCGGGGCAGAAGCATAGTAAATGCCCCCAAGATTTTCCCCAACTCTGCGCAAGGCATCGGTGGTATTGAAGGCAAACTCGACGTTCGTTCCGAGTTCTTCCTCTTCTAAAACGTTATCGATAAAAAATTCAACTGTCCCTCCATCTTCCGGACGGCGAGAATAGGCGGTAATCGGTAAGTCGGGGCCGCCCACTTCGCTCCAATTGGCGATCTTGCCAGTGTAAATATCTTTGAGTTGGGCGATCGTCACGCCGGTAACATCTAATTCGGGATGGACGGCGATCGCGATGCCATCGATGGCGACGGGAATCTGCCGCAAGAGAAATCCCCGCTGTTCGGCACGCTCGTACTCTTCATCTTTGAGCGATCGAGACGACTGAGAAAAGGCGAGTTGGTCGTCGAGCAGCATCCGAATCCCACTTCCAGAACCGGGGGTTCCACTCACCGGATCGGTGTAGCGCAGTTGAAACTTCGGCCAGACGGCTTGCAAGATCGGATCGACCTCGCCGCGCAGGGGAGCCCAAGTGGTACTGCCGCCGTAGTTAAACAAACCTTCGGGAACTGCGGGCACTTGGGCGAGGGTTTCGTAAGTGCTGCCGTCATTGGAGGCGGTTTGTGGAGACGCTGGGTTCGGGGAACGCCCTGGCATCAATTGTCGCCCAAACAACCACACACCCCCTCCAATTAAACCGAGCGTCATTAACAAAGCAATGGCAAGAGTGGTCGTTTCTTTTTTTTGGGACATGGTTCGTAGGGGCTTGCATCTGGCAGCAGTCACTAATACTGTGAATTTTCCTCAAATTTGTGACTTGCGCCGTTTCTCCGTAGTCTAGCGAATGCTAACGAACCCCGCTTCGGTCATAAGTTCTTGCCCTCGACCGGTCAGCAGCAGTTGGGCGTAAGCTTCTCCAGCTTCCTCGTCGATTTGACCGTTTTGTTTGACGATCGCGAATAACTGTCGGGTAATCGGATAGTCGCCGCTTTGAAACACCTCGGCGTTAAGTTGGTTGCGTCGTTCGGGACACTCTTGCGGGGGGACGAGGGGGTCTTGGTACGGGGCAACGAGGCGATCGGCCGTTCGACCGATGGAGATCGGTTTGACGCTACATTGAGGAATCACTTCCGGGGCAGAGGCATAGTAAATGCTACCGGGGTTTCCGCCCACTTCCCGCAGGGCAGCCGTCGTTGTGGGAACGATGTTGACATTGGCGGTCAGTGCTTCGCCACCGAGGACGTTATCAATGAAAAACTCTACCGTACCGCCACTTTCGGCAGAGCGGGAGACTGGCGAGATCGGCAAATCCGGACCGCCGACTTGATTCCAATTGACGATTCGACCCGTATAAATATCTTTGAGTTGGGCAATGGTAATTCCGGCCACCTCCAATTCCGGATGGACGGCAACGGCGATGCCATCGATGGCGACGGGAATTTGTTTTAAGCTAAATCCCCGCTGCTGGGCGCGCGCGTATTCCTCATCTTCGAGGGGACGGGAAGATTGTGCGAAGGCGATTTGGTCGTCGAGCAACATGGCAATCCCACTGCCAGAACTGGGAACTCCATCTAACGGATCGACATAGCGCAACTCAAACTGTGGGTGCGCTTCTTGGATGGCGACATCCACGCTCGACTCCGAGCGTAGGGGGGCCCATGTCGTGCTACCACCATAGTTAAATACGCCACTGGGTACGTCTTCTACTCGATCGAAGGTCGATCCCCGACGATCGCCATTGTCAGAGGTCGGTGCGTTCGCCGAGGGAGACAACAATTGACTCAGTTGACCTCGAAAGAGCCAAATACCGCCACCAATTAAGCCCAGCGTCACGAGCAACGCGATCGCCAGAGTTGCTGTTTCTTTTTTTTGAGACATGGGTGAATCGTTCCGAATCGAACGATCGAACTTCAGAGGGGATGGAGATGCCCGATGGATACCCGATAAATGCCCAATTTAGGAAGAGGCGATCGTCGAGTTCGATCCCAATTCCACTAAGAGCCGATCGAGATCGAAATGTTCGCCCATCATTTGCCGTACGTATTCGACTTTAATCGATTCGTGCAAGCGAACTTGTCCGAAGGTGCGCTCGATCTGTTCCACGGCTTGGAGCGTATCGAGATCGACCGATAGGATCGGAATTTCCACTTCCTCCGCCCGACTCAGAACTAGAGGTGGGGGGGTAATATGTCCGGTCAAAATCAAGCAGTGAGCGGCGGTTTCCAAAGCTGCAAGCTGAATGTCGGCCCGATCGCCTCCGGTGACGATCGCCTTGTTGCGAGCCTGGGTAAAGTACTGCACTGCCGAGTTGACGCTCATCGCCCCAATTTGAATGCCTTCGAGCATTAAATCCAGGCGATCGGCACAGCAAAGAACGTCGGCGTTGAGGTAGTGGGCAACTTCCCCCACGCTGACGCTGCGCAATAACTCGCTACTGGGAAGCAAACCGAAGACGGGAATGCCCCGAGCTTCGAGAAACGGCTGAACTTGGGTTCGCGCGGTTTCGAGATAATTGCCGGGAATATCGTTAATGACTACACCGACGAGGCGATCGCCCAAGCGTCGCGCGGCCGCAAGTAGGGAATCGACGAGCAGCACCGAATGGAAGCGAGCCACCAGCAGGACGCGAGCGTCGATCGCATCCGCCAGTTGAGAAACGGATAAATCGAACAAGCTGCCTTCTTCGAGATTGCCCGGTCCCTCGAGAACGGTCAGTTCCGCTTCCGGGTTTCGGTAGGATTCGATTAGGGATGCTCGGTAATCGGTCGTATCTCGATCGAGCAGGCGCTTTTCAGTGGTTTCGGCATCGAGCCGTAGCAGAGTCGGCGCGATCCGATTCGGTGGTAGTTTCAGCAGACCGCCGAGGAACCGAACGTCTGCATCGAGATCGTCATCAGTTGACTCGGTCGCACAGGTTCCCAAGGGTTTACCGTAGGCAATGTCGATGCCTTTGGATTTGAGTTGGTGAGCGATGCCTAAAATGGTCGCAGACTTACCGCTGTAAGCTTCTGTAGACCCGACTAGCAAATATTTCGTGTGTGGCACACCCGTCTCCTCCGTCTGGGTATATTGCGCGATGGCGCGAGCTAATTCTAGTCATCATAGCGCAGTAGCTTGGTGTAGAAGCGTCGAGAAAAATCTACCACTCGCGATCGCTTGAAGATAATCAGCAACTCGATTAAATAGTTCATGAACTCGAAGTTCGCCATGGTGACTTCATAGCTGAGATCGGCGTTGCCATCGAACTGAAGCCGACACCGAGTAATATCCGCAGGCAGCGAGGAAACGCTCCAAGTCGCAACGAAAGGAATATTCTCTCCTCCTTCAATTTTGCGCTCGCCTTCGAGGGAACCGCGATCGTAAAGACTGATGACCATCGGTAATGCCGCGCGCTGGTTGTTGCTTTTGTAATAGGGTAAATAAATCCCCACTTTGGCATTTGGCGCGGGTTGCAGTTGGTCTAAAGCGGTAGACATTGTGATTAAGCGTCCCTTAACAATTTGACTTGGATCGTGTTGGCGAGTTGGAGTCGTTTCATAAATGAAACCAGAACTCGTCTGAGATTATAGAGATTGACGCGATCGATGTAAAATCAATCGAGTGCCCCACCTACCAACATTCGCGAGAACGATACGGCTCGTTGACGAGCGATCGAGCGTGATGAAATTTCAACTTTGTTACTCTGGCGACGAACCTACAAAAAACAAGGACCGATCGCGCTTTAGCTCCTACATTCTAACCACGATCGTCCCTCAAGTCGGGTAAAAGTTTTCGATCGTTTTTAAGGGGGGAAAATCGGGAATTTTCCGGGACGATCGCGCTTTTCGATACAATGGGGATACAAAACGCAACATCGATTTACATCAGACATTTACAATGAAGCAGATATCCGATCGCGCCCTCACGAAGTTGTGGCAGAAATTGACGGTTCACCCCACATTAAAGTGGGTTTCGATCGGGGGGTTTTGTAACCGATGAGGGCAAATTCTTGGTCGGAAGACGATTCAGCTAAAAATATCGAGCCGCTGGTTTCGATCCTCTTGAGAAATCCCCTCGAGATAGAAGGAACGGAAATTCCCGACTCGATCGACGAGATGGCAGCGAGCGCTATCTCCTATCGCGGGTACGCCGGACGGCGACGCAAGGCTGCCACCGTGTTCGTTGCCATTTGGGTCGGGGTCGTCTTATTATATCTGCTGCCGTGGGGATCTTTCGCGGTCTTCGGTTTGGCGGGTTTGCTCGGCATTCACATGCTGCGCTTGTTTGCGGCAACTTCCCCATTGACGATCGACGCTCTCCCTCAAAGCGATCGCGATCGGTGGCCGTTCGTTTCGGTGCTCGTTGCCGCCAAAAACGAGGAAGCCGTTATCGGATCTCTAGTCGAGCGTTTGTGCCATCTCGATTATCCCGTCGATCGCTACGAAGTCTGGATTATCGACGATAACAGTAGCGACGGCACCCCAGACGTGCTCGAAGCCCTCGAAGGGAAATACGATCGCCTCAACGTTCTCCATCGTACGGCAGACGCGAGCGGAGGAAAATCCGGGGCCCTCAACCAAGCCTTGCAATTAGCACGAGGAGAGGTGTTGGCCGTCTTCGATGCCGACGCGCAGGTGAGTCCGGACTTGCTGCGCCGGGTGATTCCTCACTTCGATCGACCCCAAGTCGGGGCGGTACAATTGCGCAAAGCCATCTCCAATGCCGGGAAAAACTTCTGGACGCAGGGTCAAGCCACGGAAATGATCTTCGATGCCTTCTTGCAACAGCAGCGTCACGCCATCGGCGGTATCGGGGAATTGCGAGGAAACGGTCAGTTCGTGCGCCGCAAAGCCCTGGCAAGTTGCGGCTATTTCAACGAAGAAACCATTACCGACGATCTGGATTTAACCCTGCGCTTGCACTTAGATGGATGGGATATCGACTGCGCCTTTTTTCCCACCGTCGGCGAAGAAGGGGTCACCGATGCCGTTGCCCTGTGGCACCAACGCTCTCGTTGGGCGGAAGGCGGCTATCAACGCTACCTCGACTACTGGCGCTTGATTTCTCGCAACCGGATGGGATGGGGCAAAACCATCGATACCTGCGTGTTTTTCGTCACCATGTATCTGTTACCGACTGCTGCCGTTCCCGATTTATTAATGGCGATCGCCCGCCGTCAGATGCCCATTTTAGCCCCCGTTACCAGTTTGACGGTATTCGTCTCCGTGACGGGGATGTGCTTGGGTTTGCGGCAGGTGCGCCGGGGAACGTCTCAACCCCTGTACTTTTGGTCCATGTTATGGCAAATACTCCAAGGTACCCTGTACATGCTGCATTGGTTTGCCGTGATGGCAGCCACCACCGCGCGAGTCTCCGTTCGCCCCAAACGCTTGAAGTGGGTTAAAACCGTGCATCGGGGGCATTGATTTGTTTCTTGGCACTCGGGACGTGGGAAACGGAAGCAGGGGGAGAAACGGGGGAAACGGGGGAAGGAGATGACGCGGTGACGCTCCAGAGGGAGAAAATTGGGATATAGTTTAGCCTCTCTTGCCCCCGAAGCTCCCGTTTCTCCCGAAGCCTCCCCAGCTCCCGTTCCCCATCCAGACTCATCAAAAAAACCATGGGACGATATTGGCAAATTTTAAAATTATTCTGGGGCGCGTCAATCTCGGCTCAGCTAGAGTACCGCGCTAACTTCGTTCTGGCGAGTCTGAGCAGCTTGGGGAATCTCGTCGGTAGCCTGTTTGGTTTGTTTTTGTTTTACCGCACGGGTTATACATTTGGCGGCTGGAGTTGGGAAGAAGCGACGATCGTTTTGGGGGTATTCACCCTTTTACAAGGCTTTTCTCAAACCTGCCTGATTCCCAACCTCAACCGCATCGTCACCCACATCCAAGACGGAACCCTCGATTTTATCCTGCTCAAACCGATTAGCTCGCAATTTTGGCTTTCCGCACGCACGGTGTCTCCTTGGGGGTTGCCCGATTTAATCTTCGGCTGCATCCTCATCGGCTATGCGGGCAGCAAGTTGGAGTTGGGAGTCGAACGCTATTTCTTGGCAGTTGCCCCGTTGTTGTTCGGTGCGATGAGTCTCTACGCCCTCTGGTTTATTTTAGGGGCGACGAGCGTCTGGTTCGTGAAAATCTATAACGTCACTGAAGTGCTGCGAGGTCTCCTCGATGCGGGGCGATACCCGATGGTGGCCTACCCGGCAGCCTATCGATTTTTCTTTACCTTCGTCGTTCCCGTCGCATTCTTAACCACTGTGCCGTCGGAAGTCTTGCTCGGTCGTACGGAAATGGGTTTGGCGGTGGGGGCGGGGGTTTTGGCGATCGCCCTATTGCAAGCCTCTCGCATGTTCTGGAATTTTGCCTTGCGTTTTTATACCAGTGCGTCAAGTTAATCGATTCGGTTACTCTAACTTGACTCTAACTTGCCGATGGCACGGTCAATTCTAATGGTTGTTCTAATTGACGCTGGCACCCGGCGAGATAGGCTTGGGCAACGGTATCCTCTGGGGCTTGTTTCAGGCAAATTTTAAATTGGGCTGCGGCCTCTTCAAAGATTTGCATGTGATGTAAAACCAAGGCTTGCTCGAATAAAGTTTTGGTGGCGGCTTTCCCTTCGCGTAAAGACGGGGGATCGGCATCGAAGACTTCAAATACGGAGACGAGTTTCGATTTGCCTTTGACTTTGACCCGATCGACCAAGCGAATATGATATTGGGAAGTATCGTTTAATCCGATAAATGTATGTTGGGAAATCAGGAGAGATACGCCGTATTTCTTGGTTAAACCTTCCAGACGAGAGGCGAGATTCACCGCATCGCTAATCACTGTCCCGTCCATGCGTCGCTTGCCACCAACAGTTCCGAGCATTAAATCTCCGGTATTGATGCCGATGCCGATCCGAATGGGATCGTAACCCGAATTCTGGCGATTTTGGTTGTATTCTTGAAGTTTCTCCAACATCGAAATTCCCGCACGCATGGCATCGTCGGCACTTTCGCCAAACAGCGCCATAATTGCATCGCCGATGTATTTATCGATAAAGCCGTTGTTATCTAAAATCGCTGGCTCCATCGTCGATAAATAAGAATTAATAAATCTGAAATTATCTGTGGGAGTCATCTGTTCGGACAAGTGGGTAAAGTCGCGAATATCTGAAAATAACACCGACATATTTTTGAGAACTTCATCCCCTAAATTCACTTCGAGAATGCTCTCTTTTTGGAGAATTTCGAGGAATTGATGGGGAACGAATCGACCGTAGGCCGCGTAGATGGCAGAAAGTTTGAGGTGGGTTTGAATGCGAGCGAGGAGTTCTTGTTTGTTAACGGGTTTGGTTAAATAATCGTTCGCCCCCATTTTCAACGCTTCGACGAGATCGTTCACTTGATTTTTCGCCGTGAGCATGACAATGGGCAATTCATTGGTCGAGTAAAGTTGCCGCAGATGTCCGCACACTTCATATCCCGTCATTTTCGGCATCATTACGTCGAGCAACACCAAATCGGGGCGATACCCATCATTCACCAGTGCCAACGCTTCTAGGCCGTTAGCAGCCTGGATGACATCGTAACGATCTCGGTTGAGGTAGTTGCGCAGAACTTGGAGGTTGATCGGTTCGTCGTCAACGGCGAGAATTTTGCATCGAGGTCGATTGCTGCTGCTGGTTTCTAAGTCGCCTGCGGCAGTAGGGGCGACAATGGGAGTAATGGGGCAATCGATCGCCCCATCGTCTGCAAGTTTTTCTGTTTCGAGGTCGCGAACTCGGGAAACTCCGGGCAACTGATGCGGGGCGATCGCCCGATCGCGCTGTTGGGAGACCGGCAGGGTAAAAGTAAATTGAGACCCCACCTCGACGATCGAGCGTACGGAAATGTCTCCCCCGTGCAACTGGACTAATTGCTTGGTTACGGCCAACCCCAACCCCGTTCCCCCGTATCGACGGGCGGTGGAACCGTCGGCTTGCTCGAAGGAGGCAAACACGCGATCGAGCTTATCTTCGGCAATCCCAATTCCCGTATCGGAGATGGTAATCGCCAGAAAATCGCCCCCCTCAATGGATTGGTGTTCTGCGGAAACGCCGATAAAGCCACTGTCGGTAAATTTAATCGCATTCCCCACCAAGTTGTACAAAATTTGCTGCAAGCGATTCTCGTCTGCTTGAACGGGAGGGAGTTCGGGGGAAATGGCATTCACCAGTTGCAAGTCTTTATTCCCCACCAGAGACCGACTCAAGGTGAGGACGACTTCGATAATGTCGCGCAAGCGAATAGGTTTGAGTTGCAGTTCGATATTTTTGTGCTTGAGTTTGGAAAAATCGAGAATATCGTTGACGAGATTGGCGAGACGGCGACCGCTATGGGCGACCATCTGTAAGTTTTGTCGCTGCAACTCCGAGAGGGGTCCGGTGGTGCCGTCGAGCATGGATTCGACGATGCCGATGGTGCCGTTGAGGGGGGTTCGCAGTTCGTGGGAAGTGTTGGCGAGGAACTCGTCTTTGAGTTTGTCGAGATGTTGCAACTGGGCGTTTTTGTCTTCGAGGGTGGCAAAGGAGGTTTGCAGTTGAGTTGCCATTTGATTGAAGGAGTCGGCTAACTCTCTCACCTCGCGGGTGCGACCGCCTTTGACTTGGCTTTTCCACTTCCCTCGGGCGATCGCTTTAGCGGCTTCGTTCAACTGCAACATCGGTTGCGTTACCCAGCGCGCGCTCAAGATTCCCACCACGGTGGCGATTGCTAGGGCTGCCACGCATAAGGCAATGGTGGTACGGGTGCTCGCATCGATTTGCGCCATGAAGTCCGACTCGGGAATCGTCACCACGATCAGCCAATCCAATCCCCGACCGTCCTGGAAGGGGGTTACTTGCACCAGATAGCGATCGCCGTTTTGGTGATAGTCGAACTGTTGGGGGGTTTCTAGGGCGCTCAGGTCGGGGTAGAGATCGAGCAGTTGGGTCGTGGTGGTGGAAACTAAGGTGGATTTGGCCTCGACTGCGGCCACTCGCGCTTCGTCTTCACCCTCAATTTCAACGAGATACTCTTCGGCCGTGGAACTGGCAACGAGGTTTCCCGATCGCTCGATAATATAAGAGACTCCGGATTTACCGATCTCGAGTTCGCTCAAAAATTCACCGATTTGCGACAAAATCAGGTTCGTCCCCAGCGCGCCGCGAAACTCGCCTTCGGGGGTGTAAATGGGGATGACGGGGGTAATTTGCAGTACTCCGAGGTGAGCGGAGGGATAAATGGGACTCCAGGTGGGGGAACCTCTTTCTTTTGCCGCTTCGTACCAGGGTCGGGTGCGCGGATCGTATTTTTTGGATTTAACTTCTTCGGTGGGATCGCCCGATGCGTCGAGATTGTAGATAACCCGATCGGGTTCGGTGAGCGCGTCGCGCACTTTCAACACCACGTTGCCGTCGGGAAGTTCTTGCACCCCGAGAAAGTCTCCCGCTTCGCTGCCAAAGTAAATATAATCGACGGCTTCATCGATTTGAATAAGCGATCGAAATTCCTCTCGCAGCGCCTCGAAATTATCTAAATCCAAACGACCGTTGCGGATGGAAGCACTGTTAATTTGGTGGAAAAGATGGGGAGTATTCAGATAATTTTTCACATGTCCGTCGATGCGTTCGGTAATACTGCTACCGAGTCGATCGATGGTTTCTTCAACGGCCTGTTGACCGTTGCGCAGAGACAGCCAACCGGTTAATCCCACTGCGGCAAAAATTTGGATAACGAAGGGAACGACCAGAACCATTCGCAGGGGAATTGAGCGTCGAGGCTTGGAAGAAGAAGGTTTCAAGATGGGGGAAGTATCGGCAGAGGGATTTCGATCGGCAATCATAGGTCGATAAAAAATTGACGCTTCAATTAGGATCTCCGGGCGATCGATCGATAAATCGGTAACGATCTCGATTGGTTATCCTTGAGTTTTGATGTCAGTTTGGGTCCTGCAACCTGCGACGATGCCCCTATACCCATTTAGTGGTATTCGATTTTACGTCAAATTATAGCGAACGTTAAACTATTTGAAAATAGACACGAATGCAGAAGGTCAAATTTTAAACTTGCATTAAACTGACAACGGATGGCTGAATACTTAAATTCAACCGCGATGTTCCATTGCTTCGATCGCCTTTTGCCGCGCTTCGATAATTTGCCCGATTTCCCGCGCCAAACTTGGTTGAGAACTCAACATCATATCGACGACATCCGAGTAAATCGCGATCGCTTCTAAATCTTCTAGGGCAATAATTGTAAATTGACTGGGTTCGCTGCTAAATAGCGCCATTTCTCCGATAATTTCACCCGTAAATATTTTCAAAACCTCTCGTTGGTTCCCGGAGCGATCGAGGGTATAAATTGCCGCTCGTCCTGCCGTGATAATATAGAGCGATCGCACGAATTCTCCGGCTTCAATAATTTTCTCTCCCACTCCAAACTTTTGAATGGCAGCTCCTTTAGCAAAGCTTTCTAAATTCTCACTATTTTTAGTTAAGGGAACGAATACGGGAATCGAGGCCAAACTCTCGGTAAATTGTTCGGTAGTTTGACGTTTTTTCATCATCATCGAAGGAGGCGCATCTACATTATAGTTAGTGCGAATGGGATAGGGAAGGGTGAGTTCGTTCCGTTGCGCGGCATACCAAATTCGAGTCATCAGTCGATCGCGAACTCGTTCGACATTATAATAATCTTTGACAAAAAAACGAATTTTATAAGTAATTTCAAAATCTTCGTATCCAAGCACTTTAATTACTGGAGGAGGTTCGTCGAGGATGCCTTCTGTTGAAAGTGCCGTACTGCGCAAAATATTTTTGACAAAATTGGGTGGATGGTCGTAGGAAAAACCGAGAAGAACGGTTTCTCCGTGAATTTCTTGCGGTTGACTGAAGTTTTGAATAACTTGTCCGGAAATAAGTCTGTGGGGAATGACGATGGTTTTTCGAGAGCGCGTTTCTAGGCGAACTGCTCGCCAATTAATATCGGTTACTTTACCGATAATTCCATCCACTTCTAACCAATCACCCACTGAAAACGGACGCTCGAATAGCAGTGCAATTCCGGACATCACGCTGCCGAGGGTATCTTGTAATGCCAAACCCAATACGATCGAACTGACCCCTAAAGCGGCTGCAACTCCAGCTAAATTTGCGCCCCAAACCCGAGATAAAACAATGGCCATTCCAATGCCGATGAGAAACAGCCGAGTTAAGTCAATCAGCAGTTTGGGCATTCTCGCCCGCCAAGATGTGGCATCGGCATCGACAAATAAAACAACATTAGTAAACGAAAGAATGGCGTTAATCAGACAAATCCAAAATAAGGTTTCGAGCAGTTTGACAATATTATTACTTGTATCGAAGTCGAGAACGTACCGGCAAAATAGTAAAGCAACCGAAACCGGGATAATATAATTGCGAACGATCGATAAAGTTTCGGCGATCGAATTTCCATTTCGGCGAAAACGATGAATTATCTCCCCTAACAAAAGAATCGCGATCGGAAAGCCGACAACGAGCAATAATGCATAGAACGACCACTGGTTTTGAATCAGTTCGGCAACTGCATTCAAATTCATCTTGACAACACTCCAAAGTCCGTTCTCAATCCAAAAAATTTCATGTCAGTCTCAACCCTTCTCATTCAGTAATTCTCAGTTTACGCGCGAGCTTGAATCGACTTTTTGGACTTGACAATTGCACCTTTATACTGCCACGCAGAAATGGGATTGAGAACAGAATTAACGCCTCGAATCTCAATTCGGCCCCTCGACTCAAATTCATATAAATCGTGCAGGCGATCGAAAATACTTTGAGAGACGAGAATTTTTCCCGGTGCGGCATCAACGGTCAAACTGTTCGCCACATCTACTGTATGTCCCCAAATATCGTAAAGGAAGCGTTCTTGACCGATAATTCCGGCAATAATATCACCGTAATGAATGCCAATTTTTAAATCCAGATCGATCTCTTTTTCGTGGCTGAAGCGGAAGGCGATCGATTGCAGGGAAAGGGCAAAATCGATCGCTCGTTTGCCACCATCGAGATAGGGATTGGATAAACCGCAAGCCGCAACGTAACAGTTGCCCACAGTTTTGACTTTATCGATGGTATAAATTTCCGTTGTTTTATCAAAACTTTTAATCAATTCGTGGAGGAGGAGAATATTTTCTTGCAGCGAATCGGCATCAGCAACATCAGTCAAACCGAGAATGTGGATGCGAATAACCGTCACATCTTTAATTCGATCGACAATCTCTTTTTCTCCTTCCTTTAAACGCTGCGCCACATCTTGCGGGAGAACGCTCAATACTAGCCGTTCGTTATCGAAGTTTTGCTGTTCGATCGTTGACTTTTGTTGCTGCAAACTGGCAATGGTTCGATCGAACGATCGCACTAAATCTCCCAGTTCGTCGTACAATTCAACCCGATCGATGGTTGTAGTTTCTCCTCGTTCGACTTGACGTGTTGCCGCCACCAATCGTTCGATCGGTCGTACGAAAATATAGGCCATTCCCATCGAAGTGATGACTAAGCCGATCGCCACCACACTCGCTGCAATGAGAATTTTTTTGCGAAATTCGTAAATAGGTGCGTAGGCTTCTGCCAAATCAATTTCGGCTAAAATTGCCCAATCGAGTTCGGGGATTTCTAACTTAGTATAAGAGCTTAAAACGGGAATTTCTCGATAGTCGTTGATAATTTGCGTGCCGCTTTTCCCCCCAATCGCTTGTTCGGCCCCTTGGGTTTTCACCGTTTGCAACAAAATGGAGGTATCGTAGGCTTGAATTTGCTCGAGGGTTTCCCGCGCCACCCCCAGAGAACGCAAAGTCTCGAGATACCCATCGCGATCTTCAATCAAAAATCGAGAAATCGATCGCATCAAATAGTCCGAACCGACGAGATAAGTCTCCCCCGACTCCCCCAGTCCGTTGTCTCGCCACTGACCGTCTCCCGTCATAATCGAGTTAATATTATCCACCGGAAGCTGAAGGGCCAACACGCCGACAAATTCCGCATCTTGATAGATCGGAGTGGCAATGAAGGCCGCAGGAGCGTTGTAAGAGGGTCGATACGGCTCGAAATCCACCAATTTGACGAATCCCCTTCCCCGAGAGTCTTTGGCGATGGAGGCCGCTTGGGCGAGGTTGCTGGTGCGGTAGGGCCCGGTTTCGAGGTTCGTGGCGTAGTCGGTTTCTTTAAATACCGAGTAAACGATGGTGCCATCGGGGTCGATGAGAAATAAATCGTAGTAGCCGAACTTTTCGATAAAGCTGCGGAAAAACGAATGATACCGCGCGTGAATTTCGCTGTATCCGCTGAACTCTTCAGCGCGATCGAGTTTTTGCTTTTCGCCGACGGGGTTGGGGTTCGCCGTTAAATAGTAATGCTGGAGGTAACTCGAGGCATTATTTGTGGGTAAGTAAGATTCCAATACCGGTTCGGAATCTTGTAGCTGTGCCAAGCGGGGGAGAAAGTTCTGGCTGTAATATTCTTTGGCTTTTGTCTGGGTATCTTCGGGAAGTGGCGCGTTTTCGAGTTGGCGATAAGTACCGGCAAACTCCACCAACGCCATTTGAACGCTCAAATCTTCTCCCATAGTTTTGGCTTGGTTGCGGATCGTTTCCATGTAGGATTCGATTTGGTTGGCTTTAGCCGCGCGCAAACTCGTCAGTTGACCGAAAACTCGTTCGGTTAAATTTTCTCGACCGCTTTGATATCCCACATATGCCGTTATCCCAATTGAAATACTACTCGCCGTCAATAGCATCACAATCAGTTTCGATCGGATTGTCAGTTTGTCGAGAATTCTCATCGCAAACTCGATGGGATTAATATTAATTTTACGAGTTGGCATAAATTAACTTTCGCTGGTTAATACGGATGGATAGAACGCACCAGACTGAAAGTCGATCGAACTGCGATCGTCCTTAAGCCACTCGACTCGAGAACGAGCATCTATATATTGAAAGGTTTAATATTAGATTGCCATCCGCCATTTGGCTGAATCCATAACTCGCTCGATTTAGGCTAGTGCCGCTACGCAGAATTAAAAATACGTCTTAAAAAGTTGAACGGGACGGAAACCGACACCGCTCACTTTTCGCAAAATCAAAAATGCCGAGTACACATAGCTTTCAAGGGTTGAGGGCTGGTCAGTTATTTCTGCCAGACTGCACTAGATAATTTGGGCTTTTAGATTTGGTTTTTTGGAGCGATATTAATATTGGAAAAACAATTAATTTTTCTCCATTTAAATCTTTACAGATGGCTCGAGATAGATAATAACTCGGGTACTTTTTTAATCCAATTTTTGACGCACAAACTTATCTCAATAAGAAGTTAGTGCTAGATACAGATAATCGAGTTTTTTAATATGCGAATTTTGTCAGTTCTTCGGTCAAAAATAATGCAATTATTAAGAGACGATCTGTTAGCTGAATGCTGACAAAAACACTATAAAGTTTAACAAGCTTAGAACCCAAGATCGAACATTTTCACTTAAGGTGAAAGAAGCTCGATTCAATTCAGGTTGACTTCGTTCGTTTAAACCTACATACTTTGAAGTAGAAGGTTTAAATCTTAATCAAATATTAAATTTTGAGTAAGCAAGTAATTATTATCTCTAATTTATTATTATATCAAATTTGAAAAAACATTAAATCCCTCTTAAGGGTGACGGCAACCGGATGAGGTCTGTTTATCCTAGTAAGTAGACCCGGTCGAAACACTTTGCCGAATTCGAGGTCAAACTCGTGAAATTACTACATACAACTTTAGGAACTCTTGCACTTGTTGCGTTATCTAATGCGATCGCCCCGATGAACGCGATCGCGCAACAAGCCACACCATCGGATACCGTCACTCGGGTTGTCTCCGATGATTTCGTCGCCTTAGCCAGCGAAGCTATTGCAGATGGCGACTATCACAATGCCGTATACCACGCGAACAAAGCACTCGATATCGATACAGAACTTGCCGCAGCTTACTTGGTGCGCGGACAGGCTCTCATCCATCTCGAAGAGCGAGATGCGGCGATCGCCGATTTAGAGAAAGCGGCAAACTTGTACTTATCGCAGAACAATCTCGTCGGACATCAAATTGCCCTCGAAAGCTTGTCTGGCGTGTAGAGAGAGAGGGGAGATGACGCGGGGACGCGGTGACGCGGAGACGCGGAGACACGGAGACGCGGAGAGGTGAGGATTGGGGGACGAAAAATTTAGTCTACAAGCCTCCGAGGCTCCCAAAGAAAGCTCCCCAAGCTCCCCAAGCCCCCGAAGCCCCCGAAGCCTCCCAAGCTCCCCAAACTTCCAAAACTACCGATCGAGCGCGTATAAATCCCGTCCCCGACCCAAGGCAAATCGCAGGGAATGGGGAACATCTTTGTTGTTAGAACTCATAAAAATCCCTAAAGCCACGCAAGCGAGCACCGCAGATAGAGCGAAAATCGTGCGATAACCGAGGGATTCGGAAACCGTCCCGAGAATCGGTCCGGCGATCGCAATACCCAGGTCGAAACCGCCAATGGCCAGGGAAAAAATCCGCCCCCGTTCTTCGGCATCCGATCGATCGGACATCAGGGCTACCATCACCGGAATCAGGGTTCCTGCGGCAATTCCTTCGACGCAGGCAGCGATCAAAAAGGTTTGCGGACTGTTGGCGTTGGCGAGTAATACCATCGAAATGGCATAGCAAATCAACGAGATGCTGATGAACAACCCTCGCCCGATGCGATCGGACGCGCGTCCGGTAAACAGGCGGATGCTGAAGCTGGCCATCGCTGCGGTGGCATAGAATAAGCCCGGATTGAGATCGACTTCCGTTGCTGTGACGAACAACGGCATAAAGGTGGAAATCGAGCCGAAAATCGTTCCCCCGATGAGCATCACGATACTGGGAATGCGAATCGTGCGCGGGCTGGTGGCAATTTGACGGATGAACGCATAGACGATGCCTGCTTGTAACCCGGCAAATAGAGAAATCCACAGACTCGAATCTGTTAGCAAGAGCTGGCAAAGTCCCAACGTCAATCCGATTGCGATACTTTCGATCGCCCGTCGAGAATTCCAGAAGCCGGTTTTGGCTTTGGGGACGGTGGCTTGGGCGGTGGCTTGGGCATCCCTTGCGCGATCGGGTTCCCAAACTTGCGTTGCCCCCACCCAACTCAACACGCCCAAGATCGATGTCATGACAAATAGTGACCCGTAGCCGTAGTTTGCCTGAACGAATCCGCCCAAGATCGGTCCGGTGGCAACACCGATGGGAGTCACCAGACTCATGTAACCGATGATTTCACCTCGGCGTTCGGCAGGGGAGATATCGGCAACCAGGGCGCTGTAAGCGTTGGTAAATGCCGCGACGCTGATACCGTGAAATGCCCGTACAACCAAAAGTATGGGGATAGAGTCGATCGAAAGATAGCCGAGGGGGGCAATGGTGCAAACGGCCGTTCCGACTAACAGTACCAGCTTGCGGCTGCGTCGGTCGGCCAAAGTTCCCAACATGCGCCGAGACGCGAGCAAACCGATGGCGAATGCTCCCATAATCAAACCGATTTGCTGTTGCGTTCCCCCAACAGATTGAATGTAGAGAGGAAGAGTCGGCAGCGTTGAGGCCATACTCATCCAGAAAATTAAACCCGAGACGAACAAAACCAGCAAACTTCGCTGCTGCTTGGGATCTAGTACGCTAAAAACTTTCATAACCTGCGTGTTTCCCCGATCGTGCCCGATCGCCAACTGCTGTCTTTTCTCCTTCACCCGGTCTGCACCGAACAACCTGAAAACCCAAACGACTTTTTTCTCTCAGCTTGCAGACCGATCGGGTTTAAGGTTAACGCGCGTTGTGGCGATCGCTATACTGATGTCTTCTTCTATCCTAATGCCGATCGTTCTATTTGTTAAGTAATATTAAGAAGCCTCCGAAGAGTTGGTTCGTTTTCCAAAGGCGAGGAAAGTTGCGCGCGGATGAGGGAAGGGAAGACTCAGCCGGTAAAGGGGCTGTTCGAGAGGCTTTTCCCATTCATCGTTCGTCATTTTTCCAATTCTCTACACTTGTTCCCGACACTCGACAGGCTAAAATGCGTCATGGGTATTAGCACTGGCGATCGAGGTCGAGAAACGCGATCGATCCGAAAAATTTCAGCGTCGATTCATTTTACAGATAGATTAAACACCAAAAAATTTCAGGGCGATCGGAATTTCTTGCGAAAATTGCGTTTGTTTCTGTCCATTATTAAGACTTATTCAAACACGGCAAAATGAACAAATATCAAAATAACTCGGTTGTTTTTGCCATTCAAAGCAATCACTCTCTTCCCCAGCGATCGCCAACACTCAATCCTTTAAAATCGGGTAAAATTGTGCCTACAATTTAAATATATTCGATCCGATAGAATTGACGATTCCAGTAGTGAGATCCAATGAGTATTTCTTTAGTCAACGTTGCGAAGTATTATAAAGGTCAGCCTCATCAAGCTGAAGCACTACGTAAATTGCAAGAGCAAATCGAAGAAATCCTCCCCGATATTTTCGATGAAAACTCTGAATTTGCCAAAGCCTGGAGAACTCCCAGCACGCCTCAACCCCCAGTCGATCGCGAACCCGAACCCGTGCCGGAGCCAACTCCCGAACCCGCGCCGGAACCCACCCCAGCCCCAGAACCGACCCCCGAACCCGAAACCGACTCATCGCAATCGACACCCACGCCGGAACCCGAACCCGAACCGGTCGAGCTTCCTTCAACCAAAGGCGCTTACATCAAAGCCGATGGAACCGTCAATCTCGATGTGCCTTACCTGAGCCAACTCGATAATGTTGATAACCCTCACGGTGCTTGCAACGTCACCAGCGTCGCTATGGGGATGGCTTATTTCGGTCATCCGATTCGGAATTCTTGGGGCGAGCAACTCGAAGACGAACTGTATCGATATTGCTTGAACAACGGTCTCTCCCGCCACGAACCCCACGACCTCGAAGCCCTCGCCAAACTCTACGGATATCAAAATCGCTTCGATGCTTACGCCTACTGGGATGAAGTCAAAGCTTGGGTCGAACACGGTCGCCCCTGCATCGTCCACGGCTGGTTTACCCGCTTCGGTCACATCATGGTGATTAAGGGGTATAACGATAACGGATGGATCGTCAACGATCCCTACGGTAAATGGCACTCTTGGGGATACGATACCAGCGTCAGCGGTAAAGACCTGGTTTATCCCTACGATATGATGGTCAATCTCTGCGGACCCAATGGCGATTTGTGGATTCACTATTGCGACGGCAAACTCGGACAAACGCCACCGCCACCCAACTCCGGAGTATCCACCTCCAATCCAGACCCTGAAGGCTTGACTCTGCAAGATATCTATCGCGACAAGCGCACCCTCAGCCTTGACGAAGCCGCCCGAGACGAACGCCTGATTCGCCAAATTCAAATCCGACTGCGGGCGCTTCAGCTGATGAAAGCCGAAGCCGATGGGATTTTCGGTCCGATTACCGAAGCTGCCCTCAATCGCTTTGCCCAAGCCTTCGAGATGGTCGCCACTCAAATTACCGCAACCCTGGCCGAAAAACTGATCGAAACCCAAGAAGTTCCCGGATTCGACCCGGCCAAAGAATTAGTCAGCTTCGAGGTTGTCTCTAGGGTTCTCAACGCTCCCATGAGCGATGTCGAGACCTATCTGCCGCCATTACTCGACGCTTTGGATAAAAAAGGTATTCTCGACAAACCCACCCTAATTGCCGCGCTGGCGACTATCGGCGTAGAAACCGGGGGATTCCGACCGATTAACGAGTACGGACCGGGAGATTATTTCACCCGCATGTACGAAGGTCGCGCCGATTTGGGGAACGTCTATCCCGGCGATGGCGCGCGCTACCACGGACGCGGCTTCATTCAAATTACCGGACGCGCCAACTACCGTACCTACGGCAACAAACTCGGAGTCAATTTAATCGACGATCCCGAACTCGCCCTCGACCCGGAAATCTCTACCCAAATCTTGGTGGAATACTTCTGGGATCGGGAAGTGGACTTGCGCGCTCAAGAAGGCGACTGGCGCGGCGTTCGTCTGGCCATTAACGGCGGCTACAACGGTTGGGACCACTTCTGGGCCGTCGTCCAAGATTTGATGACGTACATGAGCTAAATGCTTCTGGAAGGCTTGGGTAGCTCTCGCTAGTCTCGGAAGAGGAAGACAAGGGGACAAGGGAGAATGCGCGCATTCATTCTTCCCCAACCTCCCCCATCTCCCTCACCTCCCCCATCTCCCTCACCTCCCCCATCTCCCCAATCCAATGACCACTTGGTACGAGCAACTGCAACTACACCGGGCGATCGCCGTGATTCGGGTCGATCGCCTGGAGGTGGCGTGCGAGATGGCAAAGGCGGTGGCAGTCGGGGGCATCCGGCAGATCGAAATTAGCGCGAAGAGCGATCGAGCCGCAGCGACGATCGATAAATTGCGATCGGATTTGCCCGAATGTACGATCGGGGTGGGAACGCTGTTCGATCGCCATCAGTTGCAAGAGGCGATCGCGGCCGGCGCGCAGTTTGCTTTTAGTCCCCACACCGATCCGGAGTTGATCGGAGCGGCGGTAGACGCGCAAATTCCGATGGTTCCAGGGGCGCTCTCGCCGACGGAAATTGTCACCGCTTGGCAGGCAGGAGCCACGGCAGTTAAGGTATTTCCCATTTCTGCGATGGGGGGAGCGGGTTACATCAGCAGTTTGCAGGGCCCCTTGGGTCATATTCCCCTGATTCCTACGGGTGGCGTAACGATGCATAATGCCCGAGGAATTATCGATGCGGGGGCAGTGGCAGTGGGGTTGGGTAGTACTCTGTTTCCGGCGGATTTCATTCGCGATCGAAATTGGTCGGGGATTTGCGCCCTGGCTCAGAAATTACATTACGAAATGCTGCATTATGGGTTGCAGTAATTATTGATGTTATCTCGAATGGATGTGAAGACAAAGAAAGTCTGTCATAAATTTTCAAGACAAATTTAAGTCTAAAAACTCTTGAGCTGTCAAAACATCAATACCTCTAAATGGATTCAAGACTAGTAGGTCAGCATCTCCACTCACGAGACAAGTTGCTTCGCCACTGACTGCTAATTCTAAATACTTATTATCTTTCGGATCTCGACAAGCCTCAATCGTTTCTTTGATTTCAACGAACTGCACTGTTTGCACAAATGCTGCCAAGAATAACTTTCGCTCTGTGACTGTGACGTATTTTTCAAACTTAGGTCTGCTGAAAACTTCCTCTAACTCCAACAGAACTGCTTCTGACATCAAAACCAAACCCGCAGATCGAGCTTTGTCTAAAGCCTGACGAGTTTTACTTGGTTTTGAAGAGTACTGCGCTGACGATAATATTTGTATCGATAACAAATCGCAGCTCAGTCTTCATGGAGAATTGATTGCAAAATTGCTGGTGTTAGTCCTCTTTCACTTGCTCGATCGCTAATGTCATTCATGATTTCTTGAAGGAAAGTCAACTCTCTATCTTCTGGCTTTTGGAGGATAAGAGTGACAATAGCTTGAATTCTTTTTCGATCTTGGAATGATGCAGACTGATAAGCCCGTGCAACTGCGGGGCTAACTTCAATTGTGATTTGGTTCATAGCTTCGCGATTTTATTTAACAATTTTGCACGAATAGAAGCCAAAGTCATGATATCAAAATTCGATTTGCCGTTTTGTCACAGATAGACCACCTCAGCCAAAATTCGATCGCCGATTCGGGATTTCAATCCAGCCTTATGCACCAGGTCTACCTTAACGCCGAGATTATCGCCTAGATAATTTTCTAAATTGATAAACTTTAACAAGCTCGGAGTCTCGAAAAACTCCACGAGCACGTCAACATCGCTAGCTTCGGTCTGTTCCCGACGAGCGTAGGAACCGAAAATGCCGATTTGGGCAACCTTATAGCGTTCGAGCAGTACGGACTTATGCGTCACGATCCATTGCTCGATTTCTTCTAATGTTTTCATCGTTTCATGTCTCTTCCAGTCAAAATGGTAGGTACTCTAGGGTATCGAATTCATTGCCAACCGTTCGAGTCCCTTACCCCATCCTCGCCAAATCGCACGGGCGATCGCAACATAAGATAAAATCTTCCTGGCATCCCTAGCCCGATCGAGCCAAAATTTAACATTCACGCAATTCTAATGACTACTCGCGTCATCGTCGTCAGGCACGGCCAAAGTACCTACAACGCCCAGCAGAAGATTCAAGGTCGCACGGATGAGTCGGTTTTAACGGATGAGGGTCAAAGGATGGCCCGGCAAGTGGGGGCAGCACTCCAAGACGTTTCCTTCGATGCCATCTACAGCAGCCCCTTGCAACGTGCCAAACAAACTGCCGATATCGTCCACTCGTGCTTGGGTTCGTCAGTGCCGCCTCCTCAAACCTCTCCGATGCTACTCGAAATCGATCTGCCGCTGTGGGAGAAGATGACCAAAAGCGACGTGACCGAACAATTCGGGGCAGAGTACCGCATTTGGAAAGAGCGTCCTCACGAATTTAAAATGACGATCGACCGAGATGGTGAAACGATCGACCATTATCCGGTGCTGGCACTGCGGGAACAAGCCGAGGCATTCTGGCAGGATATCCTAGATCGCCATCGCAACGAAACGGTGATGATAGTCGCCCACAACGGTATCAATCGCTGCTTGCTCAGTACCGCTTTAGGAATTGGAGCCGATCGCTACCAGAGCGTCCAACAGTCTAATTGTTGCATTAATGTTTTAAATTTCAGCGGCGGTTTGGCAGATTCGGTTCAGCTCGAATCGATGAATCAAATCGCCCATCTGGGCAATCCCTTCCCCAAACCTCGCCCCCCTCACCACGGTCCCCGCTTGCTGTTGGTGCGCCATGGGGAAACGGAATGGAATCGTCTCTCGCGCTTCCAAGGGCAAATCGATATCCCCCTCAACGAGAACGGGCGGGAACAGGGACGCAAAGCCGCCGGGTTGCTCGAATCGGTTGCTCTGGACTTTGCCGTGAGTTCGTCAATGTTGCGCCCGAAGGAAACGGCGGAGTTAATCCTTGCCCACCATCCAGGGATCGAGTTGGAACTTGACAGCGAGTTGGTGGAAATCAGCCATGGATTGTGGGAAGGAAAGCTCGAATCGGAAATTCGCGCCGACTACAACGACTTGCTCGAACAATGGAAGAGCGCCCCGGAAACGGTGCAAATGCCCGAAGGGGAGAACTTGCAGCAGGTTTGGGAGCGATCGGGAAAAGCCTGGGATGCGATCGTCCGCGCCCACAGCAATGCCGACCGACCCCTGACGGGAATTGTCGTCGCTCACGATGCTGTGAACAAAGCCATTCTCTGCCATCTTTTCGGCTTGGAACCCGATCGATTCTGGAACTTCAAGCAGGGTAACGGTGCGGTGAGCGTCATCGACTATCCCAACGGTCCCGACGGCGCACCAGTCCTCGAAGCCATGAATATTACCGCTCATTTAGCATCGGGGGTGTTCGATCGAACCGCTGCG
The DNA here is from genome assembly GCA_034189805.1 of Cyanobacteriota bacterium. Taxonomy (GTDB): domain Bacteria; phylum Cyanobacteriota; class Cyanobacteriia; order Cyanobacteriales; family Geitlerinemataceae; genus Zarconia. Next base: position 69,546 of record JAXHUC010000002.1, read on the forward strand.
GGGGCATTATAAGTACGGCTGGGAATATCTGGGAAGATCGAGCCAACATCAAACAGGATAACAAGGATGAACGACGAACGAGCCACTTGAACTGGGGCGATCGTCGTTCGGTGTATGTATGAATAAGTTACTTCAACAAGTTCGGATCGTCGATCCCGTTTCTGGGGTCGATCGAATTGCCGATGTGCTGCTGGCGGACGGAGCGATCGCGGCGATCGAAGAGAATATTACCGAGTCCCCTCCCCAAACGCAACAACAGGATTGCCGGGGATGCATCCTCGGACCGGGATTGGTCGATCTCTACAGCCACAATAGCGAACCGGGATTTGAAGAGCGAGATACCCTCGACTCCATCGGACAAGCTGCACTCGCGGGCGGTTTCACTCGTTTGGCGCTGCTACCGACGAGCCAACCGCCCTTGGACAATCCCTCGGTGCTGTCTTTCCTGCAAAATCGCATTCCTCCGACCCCAAGCTTCCATTTTTGGGGAGCGCTCACTTGCCAAGCTGCCGGGGAAGAGATGACCGAGTTGGTGGAGTTGGCAGCGGCTGGAGTCGTTGGATTTGCCGACGGCGAACCCCTGGAAAATTTGGGTTTGGTGCGTCGCCTCCTCGAATACGCCCAACCCTTAGCAAAACCGATCGCCCTGTGGCCGCGCGATCGCCACTTGAGCGGGGAGGGGGCGATGCGAGAGGGGGCGATTTCCATGCGCCTGGGCGTGCCGGGAACTCCCGTCGCCGCCGAAACTTCGGCGCTAGCGGCTTTGCTCGAATGTATCGCCGAGACTCAAACCCCCACCCACATCATGCGAGTCTCGACGGCGCGGGGGGTAGAGTTGATTCGCGCGGCAAAAGCTAACGGTTTACCCGTCACCGCCAGCACCACTTGGATGCACCTGCTTCTGGACTCAAAGGCGATCGGCAGTTACGATCCGAATTTGCGTTTAGACCCGCCTCTGGGCAATCCCGACGATCGAACTGCCTTGGTTGCTGCCGTCAAATCGGGCGTTCTCGATGCGATCGCCATTGACAATACCCCCTACACCTACGAAGAAAAAACCGTCCCCTTTGCCCAAGCACCGCCGGGGGCGATTGGTTGGGAGCTGGCACTACCGCTTTTGTGGCAGGAGTTAGTTGCAGACGGAGATTGGTCGGCTCTGGAGTTGTGGCGCGCTCTGAGTACTGGCCCAGCGCTGTGTTTGGGACAAACCCCAGGACGAGTGGAAATACAAGTAGAAATCGATCGTCCGGCAGAACTGGTATTATTTGCGAGCGATCGCCCCTGGGAAGTATCTTCGCAAACCCTCAAGTCGCGATCGACCAATACACCCTGGCTGGGAAAATCGATCGTCGGTCGCATCCTGCAAACTTGGTGCGCGATGGGAAATTTTGACAATTCTTAAGAGGCTTCGCTAGCTCTCGGGAGCTGGGGGAGCTTCGGAGGCTTCGGGGGCTTGGAAAACTAAATGTCCTCGTTTCTCTCCCTCTCCGCGTCCCCGCGTCCCCACGTCTTCCCATTCCCCGTTCCCCATTCATCACTTCAATAGCGCCCGATTGAGTTTGCCGCTACAATACCCTTCTAAATCCAGGGTGACGAAGAGAAAGCCTAATTCTTGAAAAGCCTTGATAATTTCGGTTAAATCTGTATTCATGACAAAGGTTTGAATTTGCTCTGGGGGTAACTCGATGCGGGCCGTATCTCCCTCCGATCGCACCCGCAGGTTTTGCCATCCTTGGCGACGCAAGTACACTTCCGCCCGTCCCACTCGTTGTAACTTGCCGACGGTAATCTCTTCACCGTAGGGAAAGCGCGAGGACAGGCAAGGCTGAGCGGGTTTATCCCAGCAAGGCAATCCCAATTCTTTGGAGAGTTGGCGCACTTGGGCTTTAGACATGCCAACTTCTGCTAAAGGCGATCGGGCCCCCCGTTCTTTTGCCGCTTGGATGCCGGGGCGATAGTCGTTGAGATCGTCAGCGTTGATACCATCGACGACGTAAGGATAGCCTCGTTGCAGAGCTAGGGGTTTGAGGGTATCGTGGAGTTCGCTTTTGCAGAAATAGCAGCGATTCACCGGATTTGCCGTGTAGTTGGGGTTCGCCATTTCATCGGTGGTGACTTCCTCGTGAGCGATACCGATTTGGGCGGCCTGCACTCGAGCATCTTCCAAATCTTCCGGTAGCAAAGACGGAGATACCGCTGTCACGGCAAGAGCGCGATCGCCGAGGATATCGTACGCAATTTTGGCAACGAGGGTGCTATCGATACCCCCGGAATAGGCAATCAGCGCCCGATCCATCTTAGTAAAGAGGGTGGTTAATGCTTCGAGTTGGGGATTTAATGTCTGGGTCTGGCTCATGAGCGATCGAGAGGAGAAAACGTCTGCGGAAGGTCGATTCGTTACATCTCTTCATCCTGACAGATTTTTCGAGAGAATGGGGGAGTGGAGAGGTGAGGGAGAGAAGATGACGCGGAGACGCGGAGACGCGGGGACGCGGAGAGAAGAGAGAAACGGGAGATGGGGGGGATGGGGGAGATAAGGGGAGAATGAATGCAAGATACAAAATTTTCCCTTGTCCCCTTGTCTTCCTCTCCCGAAGCTTCAAAAATCCGACTGAATAAATTGGCTATATTTGGAACAGTCTTTGCATCAAGGGTGCTAAGATTGGCTCCTACTTGAAGTTGAGCGATCGATTGAGGTCAAAAGCCTTGTCAGTCACTTTCCGTTTGCGAAATACCATGAATTCAGAATCCAACCCCTCTCAATCTGCTGAATCGTCCTTTTCTATGGATGATTTTGCCAAAGCACTCGAACAGCACGATTACCAGTTCCAGCAAGGACAGGTGGTGCGCGGCAAAGTTTTCGAGTTCGACAAAGATGGGGCGTACATCGATATTGGCGGTAAATCTGCTGCGTTTCTTCCCGCGCGCGAGGCATCCCTAAAAGCGATCGATGACCTCTCCGAGGCTGTTGAAATTGGGGAAGAACGGGAATTTTTGGTGATTCGAGAGCAGAACGACGAAGGTCAAGTAACGCTGTCGATTCGGGAGATGGAACTCAAACGAACCTGGGATCGGCTCGGAGAATTAGAAGAAGAAAGCCAATCGTTGCAGGTGCGGGTAACGGGTACGAATAAAGGCGGTGTTACTGTCGATGCGGACGGGTTGCGCGGTTTTATTCCCCGATCGCATTTAGTCGATCGCGGGGACTTGGAAGCATTGGTGGGTCAACCGATGACTGTTTCGATATTAGAGGCCGATCGCGATCGCAAAAAACTGGTGCTCTCCCAACGCAACGCTGCCAAAGCCACTCGCCTCAGCAGCATCGCCGAAGGACAAGTGGTGGAAGGAGAAGTGGTGAACCTGAAGCCCTACGGCGCGTTTGTCGATTTGGGTGGAGTCACGGGTTTGCTCCACATCCGCCAAATCAGCCAGAACCGCATCGACTCCCTCTCAGATTTGTTGAGTGAGGGACAGAAGATTAAAGTCCTCGTCGCCGAAGTGGATGAGTGGAAGGGCCGGATTTCCCTGGCGACGCGGGTATTCGAGAACTATGCTGGAGAACTGCTGGAGAATTTCGACGAAGTGATGGCAAATGCCGAAACCCGGTGGGCAGAGAAGAAGTTGCCAGAAGCAGTACCGACACCGAAACCTGAAGTGAAGGCAGAGGCAGCAGAGAAGGAGTGATGAGCTTGGGGAGCTTAGGGAGGCTTCGGGAGCTTCGGGGGCAGGGGGAGAGTGAATGCAAAATTAAAAATTAAAAATGCAAAATTCTCCCTTGTCCTCCTTGTCTCCCTCATCTTCCCCTCTCCGCGTCCCCGCGTCCCCCCGTCTCCGCGTCATTCCATCCCCCGTACCCACTTCGTTGCCACTCGCATCCACTTACGGCTGTTGGGGACGCTTTGCCAGGGACTCCAGTCGCTCATTTGTGTGAAGCCGAGACGTACGAGGCAATGGATGATGCTGAGGACTCCGAGGCGAGAACCGACTACCATTACTCGCACGGGTTCTCGGTTTTCGGGGTTGGGGGTTGGCGTTGGGTTGGGGTGCGTGTCTGCGGGGGGTTCGGTAAGAAATTCTTCAGCCATATTTTTATCCTGGTATCTGAGAGTAAATGTATCCACAAGTGTGACATTACTATCGTACTAGATGTCGTCACAAATATGACATTTACGGAGCGATCGCCCTCTGACACCATGAGAATATGGGCAAAGCAAGTCAGTCTCTGCGGTCGGTTCTAGAACATTACGGTATCAGTCAGAATAAACTAGCCGTCGCAATGGGTATCAGTCGCGCTAACGTCGGACGTTGGTTTCACGGATTAGATCCGAGTGCGGAAAATATTGCGGCGATTACCAAAGCACTCAAAGAAATCGATCGCGAAGCAGCCAAAGAATTCGTTTGGCGATATTTGGGTGAAATTTTGGAAGATGACGGCGACGATTAACTGACCTGCAATGAGAGCATGGGAAAAGCGGGTTACGTCCTCAGAGAAGTTTTGACTAGCCATGGCATCAGCCAGAACAAATTGGCGATCGCGATGGGTGTGCGCAGTTCGGTGGTGTATCGTTGGTTTAACGAACGAATCGATCCGACGGGAGATACTCTCGTGAAGATCGTCGAAGCGCTGAAAACCCTCGATCGCGAAGCAGCAAGGGAATTCGTTTGGCGGTATCTGGGGGAAATTTTGGAAGATGAGGGCGATTAACTTTGAATGCGATCGCTCGTGGGTAAAGCAAGTCAGGCACTGAAGGCAGTTTTAGAAGCTTACGGCATCAGCCAGAATAAATTGGCGGTGACATTGGGTATCGATCGCTCTGCCGTGTTTAAATGGTTTCACGGTCAACGAGAACCGACTTCCGAGACGATCGTCGAAATTACCAAAGCGCTTAAGGAAATCGATCGCGAAGCAGCCAAAGAATTCGTTTGGCGATCTCTGGGGGAGATTTTGGAAGATGACGGCGACGATTAACTGACCGCATAATCCGACATCTGGCGGCGATAGGGAGGCAGGAAACCCAGAACGATATCCGATCGAGGAACCCCCAAATCCATTAATTGTTCGGCGATATCGATTTCTGTGGCGTTGTGTTGCAGCCAGATTTTCTCGTTTTTGATATCCAGATGGAACGCGCAACCGTAAACGCGGCGATCGTTCGACCATCCGACATTGACGATTTGATAATGGTCGTGTTTCGTATCGAATAGGGTTTGCGACTCCACTTCCGAATCGGAACGACGGCGACTGTAGTCGGTTAAAACCTGTTGAACAATTTCTCGATAGCGCGTTAATTTATCCATTGGGCGATCGCCTCCTGGGAATTTGTAAAAGATACAGCATACATATACCCGCAATACATACCAGATGCGATCTGATGTGATGGTAGGGGCAAAGCATTTGGGCGACATCCTCTGCCTCAAACCTACCATTGAAATTCCAAATGCTTCGCCCTTCAGCAGTTGACAACCCCCACCGATAGCTGCAACCCACTTTCAAATGCTTTACCCTTCGGCATGGCTGCGAAGTTACAGCGAAGAGGGCGAAGCATTTGGATATTGAAGATTTCGTTGTTTCCCCTCAGATATTGCTCAAATGCTTTGCCCCTACAGGTTACCGATATGACTTGAAACGGAAAGATCACACCCAATAACCGGATTATCCGGATGGAAGGCTAAATCGGATGTAGAAGAGGGCAACCCATCGGGGGCAAATGACCTGCTGCAAATTCTCGATCGATCTTATCCCTCAGATATCCCAGCCGATACCCAAGCGGAAATCGATGTGGCAGTCAAAGGCATCGCCAAAAATCCCGCCCTCAAAGAACGAGTGGTGGGTGCGTTGAAAGCGGGAGGCATTGAAGCGCTCAAGGAACTGGCGGAAAATCCCTACGTGAATATTTTGCTAGCGGCTTATGAAGGGTGGCAGAGTCCGTAGCGATCTAAAATCCTGGGGAAGGTGCGGCATTTATTGATAGCGACGCGCTGGGATATCTGGTGTGTCTGCTCGTACTTCCCATGGCGATTAGAATAAGTCGTCCCCGTGCCTCGTATCGTTCGATGCACGTTTATTTGTATTGTCGCTTTGTATTTTTGCTGAGCTGAGGGCGGGTTTTGAAGCTATATCGCAGTGAGGGCAAAATTTTCTGCGATTACCCGCCCCTACAATTGTCTGGGTTCTATCTTTGTGAAAACCGCTATAAGTCACTCTTTTTGCATAAAACTACATTAAAAGATTCCGGAATCTTATTGAATTGTTTGAATAAGGATTAAAAGTAGGTGCAAAAACTAGAAGAAAACCGCACGCCTACTGCCAAATTAGACAAATCTTAAATTCGATCTATTGAGAGGATTAAAGTCTCATTCTCTCAATTCTTTACGTGCTTATTTTTGAGAAGTTATACTGCTTGTCGAACAAATATTACCCTTCAAAGGTACTGCTAAAAATTATCAAAAAAATTACTATTGAGATATATCCAAAACAACAATCAAGACTAAAAAAACAGATTCCTGGCGTGCAGATTATCCGAACACTCTAACTAACCAACCTAACTTCTTAGGAGAGAACCTGTGGTAACTTATACCGATCCAACTCACTCTAATCTACTGAGTCAACAAGGAGCGCTACAACACTATCAAGAGCTTATCGGTGCGTTTTATACCAACTCCGCCCGTATCCCCAACTCGAACTTTACGGAACTCAAAGCTTTTAGCGAACTGGCTCCAGAAGCTGAATCTCAAACCAGCACGATTTCCTGGATTGCCTTTCCCAAATCGGCGTTTGCATCGGCCGAACAAATCGAGCGGCAACGCATCCAATTTCAAGATGAATATGTCGAGTGGCATACCCAAAGAAATCGTAATGGTGACGTTACTCACATTACCTTTACAACGGAATTTATCGAGTATTACGAAGCACTCGCACGAGTCAGTTTAGAAGCCCTGATAGCGGGCATTCGCGATGTAATTCCCGGTGCGAACCCCACGGTTCGCGAACTCCTCGGAGAAGAAGTCGATCGCCCTTTCGATCGCCCTCGTCTATTGCGCCAACACCTGCCGAACAATCCGTGGAACAACGGGGAAAAAGGAATTTTCTGCCTCTCCCAACGGAACAATACCATGAGTGCTTTGTTTACCCTGGTTCACGAGTGCGGCATTGCCAACCCCACGATCGATCCCTCGGCAATCTGCGATAACGTCAACTGTCTGCCCACTCGCAACTCCGATCCTTTTGTTTGCACTGCTTGCCAAAATCAAGCTCTCGGTTCCCGCGCCCTGAGTTTAGCCGACCCCGTGGGCATTGAAGTTCTCAACCTCGGTGGTGTTTGGGAAGTGGATGGCGAACGGATCGATATCGAAAATCCCGATCGCAACCGAGGTCTTTGGCGGGTGAGTCGCGGCGGAAAGCGTGCCGTCCTCAAGGTGGTTCCGGGTCTGACTCTCGATGGCAGTCCCATTGTTACCGGAACCCAAGTTTCCACCCAGCTATCCGTCGGCGTAAAAGTGATTACCGCTTCTGAAGCCGCTTTACCTCTTTGGGCGAGAACCGGACAGGAGGCCTTGGTCTAAAATGGCTCTAACCGCTTACCAGAATGTCGCGCGCGGTGCGATCGCCACTGTGTTACTGACGATCGCCACTCTGACAATCGCGCTTTCCCCGGCTGGCGCTCAATCGGTTTCCCTACTCGAGCAAACTAGCGATCGCGCCCAAGTTCAACCCCTCTCTCCCGACAAACTCAACGAACTCGGCGATCCGTTTTTCAACTTGGTTCTGCAACCACATCCCGATGTGACGAACCTCGCCGAAATTGAAACCCTCCTCCAACCGGATGCCAGCGGGCGAGAAACCTATGTCGTAGACGAGCGCATCGTCGATAAAAGCGCGGGACAAACTCGCCGCAGCGTCTTGGCATTTCGAGGAACTAACGGGGAGGAATTTCTCGAACCCAACGTGATGATGGCCGTGGGTTTTAATTCCAACGAGTTTTCCGATACCCCCGATGCCCTGGAAGTGTGGGGATGGGACGACGAGCGAGGTCGCTACAATTACTACAAGCTCGATGCCGCAGGAACCAATACCCTAAGCTGGAAATTTCGCGGTTCGTCGGTGGGTGCGTCGGCGCTAACGCCTCGCGCTCGTCAAGGAACCTGCATGGCGTGTCACGTCAACGGCGCGCCGATTATGAAAGAACTCTTTTTCCCGTGGAACAACTGGCACTCGTTTCAGTCCGAAGCCACGTACTTGAGAGCGGAACAACGCGATCGCTGGCCGGTTGCCCAGAGTCTGCGCTTGCAAACCCTCACCAGTGCCGAAGAACTCGAAAAACTACTCATTTCGGCGATCGGCCAGTTCAATTCTCGCAAAATCGATACCTTTATCGAGACCGATCGATCGGTGGTGCGAGTCCCAGACGCGAAGGAACTGCTAAAACCGCTGTTTGCCACCACCGAGGTGAACTTCATCAGCAGCGATCGCACCTCGAACCTGCATCCCTTTTCGAGTACCACCTCCCAAAGCGAAATTGCCATTCCCGATAGCTTTTTTCTCAATGCAGAACTGATTGCCGGAGGAGGAGCGGCGAAATATCGAGGATTGGGCATTACCGAAAGCCGCCAGTTCTCCCAGGTGGCGACGTTGCAACCCCAGGAGTACGATCGGTTGGTGCGAGAGTCGGCCGTCAAACTTGCAGGCATTCGACCCGGCGACGCTCATTTTGCCTGGTTCGTCCCCGAAGCCAGCCATATCGATAACGATGCGGTCGATCGACTAATGGCAAAGGGAATCGTCCCTCGGGAGTTCGTGGCAGCCGCGATCGCGATCGACTTAGAAAACCCGATTCTATCGCCCGATCGCCAACGCTTGCTGGCATTCGTTCCCGATGAGTTTCAAGTCAAACCTACCAACACCTTAATCCCCGAGACGATCGCCGCTTTAGAACGAGCGAACCCGTCGAGCAATTCTCCCGAAGGTCGGTTTTTGAGCCGCCTCAAGAGCGACGATCCGATCGCCTTGTTGCAAGATGAGGTAAACGACTACCTCGCGCGGGAAACTCAACTGCTCGGAAGTGACGAAGCGACTCGATTTGTCGAACTCAAGAGGCTTTATTCCCTGGCAATCTCGCGTCGGCAAAACGTGCTGGGCGATGAGGTGTTGCGCAACCTTGACGAAACCCAAGGATTTTTCTTGCCCTTGTCGTAAATAACGTCAGGCGCGGGGTAAGACAGTTTCGGGTGAAGGTGGGGAATGAGGAGCTTTGGGGGCTTGGGTAGCTCTCGGAGGCTTCGGAGGCAGTGGGAGAGTAATAAACAACGAACAATTGTCTCCCTCATCTCCGCGTCTCCGCGTCCCCGCGTCTCCGCGTCCCCGCGCCTTTACATCTCCCCGTCGCATCTACCACATTGCAACATCTAAAGATTCAATCGACAACTGACAAAAGCTTACACTCGAACGACTCAAAAAGCGCTCGAGTTATGGCGATCGGGATTATCGCGCAAGTGTCGCTTGGCAGGTTGCGAGGATATCTCGATCGGATTGGCTAATTTCTTCGATCGGGTGAAAACCAACCAGTCGAGGTTCCGTCGCGGCACTTTCCGTACCGGCCACCAAGGTGCTGTTCTCAACTGCAACGGTGTAGGGAAAGGCTTGCTGGCTGTAGCTATTAATGACGTTCAATGCCAATCGATCGTGCTGCGACGAACCGTAGAAGCAGTCGAAGGAAGAAGAGGGCTGATAGAACGCACCGATAACGCGCTCTTGACGAACTTCAAAAATGGCGTAGGAACGTCCGATTTGTTGCGGTTCGGAAGACTCGCCTTGCAAGTATACGCCATCGGGAAGCGACGTGCGCGCGGTCGATGGGGTTATCGATGAAACTGGGTTTTGAGTCGATCGAATAAAAGGTTTTTTGGGTATGGCTTGGGCGCTAGCGACCCAAATACTACTGACGATCGAAGTTAAAAGCAATACCAAGACAAGTTGAAATGCTCGAGTTTGCTTTGTTTCGATCTGCTCCGTTGCTACTCCTCCAAACAGCTTCGCCAAAATTGCCATGCTTGACACCACAAGAATTTCTACAGTTATTAATTTCCCATTCTCCCATCGATTCTGTCAGCGATCGTCTACGTTGCACATCGCGATCGATACGTCAATGGAGTGCGATCGACATCAATGCATTTCAATTGTTTTTCTGATATGATGACTAGTTGTGCTCAAGTAATTGTCTGAATTATCTCGATTCGATCGCTTTTATCGAAACATGCAGAGCGACTGAATCGTGTCAAGGCTATTTCGGTAAATATTTTTTACGGAGATCGATTCGTTCTGACGGGCAAAAGTTACCAAAGTCGCGTCCATCTCGGGAAAATCCCTCGACAACAGATGCCCTTCGATCGAGGGGTCCTCTCGAGAAATTTCGAGCCAATCTCGACGGACGTTACTCAGATCGCGATGGAGATCGCTCGATCGGGACTCGTACGAGGGGGAAGGGTCTTGATGGGGGATAGCGATCGCCTTCTAGACCGTTATAGCAAACAAATATTATCGGTTTTTCATCATTCAGGCGATCTGGAAAAATTTGCCCGAGTCCCCTTCTCCCCGAGTAAAAGTGTCAAAATAAATAAAACCGAAACTGTTAAGAAACTTAAATTTTTCCTATGGCCGATCAGTTAATCCGCGCCACCGCAGCAGACGGAGGAATTCGCTGCGTGGGTGTCATTACCACCCGACTGACGCAACAAGCACGCGAGCGGCACAAACTCTCTTACGTGGCAACGGCAGCCTTGGGGAGAACGATGGCTGCTAGCCTTTTGCTCGCATCGAGCATGAAGCGACCGGAGTCTAGAGTGAACATCCGCGTCAATGGTAACGGTCCCCTGGGCGGTATTTTAGTCGATGGCGGTCTCGACGGTACGGTGCGCGGCTACGTCGGCAACCCTAGTATCGAGTTGCCCCCCAAACCCAATGGTAAGCTCGATGTCAGCGGTGCTGTCGGCTCGGAAGGTTTTCTCTACGTCATCCGAGATGTCGGCTACGGTTATCCTTATTCGAGCACCGTCGAACTCGTCTCTGGGGAAATTGGCGACGATTTAACTCACTATCTCGTCTCTTCGGAACAGACTCCTTCGGCTTTACTGTTAGGTGTGTTCGTTGGGGCGCAAGGGGTGACGGCTGCGGGAGGCATTCTATTGCAAGTTCTCCCCAAAGCCGCTCGCGACGAAGCTCTCGTCGCCACCCTCGAGTCTCGCGTGTCGAGTCTGACAGGTTTTACTCCGCTGTTGCAATCGGGTAAAACTCTACCGGAAATCTTCGAGAGCCTTTTAGGGGATATGGGGTTAGATATTCTGTCAGAGGTGCAGATGGTGCGCTTTCACTGCGGCTGTTCTTCCGATCGAATGCTCGGAGCGCTCAAAATGCTTGGAGAAGCGGAGTTGCAAGACATGATCGAAAAAGACGATGGCGCGGAAGCCACCTGTCACTTTTGCGGGGAAGTCTATCGCGCCAGCAGCGACGATTTAGCGAATTTGATTAGCGATTTGCAAGCAGGCGGGTGAGGAGATGGGGAATGGAGCTGGGGGAGATGAGGGAGGTGAGGGAGGTGAGGAAGATGGGGGAGAAAAATGCAAGATACGCGCATTCTTCCTTGTCCCCTTCTCCCCAAGCCTCCCCAGCCATGCCTGACGTGAATCTAAACGGGCGATCGAATCAATTCCACCCCATCCCGTCCGTCAGATTCTTGCAAGTACACTTTCACCGTTTCTTCCTTTGCCGTGGGTAGGGTTTTTCCGGTAAACGTGGGATGGATCGGTAGTTGGCGATGTCCGCGATCGACTAATACTGCCAGCCAAATGCTTTCGGGTCTGCCGTATTCGTAAATTGCATTGAGGGCGGCGCGAATCGTTCTGCCCGTATAAATGACATCATCCACCAACACCACCCGCTTTCGGGTCAAATCGAAGGGGATTTTGTCTTTGGCAGGGGCGCGCACTCCACGGCGATCGAGATCGTCGCGATAGAAGGTAATATCGAGCGCCCCGAGGGGAACCGTAAAATTTTCTAGGGCTTCGATTTGAGTGGCCAGCATCCGCGCTAAGGGAACCCCTCGAGTATAAATGCCCAAAAGTACTAAATCTTGCGGATTTCCTGACTTTTCGACAATTTGAGAGGCTAAGCGCGTCAGAGTCCGGCGAATTTCCTCTGTAGAGAGAATTTCAACAACTGAATTCGACATGAGCGGTTTTAACTGATTTCACTCTCACCATATCTCGATCGAGTTGTTGTTTAGGGGTGAATTTATTACAATAAACCGTAACTGGAGAATATTGTTTGAAACTCATACTCGTTGCGCCCAATTCCTCATTATACGAGGCTTTCCAAAAGCGTTTCTATTATTTACCCAACGTTGAAATCGTCAATAATTATTTCGAGTGGTTGCCAAAATACGACTGCTTGGTAAGTCCGGCGAACTCCTTCGGAATGATGGATGGTGGCATCGATGCGGCGATCGTTCGTTACTTCGGCGATTCCCTGATGGTGCGAGTCCAAAAGCAGATTTTACAAGAATATTTGGGAGAACAACCTGTCGGCACTTCCCTTATTGTCGAAACCGGGCATTCCCGACATCCCTATCTGGCTCACACGCCGACGATGCGCGTTCCCATGTCCGTTTCCGGAACCGATATTCCCTACATCGCCATGCGAGCTATGCTGCTGAGCGTTCGCCAACACGATCGAAACCGATCGAACGGACACTCGCCGATCCAAACCATTGCCTGTCCTGGATTGGGAACTGGCATCGGTCGAGTTCCCTACGACGAAGCCGCACGGCAAATGGCGCTAGCCTACGAAAGCTTTCTCTATCCTCCCAAGTTTCTCAACTGTCTCGTTGCTGCCGAGAGACAGCTTCAGATTTGGGAAGGAACGTAAAGATGGAGAAATGGTGAATGAAAAATGCAAAATACAAAATGCAAAATACAAATTTTTTTTCTCCCCATAGTGCTAAGCGCCATCTCAAAACTCGCGCCGGGAAAACACCACCGTGGCAATTGAGAGTAACAAAACGGTGTACACCAAACCATAAACGGCATTAAGCAACAGCGTACTGATATCCGGCAAGGCCGCACTACCGTATACCGCACCGTTTTTCACATCCAACCGCGACAAGTCCGGCAAAATCAGGTACAGGGTTTTAGCCAGGGGAGCAATGCCCGGATTTTGGGAGATCTCCCCAAGTTGCAACAAATCACGGCTGAAATGCCCCATCAGGTAAATCCCAAAGGCGAGCAGAGTGGCCAGCAAAGAACTGGCGAACACCCCAAAGACAATGGAAACGGCAACGATGAGGGAGAGTTGCAAGAATAAGTATCCGGAGGCAACTAGCGTACTGCCGAGGGGGAAGGGGATTTCATTGACTCTGAGGACGACGATGAAGATGAGCGTCATCAGGGAGATGAGAACGGCGAGGACGGCACACAGCCCCAAAAATTTCCCGACAATGAGTTCCGATCTGCTGATGGGTTTGGAGACGAGGACTAAAACCGTGCGCTTTTCGATTTCCTTGTTGATTAAACCCGTACCGATAAAAACAGTGACGATTAAGCCCAGAAGATTCATCGCCCCCAAGCCGATATCGAGAGTCATTTTATCTTGGGTTCCGGCTGCAACTTCTGGCAACAGTAAAATGGCGGCGAGCAAAATCAGGGCGTACAACGCTACCAGATATAGAGTTCGATCGCGAATCACCTCTCGAAATACGTTCGCCGCGATCGTGGAAATACTGCCCAAATTGACTTGAATCATTGACTTGAATCGTTGAACCAACAAACGTTTGCTGAATCGATCGTGCCCTCATTAAAAAAATTCGGGATTTGCGGCATCGGCTTGCCACAAACCCCGAATATACAGCAAATGAGTTTACAGTGGCAGGTCGGACCACAGATCGACAAGCGGTGACTCTCGAATCACCGAAGCAATATCGGCTACTTGTTCGTCAGTTAACTGAGTTTTCCACTTCGATAAACTTTGGCGCGGATCGCGGTAAACGCTGTAGTAAGCTTTGCTCGAACTGAGGGAATTCTTCTCTCCCGAAATTGAGCGATCGATAAAGTCGCGAGTGGATTGAGTCAGTTCCCAGCCGACAAAATCAAAAATTTCGGCCATTTTACTCTGAGGATCGCGGCAAACATCATCGTAAACGACGACGAAACCGCGATCGTAACGCCGGGCGAACTCAACGAGCGATTCGACATTCAGTCGCCAAGTGAGGGCTTCAAATTGTGCCGGGGACATCTCGTCGAGGCGATCGAGGTACTGGGAAAAGTGCTGGTTTTCCGGACGCTGAAGAATCTGGCGCACGTTCTCAATTTTGGCTTTTTGGTTTTGTGCGAACAGACTCAGTTCGAGTCCTTTAAAATACGAGGCAATATTTGCAAAAGGATGGCGGATAACAGCTAGTACGTGAGGTTCGAGAACTTCGCACAGGCGAGGTAATAAACGCTCGGGGAAATTGACATCTTTAATTAGCACCGGGGTGCGATCGGTCAGTTTTACCGTTCCATAGGATTCGTACAACGGTTTGAACGCATCGACCCGTTTGCCCACACCGTAAAGTAAGTGTAAAAGCTTGCTGTTTTGAGTCCGAAAGCTTTTAGGGGGATAGGGCGGCATGTCAACATCATGGTATGCCTTGGGACAAATGGACTTGTACTCAGCTCGCAATTGACCGATCTGGCTAGACTCAATTGCTTCTAGCCAATGATTGTAGTCGGTTGATTTATGTTCTAGAAATGGCTCGTGTTTGTAACTGCAATGGGGATAGGTATTCATCATTTGCGCGAGCCACGTCGTTCCCGATCGACCTCGACCAACAATGAAAACCGTCTGGAGATTTAAGGGTCGATCTTGAGAACTGTCGGCAAAATCCTGCGTATCTGTTCGGAAGCTAGAACTAGTTTGTAAGACCATTACTACACCTTGAAGCTTTTAGAAGAAAATGAACGGAGAGGGCTACTTTGAGACCGCTAACGGTCAGAATTTAGCTTGAATTGATTCCGCTCTTTTCTCACGAATAATGAAGCTGTTACACTTTTAATCTAACCTTTTTTACCTCGACAAAGAAAGTTAAACTGAAAATCCTCAGCCACACCATGCGATCGCGATTGAGTAGCACTTCAAGCCAGTCGAAAGATTTTGAAGCTGCCACTCAAATTTGATGCTATTTTCATTTCAGAAATCTAGCACGTTCAAGTTAAAAAATAACAGTTATCGCCGCATCCTAGAGATCGCATCCTGTAAAGTTTTTTTGCAAGGTTCTCTCGAGCGCAGAACTTCAAAGATGCGAAGTCGGAGTTCGGAGTCCTCTTCTCCAGGACGCGGGTATGTTGTCTGGGCGCACGTTCTCAGTCAGTGACCAAGCCAGTTGAAACACTTAATTGCTGACATACAGGGAATGGCAAGCCTTCAACTCGATCGCCATTTGAAGGCTCGCCATCTGCTACCATCACCACCAGGGTCAGAAAAGATTTCCCTCGCGATCGATGGCAACTTATCCGGTGAAGTTGACTAGTAGTCCGCTTCCTCTAAGATTCGATTGCGATGTTTGCTTGGCTCGCAGCCTTCGCGATTTTCTTTCATCAGCCGATTGTAGGTGCGATAGGGAATGTAAGCCATCGGATTATCACCTCCAAAACGTAACATCAAAGTACAGGCCCACGAATACTTTCCAGCCACGATCGCTTCTACAATTCGATCGTATTGGTCCGAGGTTAAAATTTTTTCTAGCTGCGTGTTGAAGTAATGGGTTCGATTGATGCTAGTCATGTTTTTTGAAACCTTAATGTTTAGTCATGCGTTTTGACTTCGAGCGACACTCGAAACGCACTTCTGGAACAAGAATTTGGCGAAATGCAAAAAAGTCACTCAATATCATCGAACGCACGTTCTTCTAGAGCTTTCACCATATTCATGTCTATTTTTTCCTCAACATCGTCGAACGGAGTTGAGAAGTGCTAGTTGAAAAATCAAAAAATCGGCATGCAAAATGACTTTGAATCTCACTTTTCAGGTTAGGTATGAGATTCTGCTAAAGTTAGGTTCGATAACGATATGAGGGATCGATCGAAGCTAGATTGAAGTTAGCCCTTGCTTGATATTGTATAAAACCGTTTTTTAGAACCGGATGATAACTCAGTCGAAAGCTGTATCAAAGATGGAATGGAAATAGAAAAATCTTACGCTTGCACCACTAGGCAGATTTGAGAGACGATCGAGGTTTTTTTCTCGTCTCAATTTTTTTTGAGTGGCAACTGATGTTAGTTCAGGAGTTTTTACTTTTATTTTTACTTGTAAGTAGAAGCTTTACGATTGATATAATGTATTATCTCACCTTGCTCTAGGTCTTTTTTTAAGATTTGATTAAACATTTGCTTTTTAAGTTAAAATTTAAACAACACACTCTTTTAGTGACATATGATTATAATCCGATGAAGTCTAAGATCGATCTAATTTCTTGTTTTCTGTCTGAATATATCATATTTTTTCGATCGATCTTCAACACGGGTTACGAATCTTAAATCAATTCCGTTTGCATGAATTCATTACAAAAAGTCATTTTTGAGCGATTCAATCTCATAAATTAGAGAAATAAATTCGTGTTTTTTTCAGAACGATAAATTGCAGTTTTATTCATAAGTGGGATTTCGCGCTCTCCCCAGCTGATGAAATCGCGAAGTTATTCAGGCTGGTTCTCTGACTCGATCGGGAGACCTGTTTCCCGAGGCTGCTAATTCACAGTGGAAGATGAAGGGGAAATGACGATACTCGGGTGAGTTGCCGCCTCTGGAGGAGCGTTCGGATTAACGATCGAATCCCTGAGTCTCTGAAGAATTCTCCGAGGGCGATCGATCGGGCGAGGAGATCTCCCGCGCGATCGAAACCCCCAGCAGGAGGATCGCGATCGCCATTCCCCCCACCCACAACCAATGCCCTCGAGTCTGACGAGTGGCAGCGTTGGTATCGATACGGGCATCCGAATCTGGCTCTCGATTCGGTTGGGGGTCGGTTTTCGGCTCTTCTTTCGATATTTCTTTCGGGGGTACGACTGTCTCACCTGCTGGAAATAAGGGTTGATGGAGTCGATCGGTCGGACGAATGACGGTGACCGGGTTTTGCTGGGGTCGCCAGTGATGGTCGCACAGTTGAGGAAGGCGATCGCTCATGTAGGCTTCCAAGGCTTCCCAGGTGGTGTATTGCCAGCTATCGAGGGCTTCGAGGAGAGCCGCAGTAAATAAACCGCGATCGAGAGCGCTGGTTTCGCGAGCAAATTGGCTCGGCCGGCACGAGAGCATCACCGTTATGTCAAGCTGGTATGCGAGTTCGAGGGTTTCGCTGCCAATCCCAGCTCCGGCATACCTCCCCGTCGGACGACTGATATCGAAAAACACCCGCAGGTTTTTAGCATTGGCTTGCTGCAATCGATTGAAGAACGTCTCGACAGAAATGCCCGTTGTTTGGATCTCGTCGGGATTACCATCGATGGGCATCAAGTAGTCTTTGCCGAAGATGTTGACCCCATAGCCACAAAAAAAGCACCAGAGGATATCCTCTGGTTGCAAGGCTAAGGTGCTAATTTCGTCTAGCGATCGCTCGATATTTTCCAGGATGGGATAGGTCGAGCGACCTCCTCGCATAGGAGCTGTTTCGGCAAGCAGCCAACGTCGCTCCTCGGGAATTTTCGCGGCGATCGCCACGCAGGTTTGAAACGCCAGTGCATCGGCTTGGGCGTATCGCAACGGTTGCAAGCGCGCGTACCGATCGATTCCAATGGCAATACAAGCATGTTCGACCATATTCGGCGTTCTGACTCGATCTAATCCTGGGAGGGGGATATTTTCGATCGCACCCTTCAACTAGAATACGCGGGTGCGGTCGATCGCCGATCGGATCGCATCTGGTGTTGTGGGTACGACTTAACCCCGTCGGAGAAAATTGGTCAACTCCCGATTCACCGTTTCGGGAACCTCTTGTTGAATCCAATGACCGCACTGAGGTACGATTCGCAGCTTGAAGGGGGCCGCAATCAATTTATCCAACCCTTCGGTGAGTTTGTTGCTCAGGAGGGTGTCGTCTTCTCCCCACAAAACTAAAGTGGGAACGGTGATGCGTTCGGGGGTTTTCCATCCCTCAAACAACCAGTTTCCTGGGGAGAGAAATTGGCGGTAATAGTTGAGGATCGACGATAGAACGCCCGGTTTTTCTAGGGCATTCTGGTACATTTGAGTATCTTCAGAACTAAACGCACCTTTACGCACGGCTTGTTCCTGAAATAGGTTTTTGACAAAACTTTTGAGATTGTTTTGAATCAACCATTCGGGAACTCCGGGCACCTGACAGGCAAAAAGATACCAACTGCGACGTTGCTGATCGAGGTTGCTGGTGAGTTCTTGCAAAAACCGCCGGGGATGAGGTGCGTTGAGGATGGCTAGGCGATCGAGCAAGGGCGGAAATTTTTGGGCGAAATGCCAGGCGATCGCCCCGCCCCAATCATGACCCACCAAATGAGCTTTTTGATAGCCGAGAGCTTCGATTAACCCTTGGATATCCTCGCTGAGGGTATCGAGATCGTAGCCACTTTTGGGCTTGTCGGAATCGTTGTACCCTCGCAAGTCGGGAACGACGACTTTGAAGTGACGCGCTAGCGCGGGAATTTGATAGCGCCAGGAATACCAAAATTCAGGGAATCCGTGCAACAGAAGCACCAGATCCCCTTCTCCTTTCATCACGCAATGCAGTCGAATGCGATTTGTGTTGATGAAGCTATGCTGCCATGCAGCTTCCGATTGAGTCATTAGCAATCCGTTTGGTTAGATGTTAAGTATCGTACTCATCGGGTATCTCGCTATTTCTCCTACGCGGACGTACTCAGGGCAGGATGATAATCTGATGGCTGAATTTTGTACTTAACTAAATCTGCAAGTTCTTGCAGTTGACCGATCGCTTCAGCACCCTCTAATTTCATCAGCTCTCGATCGTCGCGCATTTCCGTCCAAGTGATGCCGTAGTCGGAAACTAAGAACCGAATCAAGTGGTTGTTTGCCAAGCTCACCATAAACGAGGCACTATTTTTTTGACCTCCACAGGTGTAGCACGAAGCCAGATACCCTCTCTGTTCTAGCACGATTGCGAGGGCTTGCAGGTTGCTCACCAGATCTTGGACAAACTGACGGTGTTGCTCTGCGAGTCGGATAAACATTTTTCCCTCCTATCACACCTCTTAGGCATTCTATTACAACTTTACCTTTGTTTAACAATTGCCGATCGGCAATCAAGTGTCAACACCCTCGATAATGTTGCCCCAGCCAGAAGAGCTTAGGTACTTAACATCTACCTCCTACCATAACGAATTCTCTAGTAAAGCAAAGTATCGAGAATGACACTTAGATCGACCTAGATTTACGGCAACAATTGCCAAATCAAAGTGCGTAAAATTTATTAAACTTCCGTTAATTAAAACTCTCAAATAATGAGTTAGATTAGGTTTGAGAGAAAAACAGCTCGATATTTTCGGTGAGTTCCCCGGATAGAATACTTAAAATTGGCACTCGGGGTAAATCCCTAATTCATTAATGTAAATTTTAATATCGAATAAATTAGATTTGTAATTTATATCTTTCTTGGTATCCCTCGTATCGTGATTTGGTGAAAAATAATAGGATTTAAGCAACTCGTTACCGATCGAACTCGTCTGGGTGCGACTGGCTCTTTCTTGACCAAAAACAAGCTGGATTCGGGACTTTGGAAATTCGTACTTTTTTAGTTCGGCTCTTTGTCTCGAAACGGCGATCGTTTGTCGCTCAAATCCCGACTATATTGTTTAGTTAGCCTGCCACCACCCTAGAGACGGGCCGATGAAAATCACTGTGACCCAAATGACTGCGAGTGCGGCAATGCCAACCCACGCGCCGCGAGTCGTCCAT
This sequence comes from Cyanobacteriota bacterium, assembly GCA_034189805.1. GTDB lineage: Bacteria > Cyanobacteriota > Cyanobacteriia > Cyanobacteriales > Geitlerinemataceae > Zarconia. The sequence continues at coordinate 89,508 of JAXHUC010000002.1, forward strand.
TTGACAAATGCATCGGCTTGAGTTTTAGTAATCGGCAGCCAGGGGAGAATATTTTTTTCCTGACCGTATTTCTCGCCCAGTGCTGCTTTGCGACGTTTTGATTCACCCATGAGAATTACTACGATCGTACGAACTTTCCTAATAATATCGTAAATTGTTTGTCGTTTTTTACGGTTTCGATTTTAAAATGGGAGCGATCGAACCAAGAGCCATACCCATTACCGCTCTTCGATTCCGATCTCTTCAAAATCAGAAAAAATGGCGATCGTGAGGAGAACGTTTTGATTCGCATTCCCGGACGAGCTTACCTATTAATTGCCGTCCTCATTTTTGCAACCGCAGCATCTGCAATTCGGAAATTGACGGAAATTGGCGCGCAACACCTCATTGACGGACGCAACCCTATTTCTTTTTGCAACATTTTGTGCGTGGGAAACTTATGTGCTCTGCTAATTCTGATTCCCCTTTACTATCGAGAGTGGAATCGCAAAAATCTGAGCCGTCTCACGCGAAGCGATTGGATGAGTTTGTGCGGTGTTGCTCTGTTAGAAGGAGCTTTAGCCCCAGCATTAAGCTTTTTAGCACTATCGATGACGATGGTGAATAATGTAATTCTCATCGGACGAATCGAACCACCTCTGGTTCTCGCATTTTCGGTCATTTTATTTGGCGATCGGATCGATCGTTGGGTGATTGCCGGGGCAATTTTTTCATTTTTCGGTGTTGTCCTCACCATTGTTCTCCAACCGACAACGGGAGAAACGATCGCGATGGGAAATATAATTGCCTTGGGTAAAGGAGAATTATATGCCCTCGGAGGCGCGCTGGCTTTAGCCGCTTCGATTTTGATTAGTAAAGCTAAACTCGGGCGAATTTCTTTGGGGATTTTTAGTATTTTCAGAACGGGGATCGGCACGCTAATTTTCTTTGGAATTGCCGTTTACCTATTTGGGATCGAGCATTTTGCCGATGTCTTCAGTCCCTTCGTTTGGAAATGGATGCTGTTTTACGGAATGATTATCGTCGCTGGCGGTCAACTGTGTTGGTTTATCGGGTTAAAAAAATCGAGTGCGTCTGAAGTATCTCTAGCGAGTTCTTTTAATCCGATCGCCGGTGTTCTAGCCGCCTATTTTATTTTGGGAGAAGCACCAAACTTCGCTCAATACGCAGGGGGAAGTATTATTTTAATCGGTATCGTTCTCAATCAAATTGGGGCGACGCGCCAGCGAAACCTAGAGATGTCTCGTCAAGGGGAAAGTGGCAAAATTCAAATGGATGCCAAAGTCGGATTTAAAGGCGTTTAAAATAGGGGTTTAACATCGGGGTTTAAGTAGAATTTAAAGATGGGTCAACCTTCCTTCGGCATTGATGAAACTCGCTCTTTTCTTCCGGTCAATCTTGCGGTGCTTACGGTGTCCGATACCCGCACCCTCGAAACCGATCGATCCGGTCAAACCTTAGTCGATCGAATTGTAGATGCGGGGCACCACGTTGTCGATCGCGCGATCGTCCCCGATGACAAAACCGCCATTACCCAACAACTCAAAAATTGGATCGCCAATACCAACATCGATGTTGTTATATCCACGGGCGGCACGGGGATTACCGGACGAGACGTGACTCCCGAAGCATTTTTTGCCCTATATGACAAAGAAATCCCCGGTTTCGGCGAACTCTTTCGCAGCATCAGCTACGGCAAAATCGGCACCTCAGCCCTGCAATCTCGGGCGACGGCAGGGGTAGCTGGCGGTACGTATCTCTTTGCCCTACCGGGATCGACGGGGGCCTGTCGGGACGGCTGGGACGAAATTATTCGCTGGCAACTCGACAGCCGCTACCGACCTTGCAATCTCGTCGCCCTCATGCCGCGCTTGCAGGAACGCGCGCGATGATGAAAAAGCTTTCATGAGGGTTTCACGCTGGGTTCATCGGGTTCGGACATCATACGATAACCGTTCGTCGCTATCCTTATTAGGTAATGCACTCGATATCGCGAAACCTTGGAATTCGCAAACAAAATCGGTGCATCCTCACTTAAACCACATATTATGTCGATTTTTGGCGATCGCAACCCAGAAACCCGTGCTGCCGAGTCGGGAACGGCAAACCGGATGAATATATGGCACCGAAAAATTGGCGGCGTTCGGTTCCGAATTTTAGTTTGGTACGTCTTGCTCACCAGCAGCATTATTGCCGTTTCCAGTCAAATTACCTCCCGCCTGATGTTGCAACAGTTCAAGCAGCAGGCGATCGCCAACTCCCGAGAATCGATTATCCATCGCGCCGAAAGATTTAATACCCTCAAGTGCCAAGCCGGCTTCCACCGCCAACCCGCCACAACTCCAGAACTAGCGGGTTTGTTCGATCGGTTTTTTGAGGGTTTCGCCCCGAGTAACACCGAACTCGCACTGGCAACGCTTAACGGTCAATTCTACCGGACGAGTTCGACTCCTCTACCTGCGTTTTTGAGTCACAGTCCTCAGCTTATCGACCTTTGGAGCCAACAAACTCAACCCGAAGTCATCAAACATCAGGGACGAAAACTGGTGGTTTTTGTCAAACCCATTCGGTTTAGCGAAGAGGTTCGCGGTTCTCTAATCATTGCCAACGACATTACCGACGCACTCAAACCGATTAAATACACGAAAAAAACCATCTCCGTCGTCACGTTCCTGGTGTGCGTGCTGTTTGCTTTGGTGGCTTGGTTTACTTTGGGCGGCGTGCTCAATCCTCTGAGCTTACTCACCAAAACCGCTCGATCGATTACCGAGTCGAATATGAACCAAAGAATTCCCGTCAAAGGGACCGACGAAACGGCGGAACTGGCAAAAACCTTCAATGAAATGCTCGATCGCTTGCAGTTTGCGTTCGTCAGCCAGCAGGCATTTCTCAACGACGCGGGACACGAGTTGCGCACGCCAATTACGGTGATTCAAGGTCATTTAGAATTGCTCAAACTCAAGCCGGAACGACAGGAGCAAACCATCGATTTGGTGGTGGATGAGTTGAGCCGGATGAATCGGTTGGTGAACGATTTGCTGTTGTTGGCAAAAAGCGAATGCCCGGATTTCTTGCACCTGAGACCTGAAGAGTTAGATTGGCTCACCGAAGAAATTTACGTCAAAGCTCAAGCCGTCGCCCCTCGAGATTGGCGCTTGGAGTGCAAGGGGGTGAGTCCGATTGTCGTCGATCGCCAACGCCTGACGCAAGCGGTGATGAATTTAATTGCCAATGCGGTACGCCACACGCAACCCGACGAAACGATCGCCCTGGGTTCGAGGGTGAGAGACGATCGAGCCTATTTCTGGGTGCGAGATACGGGAGAAGGGATCGACCCGGCAGAACGAGAGCGAATTTTCGAGCGCTTTGCCCGTGGAACCCATTCCGATCGCTATTCCGAGGGAGAAGGGGCGGGTTTGGGACTGTCGATTGTCAGTGCGATCGTCTCTGCCCACGGTGGCTGGGTGGAATTAGACTCTGTTTTAGGGGCAGGTTCTACCTTTACTATTGTTTTACCGTTAGTTCCCGAGCCGGACGTGACACGTAATGAATCGCATTCTCATCGCCGAGGACAATCCTCGAATTACCGAATTTCTGGAAACTGGCTTGCAGGCTCACGGATTCACGACTCTCGTCGTTAGCAACGGCAAGAAAGCCGTCGAGGTTGCCGATAGCAAACATTTCGATTTGTTTATCCTCGATTTGGGATTGCCCGGACTCGATGGTTTGGCGGTGTTGCGGGAATTGCGGGGTCGCGGGGAATATCTGCCGATCGTCGTTCTCACTGCCCGCGACGGGGTAGACGATACGGTAGCCGGACTTGAAGGAGGGGCAAACGACTACATCACCAAGCCGTTTCGGTTCGAGGAACTGCTCGCCCGCATTCGGGTGCAACTGCGCGATCGCCATCATCCAGCCAGCAACACCGGGGAAGAAAACAAACTGCGCGTCGGCACGATCGTTCTCGATCTGCTCACCCGGCAAGTGTGGGTGAATCAAGGGGCGATCGAACTTTCGGCGCGGGAATTTATTTTGCTCGAAACCCTGATGCGCCATCCAATGCAAGTGATGAGTCGCGAGCAACTCCTCAACCGGATTTGGGGCTACGACTACGCGCCGAATTCTAATATCGTGGATGTGTATGTCGGGCATTTACGCCGCAAGCTGGGGGGAAAGTCGATCGAAACCGTTCGCGGCGTGGGTTATCGATTTCGCAGTAAGTGAGAAGAGGGGAAGGGGGGAAGAAGACGACGCGGGGAAGCGGTGACGCGGTGACGCGGGGATGGGGAGAGGGGGAGATGAGGAGAGCAGAGGCTGGGGAAGCAGGGGAGGCAGGGGAGGCAAAACCCTTGCAATTTCGTTCCATTCCAATGCTCGATTCTCCTGCATGAGACGCTTCGCGAACGCATCGATTATAAAAAGCATTCCCTTGAAAAGAGTGGGGAGTGGGGAATGTAGAGGCTATCTCGGTGCTTTGCGCCAACCATTTTCGGTCGCCTCTGCCTCCGTACAAAACCATCTTTCTCCCTTATCTGGAGAAATTCGTGTGGATTCGTAATCTTCCATGCCTGGAAGATGATAAAGCTTATTTCCCGTACTTATCGAGATATTCCCCTTAATCCGACATTCCGGTGTTGCTATAGGTGCTGGTGCGACTGGAGCTGGAGGAGGAGTTGATTCAACTGGGGCAGGGTCGGGAATTGGTTCAACTCGAGCGGGTTCAACTCGAGCGGGTGCAGGAGTTGGATTTGAGGCTACTGGAGTTGGAGTTGAAGCTACTGGGGCAGGCACAGGAGTCGATTCAACTGGCGTAGGGTCAGGAGTTGAGGCTACTGGAGCAGGAGTTGGACTCCAATTCATACCCATACGAAACAAGGCGATTGCAAGCGTTACAACAATACCGATTCCCGTTTCGAGCAGGCCGAGTTTTCTTACAGTTCGCGACCTTCTTCTTTTCCTCGTTGTTGACATTTTCTGAGTTGTCCGAGTTCGAGTCGCCACACCTTGTATTGAAGCTCTAGTGGCACGGACTTTTCCATCGGTTTGAGTCACTCGATCGTAAAAAATCGTATCTCCAACCTTTGGACGGCGACTCGCTCCTTGCACTGCACTAATATGCAAGAAAATATCTTTACCGCCATCATCCGGTTGGATAAACCCAAAACCTCGATCGTCTTTCCACTTTTTCAGTGTCCCTCGATTAGAAAAAGATTTCATGAAATAGTTTCCCTTGTTATCGATAAAGTGTTGTTGTATCTAAGTATAGCGATCGCGAAAGAGTAGAAAATCCGACCCGAGAAAGCCAGTTCGATCGCTCTTTAATTCCATCGAAAAAATCGTACGATAATCGTTATGCTATAGAATTAAGTATCTTTCCCCATCGCACTTATCGATCGTCCTGCCGCCATGAGTCAAAGCCTCGATCCCCGAATCGTTCCCCCCGCTTTTCCCGACCACACGCAACTTCCTGACTCCGATGGCACGTTTGTGAAGAACTTCCAAGAACATCCCCAGAGCATCCTCCTCACCGACTCTCTCGAAACCACCCTGCAAACCCTCCATACCGACGGGCAATATGCGATCGGGCAAGATTGCGGCATTTACTGGCGCGAAACCGACCCCCCCGAACGCGGTGCCCAGGCCCCGGATTGGTTCTACGTCCCCAACGTTCCGCCACTGTTCGATGGGGAAATGCGCCGCTCTTACGTCCTCTGGCGAGAGTATGCCGTGCCGCTGATTGCCATTGAGTTTGCCAGTGGCGATGGTTCCGAAGAACTCGACGATACCCCCTTATCCCGCTTACCTGAAGGCGGCAACCAGAAACCGGGCATTTGGGTTTACGAGCGGATTATCCGCATTCCCTATTACGCGATCTACATCATTAAAACCAGGGAATTGCAAGTCTATAACTGGGCAAATATGCACTACAGCCGCTTGCAACCCAACGAGTGCGGACATTACCCGATCGATATGATGGGTGTAGAGTTAGGTCTGTGGGAAGGGAGCTATCAAAATCAGACTCAGCAATGGTTGCGCTGGTGGGACAGCCAGGGGAATTTATTGCTGACGGGGAGCGAACGCGCCAGACTCGAACGAGAGCGCGCCGAATCCGAACGAGAACGTGCCGAACGTGCGGAGCAATCTCAACGGGATGCCATCCCCCAACTGCGGGCAATGGGTTTAACGGTCGAGCAAGTGGCTCAAGCGCTTTCACTGTCGGTGGAAGAGGTGCGCAGATATAGCGCTACGTGAAGGTGAGGTGGCAATCGCGGGGGAGGCTGGGGAAGAAAGATGTCTTCACACAACTGCATGTGGCTGTATCCTTCACTGAGGCTACATACCTTCAAATATTCGATCGTAAAAAAATATTCATTTTCGATTCATTTATTATTAATTTAAGGTTCTTATTCTGATGAATGTGCGCTCCAATAAAAGAGCGACTCGATTACATTTATTTAGGAGATGTCTTGATGAAACTCATGTTGAATCGAATTTTGATTCTCAGTCTTTCTGCTATTGCTTTACCTGCCTTTGCCTATGAAGCGATCGCCCAAAATTCAAGCTCGATCGAAGAGAGTACGATGATTTCTTGTTCTGGGGGAGAATCGAAAACGGGGGATGCGTCTGGCTCGGGAGATGATTCTAATCGGTCAACGATTTAATTATTAGTCTTTCCTCTGCTCCGATTGTCTTAAAAACTGACAGTCACGAATAGATTCCAGGTCATGATTTGCGTCATCCCCGAACATCACAAAACGGGGGTGATTTCTTCTTATGAAAAGAATAATGAAAAAAAATTCATATTCACTTCATTAAATTTTAATTAAAATTAGCGATTCTTAGAGAAAGCGATATTTGCTCTTAACACTCGGTTATGGAATCAGCGACCTCTCCCACCCCAACTCGTCCGGCCCCCGCGCCACCGACTCCCGATCCACCCAGCCCGGAACCGCCACCAAAGCCGAGCATCAAGCCTCCGGGTTGGTTACTCATCTTACTGCTGCTCGGAGGTGGATTTGGGGTTTGGCAGGTTTTGAGTTCGTCACCGCCACCGACCGCTCAAACCAATTCCCAAGGACCGCCCCCGCGACCGGTTGAGACGATCGCTCTTACCCGAGGAGAAGGAGTGCAGCAGCTTCAATTGCTCGGTCAAGTGGAAGCCGGTGAAGTCGCTACCATCGGCACTCAGGTGGATGGGGTCGTGCGGGACGTGTTGGTACGAGAGGGCGATCGAGTGACTCCGGGAATGACGATCGCCATTCTCGACGATGCCGATTTCCAGCTGGATTTGTCGGAAGCACGGGCAAGGTTGGCTCAGGAACGCAGTATTCTCGATCGCCTGTTGGTGGGAACGCGATCGGAAATTATCGCCCAACGCCAAGCGGAGTTAGATGCTGCCCGCGCGCGGGAACTCGAAGCCGAGGAAAATCTCAACAGTCTAATCGCCCTTCAACCCGATACGATCGCCCAACGTCGCGCCGAACTCGAAACCGCCAAAGTCCGGGAGGCAGAAGCGCGAGATAACCAGCAGCGAATTAGCAGCTTAAGCTTTGAGGGGGCGCTGTCCGAACGCGCGTCAGTCGAAGCCCGATCGGGAGCTGATGCCGCCCGCAGCGAGCGATTCCGCGCCCAAGCCGCCCTCACCGCCCAGGAAACCCAAAGCCGCCAAGACATCGCCATCGCCCAAACCCAACTCGACAACGCCCGCAGCGAACGCCTGCGGATTGCCGCAGTTCTTGCCGAAGCCCAAGCCGGCCCCACCCCCGAAGAAATTGCCGCCCAAGAAGGAGTCGTCGCCGCCGCCCAAGCTGCTGTAGACCAAGCGGCCCTCGGGTTGCAGCGTACCGAAATTCAAGCCTCCACATCCGGAGTCGTTCAGTCGAGGATCGTCGATCCCGGCAACTACGTCGAAAGCAGCGACCCCATCCTCACCCTAGTCAGCGACGGGCAACTGGATATTTTCCTGGAAATTCCCGAACGTTCGATTTCTCAAGTCTCCTCCGGCATGGTGGTCAGCTTAACCGCGCGGGCTTTACCCGACTGGCAAGAAGATGCCCGAATTACCGCCATCGTCCCCGCTACCGATACCAATTCTCGCCGTCAGTTAGTGCGGGTGAGTTTGGAGAATCCCCCCGCCGACTTGTTACCGGGGATGGCCGTTCGGGCAGATTTAGAGTTACCCATCGAAACCGCTGGGGCAACCGACGAAACCTTTGCCATTCCCCGCGATGCCCTCACCCGTCGGGGAAATAATTGGTTTGTCTTTACTGTCAACGACGAGACGGCCACCCAACTTTCGGTTGAAGTGGTGTCCGATTTAGGAGAGCAAGTCATTATCAGCCACCCCCAACTCGACACCGGCGAATCGATCGTCGTGCGCGGTGGCGACGGATTGCAAGATGGCAGTTCGGTGAAAACCGTTGCGAGCGATCGCGAAGAGTTCATCGAGAAGTTGCGCAGTTAACACCGTAGGGGCAAAGCATTTGAGCGAATAATTTTCGGTAAAACGAAATCTTACATATCCAAATGCTTCGCCCTCTTTCCAATTCCCAATTCCCAATTCCCCGTTCCCCGTTCCCCATTCCCCACCATGAATTTCATCAAGACTGCCGTGCGCTGGCGACACGGGACGGCCGTACTCTTCGGTCTCATTGCATTATTTGGTATCCTGTCTCTATTTCAGTTGCCCCTAGAACTGCAACCGGGAGGCGATCGCCCAGAAATTACCATCACTACTCCCTACCTCGGGGCCGGGCCGACGGAAGTTGAAGATTTAATCACCCGCCCGATCGAAGAAGTCCTCGAAGAAGTCCAAGGCGTACAGGAGATTTCGAGTAGCAGTCGATCGGGCATCAGCACCATCAATGTGGAATTTAACTGGGATAGCGACATCAATAAAGGCTTAGTCGATGTCCTGAATAAATTACAGCAGGTTGAAGCCTTGCCCCCAGAAGCCGGAGAGTCCGACGTGGAGGTGATTAGCGGTAGTAGCAGCCCGATGATGTGGGTGATTCTCGTGCCTAAAGAGGGCTTTATCGCCGATGACTACCACTATCGCGATTTGGTCGATGATGTCGTTGTGCCTCGGTTCCGCCAAGTGCAGGGTGTGGGGCAGTTCCTGGTGTCTGGCGGTCGAGAGCGGGAAGTGGAAGTAGTGGTCGATCCCAAAGCGATCGCCGATCGCAACCTGACCATCGCCGATGTGGTGAGTACCCTGCGCAACAACAACCGCGACATTCGCGGCGGCCCGTTGGTTCTCGGACGCAGGGAGTATCGCGTCCGCACCGTCAGCCGTTCGACAGATGTCAAACAACTCGAAGGGTTGGTGATTCGGCGAGATGAATCGGGGACGGTGTACCTGGGGGATGTGGGACGCGCCCAGATGGGTCGCCAGATTCAAGACCGCGCCCTGATTCGCGATAACGAACCGGCGGTGGCGGTGGGAATTATCCGCCAAGTGGGGGGCAACGTCCCGGAGATTTCCCAAGGAATTCGAGAAGCCCTCGTGGAACTCGAAACCCGGTTCGATCGCGAAGGAGAAGGAATTACCTTCGATATTCCCTACGATGAAAACAACTACATCAACGAGTCGATTTCCTTCGTTCAGGGCAATTTAATTATCGGGGCGATCCTCGCGGCGATCGTCCTGGTACTGTTCCTCGGTTCTCTGCGGACGGTGGCGGCGATCGCCATTACCATTCCCACCACCCTGATAGCCGTTTTTATCGTTTTTCTGCTTCTGGGCCGCTCCCTGAACGTGATTAGCTTGGCTGGGTTGGCTTTTGCCGTGGGGATGGTAGTAGACAATGCGATCGTCGTCCTCGAAAACGTGTTCACCCACATGCAACAGGGAAAATCCCCCGTCCGGGCGGCGATCGACGGCACGGAGGAAGTGGGGGGCGCGATGTTAGCCTCTACTTTGACCACCGTTGCCGTGTTTGCCCCAATTATCCTCGTCACCGGAGAGGCGGGGCAGCTCTTTTTCGATATTGGGGTGGCGCTGTCGGCTTCGGTGCTGTTTTCCCTATTTGCGGCGCTGACTCTAGTGCCGATGCTGGCAGGGTTATTTCTTAAGCGAGCGGAAGCCGAACAAATGCTGGCGGGAGGCGAGTATCGAGGGGGGTCTTGGCTCGAACGAGCGGTGGCGCGCACTTCGGCAATCTTTCGCTTGTGGCAGGGTAAACTCGAGCAATTCTTACTGGCGACGGTGGGTTGGTCGATCGGGGCGGGACGTATGGGTCGCCGATTGGTGGTTCTGGCGATTCCCCTCGGACTGCTACTGATGAGTTATCCATTGCTGCCCCCGGCCGATTACCTCCCCGAAGGCAACCGCAATCTAATTCTCTGGTTGGCCGAACCCTTCCCCGGTACGAGCATCCCCGAAGCGGTAGAGTTGTCCCAAGGGCCGAGGGATTTTGTCAGCGAGCAACCGCAAGTGATGCGCACTCTCTACGTCCATCGACCCGGACGTAGAATGGTGGCAGCTTTTGTGAAATCGGAAGAAGCGACGGGCAACAACCTCGATGCTTTGGTAGCGCGACTGCGAGAAGCGAGCGGTAATTTCCCCGGCTATCGGTTTCTCGTTCCCCGGCGAGTCTCGATTTTCCGCGACCCCGGTAAAGAGTTTGAAGTGCAGCTGATCGGCGAAAATTTGGATGTCTTAGACCAACTGCAACAGGAAGCCAGCGGAGAGTTGCGATCGCTCGCTGGGGTGCAAAACGTGCGATCGAATTTTGTCACCGGCGCGCCGGAGTTACAAGTCATCCCCAATCGCGAACGCCTTGCAGAAGTGGGACTTTCAGAGTCGGAAGTCGGGGCGATGGTGGAAGCGGCATTGGGAGGTTTGCGAGCCTCGGAATTCATCGACGGCAAGCGAGAGTTGGATGTCACCGTCGAGTTGCAAGATACCTTCGTCGAAACTCCCGAACAACTGCGGCAACTGGCAATTTACACCGCCACTGGGGAACAAGTTCAGCTTTCCGATGTCGCCCAAGTCATCGATACCACCGGTCCCGATGCCATCAACCACGTCGATGTGGAGCGATCGATTACCCTCACCGTCAGCGTCGCCCGCGAAGCCCCCCTCGGCGGATTGCTCGATATCGCCGAAGAACAGGTTCTCGAACCGATGCGAGCCAACTTACCCGCAGGTTTCCGAGTAGAACTGGCCGGGTCTGCGGATGTCCTCTCGGAAACGCTCTTTCAGTTAGGCTCGACCTTTGTCCTCTCCTTATTCATTACCTATTTGCTGCTGGTGGCGTTGTATCGCTCCTTCGTTTACCCAGCCGTCATCATGATTACCGTCCCGATGGGGTTAACCGGGGCGCTACTAAGTCTGGTGCTGGCGAACCTCATTCCCGGCATGGTGGTTCCCCTGGATATGATTACCGGTTTGGGATTTGTGATTTTGACGGGTGTGGTGGTGAACAACGCGATTCTACTCGTCGATCGAGCCTTGCAGTTACAAGAAGAGGGAATGGAGTATGACGAATCGTTGTACCATGCCGTGGGCGATCGCCTGCGCCCGATTTTCATGTCGGCCGGAACCAGCGTATTGGGGATGCTACCCCTGGCGGTGATTCCCGGTAAAGGGGCGGAACTCTATCAAGGGTTGGGAATTGCCCTGACTGGCGGATTAGCCCTCTCGACGTTTCTCACCCCGACGGTGATTCCAGCTTTAATGGGATTGTTACGGGATTTTCAAGGGAAAAAGAGTTTGCCCGAAAAAGAGGTTAAATCGGAAGAATCTCAAGAGTCAATGAATGACAAAGTAGAAAGTCTTTTATAGCGTTTCTCATTGTCGTGAGGTACAAAAAATGTAGGTTAGTGGTTTAGCAGTAAGGGCGGGTTTGTTTGGTCAACATTTGGAGACTTTGATGTTCAACCCAATTAAACCCGCCCTCGCACTTATATACCTTACAAAGCACGAGAACTGCTATATCGAGAAAATAGTTGGAGAAAATAGAGCAATGAGTTTAGAAAATAAAGTTGTTATCGTTACGGGAGCCAGTAGTGGAATTGGCGAAGCGATCGCTCGAGAATTAGCCAGTAGCGGCAGTAAAGTCATGCTCGCGGCACGTCGAGAAGAACGGCTGAAATCTCTGGTGGCAGAGTTAGGAGATAGTGTGGCTCACGTCTGTACCGACGTAACGGATGCAAAACAGATGCAGGATATGGCAACAGCAACTTTAGAGCGCTTTGGTCAGATTGATGTCCTGATTAATAATGCGGGTATCATGCCCCTGAGTCCATTAATCGACCTCAAGTTAGATGACTGGAATCGGGCGATCGATGTTAATATTCGCGGTGTTTTACACGGTATTGCTGCGGTGTTACCTCATATGCTCGATCGCAGTAACGGTCATATTATTAATATTGGTTCGGTTGCCTCCCTTCATGCCATCCCAAATTTTGCCGTTTATTGCGGTACGAAGTTTGCCGTGCGAGCCATTAGCGAAAGCTTACGCAAAGAAACCCTCGGGAAAGTTCGAGTCACTATTGTTTATCCCGGTGCAATTGAGAGCGAGTTAGTTACATCTAGTAACGACAAAGAAACCTCCGATCGAATGAATAGTAACTTTACGTTTATTTCACCCACAGCCATCAGCCGAGCAGTTCGTTACGCGATCGAACAACCCGATGAAGTTGCCGTGAATGAGATTGTCGTTCGACCATCTAGCCAAGAATTATAAGTTCCTAAAAACAACCGAAAACTAGACGTTTGCCACTCCAACCATGAATAAGCCTAGATTAAACTCTGCTTTCAAACATCTCATGTCCGTCCACTGGTGGATGTTTTACTGCTATATTATCCTGTTCGTCGGTGGCTCTTTCATGGCGCGTTTGCCTCGAGAAGTTTTCGGACGCGGCGCGCTTTATGACTTCCATAAAAGCGTGGGCGTTCTCACCATGGCTTTATTAACCTGGCGCATTTTAACTTTGCTGCGGGTTTGGTGGAAAAAGTATACGAGACGCTCTCCAAAATACAGCCCAGAATGGATAAAAAAGTTTGCCCTCCACACAACGCTGTATTTATTTATGTGGGCAGTTCCCATTAGCGGCTTCTTCTTTTCCAACTCCTTTAAAAGCGAAAACGTTCATTTTTTATGGATAACCATGCCGGATTTATTTCCGCAAAATCGCGAGTTAGTTGACCTGGGGAGAAATATTCATTTCTGGCTGGCGTATACGTTCTTCGCCTTTATTATCCTGCATACTGTCGACCAGCGTAAAGTGGTGCGATCGTTCTGGCGGCGAACCTTCAAACGAAAAACTCAATTGAGTCGATAAGCATTTAGCCGTCAGCTTTCAGCTTGTTTCAAGTCCGAAAAGCTAGAATTTTAACGACTTAACCTGCCACAGAGTCTAAGTTCTTCGAGTCTAGAGAACTCCACTCGAATCCACTCTGACGGTGTTTTCTTCAAAAGCGGGTAGCTGAGTGGTGAGTCGTTACTATCCATCGGCGATCGTAACGAGAAACCCACTTATTTCCAATCTCACGAGATGTCTACAAGGAAGTTATCGTAATGATATAGCAGATTGAAATTCGTCAATCGGTTTTCAAATCATCTAACCTTATACAATTCTTGTCTAGCCAGCTAATAGCTGAAATATTCAATACTGGTATCCACATAACCCGTAGTTCTCCGCTCTCGATACCTTCTATCGTTTAAGATTTTGCCCAAATCGGTTATCCTCAAAGAGATCTTCTCTAGGCTGGCCGAAAACGTCATGACTCAGCCTCATCTCCTAGAACTTGCCAAACAGGGCGAGCCGAGAGCAATTTCGGCTTTGCTAAATCAACATCTGAAAGATCGAGGTATTCGATCGAAAGTCGCCTTGAAGGAAGGCTGTCTGCACGTTTTGCTCGAATCGGCAGAGCAAGTACCCGATCGCTATCAGATGGTGGATTTCGTCCGTGTTAAGCTCGTTAACTTAGAGTCGGAAAGCATTACTCGCGCCATTGTTTACGGTCGCTTGCAGGGCCAGGAAAAACCCGCTTGGAACCAGGAATTTGCGCTGGCGGTTGGGGGATATTCCAACTTGGTTTCATCTCAAAGTCACTCGTTTCCCCTCACCCTCGCTCAGGATGCAACCGATACGGGGAACTCACTTGAGAGCGAACTCCCCCCAGCCGCGAGTCAAGCTCGAGAATTAAACCAAGATAAACCGAAACCGAAGTCGAGAATCAGCCCAGTGGCGATCGCATTTATTATCTTAGCCGGATTGGTTGCGATCGCTTCTGTCTACTGGGTTGTGAGTTCCAACGCGCCCGATCCTGCGCCAACTCCGCAGGGAAACACAGAAATGATGGACGATAAATGATGAATGAGGAAGATTAAATACCAATTGTCTAACAATCCACCTTGTCTCCCCTGTCTCCCCCTCAGGTATACCTCTGTCCCGATCTCTGACTACTTACGACCATAAAAAGAAAAAGTTGAGATCGTGGAGATTACGATCTCAATTGTTGACCGCATGAGTTACAAAACTTTTCAGTTCCCCGAAGACGATAGTTACAATTACGACAAAACTGCAATGTATCTTCAAATCGAATATATTGTTTAATTACTGTTTGTCTATCTAGTACTTGCTGATATTCTCCACTTTCGACCCATTTTAGAAGTTCTGCTGAACGTACAACTATCCAAGGATGTGTATTACTGATTCCTAGATAAAACTTGAGAGCTTTATTGAAAAGATCGAAATCAAGCTCCTCAAATTTCTTTGCCTGATCGAGAAAACTCTTAAGTTTCATGTCATCAAAATAGCCATCAGGCAATCCTGCCCACTTCATCATAACTTTTATGGCAGTCTCAAAATTTTGGCAAGAAAGTAAACCTGCCCGGTCTGCTGTCAGCTTGGACATTCGCGACCAGCGTTGTAGGGCAAGTTGAAGTGGAGAGGAAACCAGTTTTCCAATCCCGAAGGTAGCCTGTCCTACAACATCTGTAAAAGCTGGAAAAAACTGTGCCATTGCATGGTATAGAGTGTGCTGGCTCTTAATATGACCCATCTCACGACCAATAACGTATAGTAGCTCGTCATCAGTCAGTGATTTTATTTCTTCCGATGTCAAGATAACGATAGGACTATCTATCCCTACGGGAAACTCGCTATCAGGTCTAAGGTCGCCGGGCTTAAGATATAGATTCGGTCTGTCAGGCATGTTAAGAATGTTGCAGACCCGATCCAACAGAGTGTAAATCTTTGGATAGCTCTCTGGTCTGATACGGAGATTACTTCCTGTATATTGGACTGTTGAGAGACGTTCAATACCATGCTTGTGAAACTGACGAATAACAGCATCCAGCCCTGGTGTACCTTGTACCAGACCAAGAGCCTTAGAATCAAAAGGATGCTCGTACTCGTATGGATGTAGTCCGTCAAGTATTTTTTGTGGACTCATATACATTTCTATTTAACACTAGGGATTGGGAAAAAATTCCCACTTCTTAACAGGCTTGCCAGCTTTGAGAGTGTATCCCAATTTGTATGCGTCAATTACAGATGCGACAAGGATTATAAGAGGTCCAAATCCAGTTGGAAAACTGACCCAGAAGAGTACTGACAAAGCAATACCTTTTGCCACTTGACCAAATATGATGTGAGGTAGACCGACCAGAGCAGTAAACACTCCGAGTAATGCTAAGTGTGGCGACAGAGGAGGATTTTTTGGATATACAAGGTCTGAATTTTTATTCAGACTACGAGTTCCTGGCTCGCGATTGTACTCTTGTGGTAACAATTGGGGTTCTTGAGTTAACTGTACTCCACACTCCGGACAAAAGCTTGAACTTTCTGCTATCTCTTTTCCACAAGAAGAACAATACATAACAGATGACCTTATTCTTTAACTGAACTAAATAACTGATCATTTTTTTGCTCGACAACAAATTACCTTACCCAAAAAGTAATTTTCTCACTGCTTGAGAATTCTCTAATTAAAATTATTATTGTTTTCGGGAACTTAACTCCTTGGAATGGAATAAGAAAATTTGACAGAATAATACTAATGATATGACTTAAATCTAGTCTAAGTCATACTATTTGTTTGACACATCTATACCATCGAGCTATATAGCAGTCGCCAGATCGACTAGGAGATCACGAGTGTGAGCTGGGGGAGAAAGACTCCAGACAGACGCTCGAAGTGTCTCAACTAAAGTAGCAATTGGTTGTAACTATTTTTAAGTTAAATTGTACCAAATCTTCTAATCACAAAGCTCATATAGATTATTAAAAATACTTTCTGTAGCGTTAAATTTAATGAACTGCCTTCAGCCTAATACGATTAATTTTGACCAAATGCTAGCTTTACTAAATAGGGACGGTTAAACCGTCCCTAAAATATAATTTAGCGATTATTTAGTTATAGAGTTCAGGTAACCACTTGGGTTACCCGAGCTCACGTTACTTCGTTTCCGAGAACTCCGCATCGATGACATCATCACTATCACCACCGGAAGAGTCGGATGGGCCGTCGCTATCGGCAGGTTCGCTCGGTCCTCCGGCTGCGGCTTCGGCAGCACCGGCTTGTTGGTACAAGTTGGCGCTGACGGCGTAAAGCGCTTGTTGCAACTCCTCAGTCTTCGACTTCATGGTGTCGAAATCTTCAGCGGCGATCGCATCTTTGAGTTCTTTAACCAACCCTTCGATCTTGCTCTTGTCGTCGGCGGGTACTTTGTCGCCGAGTTCGGCAATTTGTTTCTCGGCTTGATAGGCCAAAGAGTCGGCTTGGTTTTTGAGTTCGATGCGTTCCCGACGCTCTTGGTCGGCGGTCGCATTGGCTTCTGCATCCTTCACCATGCGATCGACTTCATTATCGGAAAGGGTCGAAGCTCCGGTAATGCTAATCGATTGCTCTTTACCCGATCCCTTATCTTTTGCCATCACGTTCAAAATCCCGTTGGCATCGATATCGAAGGTCACCTCAATTTGAGGCACACCTCGAGGGGCCGGGGGAATACCATCCAAGCGGAAGGTTCCCAAACTCTTGTTATCCGAGGACATTTCCCGCTCCCCTTGCAGGACGTGGATTTCCACGTTGGTTTGACCGTCCACGGCTGTGGAGAAGGTTTCGGACTTCTTGGTGGGGATGGTGGTGTTGCGCACGATCAGCTTGGTCATCACGCCACCGAGGGTTTCGACCCCCAGAGATAGCGGCGTAACGTCGAGCAGGAGGATATCCTTGACTTCCCCAGCGAGTACGCCACCTTGGATGGCCGCACCCACGGCAACTACCTCATCGGGGTTCACCGTTTGGTTGGGGGCTTTACCGAGAACTTTCTTCACCAGTTCTTGAACGGCGGGGATGCGGGTAGAACCACCCACCATCACCACTTCGTCGATATCGGTCTTACTGAGTTTGGCATCGCGCAGGGCGTTTTCCACCGGGATGCGGCAGCGATCGATTAAATCCGAGCAAATTTCTTCGAACTTCGCCCGAGTTAGGGTCATATCGACGTGTTTCGGGCCATCTTGCGTCGCGGTAATAAACGGCAGGTTAATTTCTGCTTGGGTGACGCTAGAGAGTTCGATTTTGGCTTTTTCAGCGGCTTCGGTGAGTCGTTGCAGCGCTTGCTTATCTTTGCGCAGGTCGATGCCTTCGGTGTTTTTGAATTCTGCGGCGATGTAATCGACGATTTGTTTGTCAAAGTCGTCTCCACCGAGGTGGGTGTCTCCAGAAGTGGCCATCACTTCAAACACGCCGTCGCCGACTTCTAAGATGGAAACGTCGAAGGTTCCACCCCCTAAGTCGAAGACGAGAATGGTTTCGTTACTCTTCTTATCGAGACCGTACGCCAGAGATGCAGCGGTGGGTTCGTTAATAATCCGCAGCACTTCGAGACCGGCAATCTTACCCGCGTCTTTGGTGGCCTGACGCTGGGAGTCGTTGAAGTAAGCCGGGACGGTAATTACGGCTTGGGTGACGGTTTCGCCGAGGTACTTGCTGGCATCGTCGGCCAGTTTGCGCAGCACTTGAGCGGAGATTTCTTCGGGGGCAAACTGCTTTCCGGCTGCGGGACATTCAAGCTTGACGTTGCCGCTAACGTTGAGGACTTGGTAGGGAACTTCGGTGGTTTCGTGGGTGACTTCATCGAAGCGCCGACCGATGAATCGTTTGACCGAATAAAAGGTATTTTCCGGATTCATCACCGCTTGACGCTTGGCAATTTGACCGACGAGACGCTCGCTCTTATCCTTCTTGGCATAGGCCACGACAGAAGGAGTGGTGCGCGCGCCTTCTGCATTGGCGATTACGGTAGGCTTACCACCTTCCATCACTGCCACACAAGAGTTTGTCGTTCCGAGGTCGATTCCAACTACTTTAGCCATAGGGGTTGTCTGGTTTTATTCACTACAGGGGTTACTTTAAAAAACGGTTCGGAATGCACAGCGTCAAGATCGAGTGTCGAACCCTTGTCCGTTCAGAGCGCGACTAGTCCAGTTTAGAATAGCGCTTTATACTTATCTTCCTATACTGAACTGGGTTAGTACCTCTGATGTAGGGGTATTTTCCGAACCTTTTAGGGGACGGTTTGGGACTTTTGAACGAAGATCGCTCTTAGGCAACCCAAACATCTTCCGTCAGTTCTTCTGTCTGTTCTGAGGGGGCTGGGATATGGGTGGATTTGCGTTCTGTTTGAAGTCGATCGATTCCTAGAGCGGACTCGTCTGGGGATCGATCTAGATTGGATGTCGGCGTTTCTTCTGGAGACCGATCGATTGGCACGTGAATTTTCACGGTTTTAGGTCGTTGCGCCGACTGTTTGGGTAAGACGACTGTCAGAATACCATCGGCGAAATCGGCGGTAATTTGGGTATTGACGATCGCCTCGGGAAATGAGATTTTTCGCTCGAAGGTTCCGTAGTGTAACTCTGTAAAAAGGGGACGACCCCAATCTCGATCGCGCTGGCGATGACTGACGATCCACAAGTTTCGATCGCTGGCATTGACTTCGATATTAGCGCCGTCGATGCCGGGAAGTTCTACCCGTACCCGAAAGTCTTGCTTAGATTCGATCGTTTCGATTCTCGGTTGTGAGTGTTTGGAGATCGGAGCGTTAGCGCGATCGGACATCCGTTCCAATTCTTGGAGGAGGGAATTAAGTTGGGTTTGAGGTTGCCAATAAATTCGGGTGACGGTCATCAGTTTTTGCTCCAGTTTCGAGGTAAGTCCGAACTCATCGAAAAGGTAAATTATGACTAGATAATTGCATTGACCTATTCGATCGATGAGTAGTTGAAGCAATTGGGCGGGTTGAGAATTTTTTTCTTTGCCTCAACTACATCTCATCTTAGGAAATACAATGAAAAACCAGCATTGGTGCAAACCGTAATCCGTTGGTTGTATTCGCCGCCTGGTGGTAAACCGACCGATTTGCAGTGAGGAAAACCACACTTTAATAACAGGACAAAAATGTAAGCATTCAGGTCTCGACAACGAACGAAAACAATGTAAGGGCGGGTTTAGCAATATCTTGGAAGACTTGCCTAAAATTAAAATCTCATACCCGCCCCTACAGATTGTTAACTTAGCTGTATCTAAAATTCCACCTGAATCCTTACACAAAAATTGACTCGATCGCTCTTTCGATCGAGCTAAAAAATTAAGTTCGATCGCCTTAATCTTGCAGCGATTGCCACCCGTAGAGGCGCAAATTAATTTTGTCGCGATCGTCAAATTTGATGCCTTCAGCTTCTAGGAGCGATCGTTGGAGATAATCCGAGCCGAATCGTTTGGGAGAATGAGAAACTTCTCCTTTGGTATTAATCACTCGATGCCAGGGAATATCGGCAGCAATTGAGTCAACTCGATACAGGGCATATCCGACCAAACGCGCTCGACCCGGTAAATCGGCGAGTGCGGCAACTTGTCCGTAAGTAGCCACTTTGCCTGCTGGAATTTGACGCACGATCGCGTAAATTTGCTCGTAAACAGTCATCAGTCCCAAAAATTCCTACAGCTTGCGATCTCAATAACAGCAGGCACGATCGCATAAACTCAAGACAGTCACCCCGAAAAAATAGTCGTCACCGATCTGTAAAACCGATCGCCAAACTTGACAGCTTGGGTTCTCAGTCGAGTTGGGGTTGCAAGTGATTGATATTTTGTCGGGCTAGAGGGTGAGCCGGATCGAGGGAAATCGCTCGTCGATACGCCTCCATTGCCTCCTCAAATTGCCCCAATCCTTCCAACACCAAACCTAAGTTGTTCCAGGAATCGGGGTCGTTGGGTTTGAGTTCCACCGCTCGTTGGTAGGCATTGAGCGCTTCCTCATCCCGCTCGAGATATTGCAATGCCACGCCCAGGTTGTACCAAGCCAACCCAGCGCCCATCGCCCCCCAGCTTCCATCGCCTCGAATCGCCGCCTGACAAGAGTCAACCGCTTCGGAATTACGTCCGAGTCCGATCAGTGCCGAACATCGATTCGCCCAGGCAAGAGAATAATTCGGCGAGAGTTCGATGGCGCGATCGTGAGCGTTCAAGGCAGCTTGGAGTTGTCCGAGTTCGTCGAGTTTCGTGCCCCGAATCGTCCAAGTTGTCGCGTCTTCGGGTTCGATTTCCAAGGCGCGATCGCAAGCCTCTACTGCTTCTCGCCCCCGACTTGCATAACACACGTCAATTAAGTAATCGTAGTCCCGATTCAATTGAGACATTGCCTGGGACAGCTCGATCGAATCCCCAGCTAAGGTCGGTTGGGCAAAGGTCGCCCCCAACAAGACAGCAAGCAGGTTCGATCCCAAGAAAACACGTTTCATAAATCGATTAGTTCGCCAGGTGTCTAAGTAAACACTCCCTATCCTACCCGAGACCGTACGTTTCCCCGAATTTCGGAGAGAGTCGGAAACAAGTAACGTGCTTCAAAATACGCCTCAAAATGCGCGTAGGCTCTTTTCTCCCCATCACCCTATCACCCATTCCTCGCCCAAACCCGAAAAAACATGTCCGACCCACGCCTGACGGTAAACTGATAACATTTCTCCCATTCATTATCGATCGTTCGTCATTCCCCGCGCCCCATGTCCGTTCCATTTTCCGAACCCCACCGACTCTCACCCTCCGCTCGACTTCCACTCTGGGGTAAGCGCATCCTCATCACCGCACCGAGGAATTACGCTTCGAGATTATCGCAAGAGATCGTCGAGTGGGGTGGATTGCCGATTTTGATGCCCACCATCGAAACCTGTCGGTTGGAGAACTCGACGGCTTTAGATCGGGCGCTGCAACAGCTCGATCGATTTGATTGGATTACCTTCACCAGTCGCAACGGGATTGATGCCACCATCGAACGCTTGCAGCAATTGGGGCGATCGCCATCAGTACTAAAAACCTGTCGTTTGTGTGCGATCGGTCGAGACGCGCACCGATTAGAGCAACTGGGTATCTCCGCAACCATCGTTCCCACCGAACCGAGTCCCCAGGGAATTGCCATCGAACTCTCTCGCATCGACGATATTGCTTCTCAAAATATTTTAGTTCCGGTTCCGGAAGTCGTCGGCATCCCAGAACCCGATATCGTCCCCAAGTTTATCGCCGCGTTGGAAAGCTTCAGCACGAACGTTACCCGCGTTGCAGCTTACACCACCCGAAAAGTGCTTCCCCAGGGTAGCAAAATCGAACTCGATCTTTTGCGTCGAGGTTGCATTGATGCGATCGCCTTTAGTAGCAGCGCGGAAATTGAAAGTTTTGCGCGCACGATCGACGCTCCGCAAGATTTTGCGGGTTCCGCGATCGCCTGTTTCGGACCTTATACCGCTGCTAGCGCCAAAGCCCTCGGCATGGATGTGGCAATCGTCGCGAAGGATTACAGTTCGTTTGCTGGCTTTGCTCGATCGATTGCAGCGTTCTTTACTGCTGCATCCGACGAAAAACCGTAGATGACCCCAACGGAGTGTGAGGTAAATCCTAGATTAAATCTGAATTAAATCTGAATTACATCTGAATTAAATAACCGTTCCATCGGGAATTATGGCATTTTTGAGAACGACAACAATACCGTTCCGAATATAAAATCCCGAACTCTCGCGATTGGACTCTTCAACCCGATCTTTATTCACAATTTTGACGTTTTGACCGATGCGGGCATTTTTATCGACGATGGCGCGCCGAATCGTCGTCTTCGCACCGATCCCAATTTGAATATCCCGATCTCCACTGAGCGAAGTATGTTCGGCGAAAGCCTGATAGTAGTCTGCCCCCATAATCAGGGACTCTTCAATGACGCAATCGGCTCCCACGCGCGAGCGAACTCCTAACACCGAGCGATCGATCCGACAATCTTTGAGAATGCATCCATCTCCAATCATCGATTCGGTAATGCGAGAATTGAGCATTTTGCTCGGGGGCAAATAGCGAGCGCGAGTGTAAATCGGCGCATCTTTATCGTAGAAACTAAACGGCGGTGCTGGCTGCCGGGTGAGGGCTAAATTGGCATTGAAAAAGGCTTCGATGGTACCGATATCTTCCCAGTAGCCATCGAATAAATAGGCTTGGAGATTGTAATCAGAGGCCGCACCGGGGATGATTTCTTTGCCGAAATCTGTTTGGTCGGGCGCTTTTTCGAGTAAATCGATTAAAACTTGTTTTTTAAAAACATAAATACCCATCGACGCGATGTAGGGACTTTGCGCCGCTTGTTCGGCGGTCAATCCCAAGGTCGTCGTATCCACTTCCATGGCTTTGAGAGCATCGCCTTTGGGCTTCTCGGCGAAGTCTACCACCCGACCGGCATCGTTGATTTTCATCAAGCCGAAATCCGAGGCCCGCTTTTCATCGATGGGAACCACAGATAAGGTCACGTCGGCATTCGTTTCCCGGTGACGCTGGACAAATAGACTGTAGTCCATTCGATAAAGATGGTCTCCCGATAAGATGAGATATTCCTCGACATCCCAATCTTGGAGCAACCACAAATATTGGCGCACCGCATCAGCCGTTCCCTGAAACCAACCGGGACTATCCGATGTTTGCTGGGCGGCGAGAATTTCAACAAAACCTTCTGTAAAATTGGAAAAATTATAACTGCGATTGACGTGCCGATTCAAAGATGTGGAATTGAACTGGGTCAGAATGTACATCTTGTGAATGCCGGAGTTGATGCAATTACTGACCGGGATGTCGATGAGACGATATTTACCCGCTAAAGGAACCGCCGGTTTTGCTCTGAGCTTGGTGAGGGGGTACAAGCGCGTACCTGCTCCACCACCAAGAATAATGCCGAGAACTCTTTTCACCAAAACACCTCTTGAGTGAGTAGGGGATTGTCCAGTCTTAGTGTCCGATTGTCTGAGTTTCTTGGCAAGGGGTAGTTTAAAATCGGTTTGGTCTGGCTGTTGGGGTTTGTCGAGATCGATACTTTGTCCGCCTGCAAAAATAGGTACAATGCAGGCGATCGATCGTTACAGTCCAACTGTTGGGTTGAGTCAGGTACTTCATTTGGGGTGATGAGTTTATGAAAGTTGCGGTTTTTAGTACCAAAAACTACGATCGAAAGTTTCTCGAAGCAGCCAATGCCGATCTCCCTCACGAACTGGTGTTTCTCGAGCCTCGCCTCTCGATCGAAACGGCAATACTCGCAGCGGGGTTTCCCGCTGTTTGCGCGTTTATTAACGATCGCCTCGATGCGGACACGTTAAAAATCCTCTCCCAAGGCAGCACGAAATTAATCGCGTTGCGATCGGCCGGTTTTAATAATGTCGATCTTCCCGTCGCCACGGAACTGGGGATGAGCGTGGTTCGCGTTCCGGCTTATTCTCCCTATGCCGTTGCCGAACATGCGATGGCGTTGATTTTAATGCTCGATCGCAAGCTCTATCGCGCTTACAATCGGGTACGAGATGATAATTTCTCCCTCGAAGGTTTGTTGGGTTTCGACTTACACGGTTCGACGGTGGGAATTGTCGGTACGGGTAAAATCGGTTGGTGTTTTGCTCGGATTGCGAACGGGTTCGGCTGTAAGTTACTCGCCTACGATGTCTACCAAAATCCGGCCTGTCTGGAGATGGGAGTCAAATACGTCGAACTGCCCGAGTTGCTTGCCACTTCAGATATCATCTCTCTCCACTGTCCCCTCCTCCCCAGCACCCATCACCTGATAAACGCCGAATCCCTCTCTCACCTCAAACCCGGTGCGATGCTCATCAACACCAGCCGGGGAGCACTCATCGATACGACTGCTGCCATCGGCGCTCTCAAGTCCGGTAGGCTGGGCTATCTGGGCATCGACGTGTACGAACAGGAGGAAGAGTTATTTTTTGAAGATCTCTCGGATACTATTATCCAAGATGATAATTTTCAGCTTTTGCAATCGTTCCCCAATGTCGTTGTCACCGCCCACCAAGCCTTTTTTACTCGCAACGCCCTGAAAAATATTGCCGAAACCACCTTGGCAAACATTACCGATTTTGCCACCGGACAACCCTGCCCGAATTTGGTGAAATTGCCAGGGTAGGTTTGGGCAGGTTGGGTAGCTCTCGGGGGCTTGGAGTTCGGAAGCGCGGAATTCGGAAAAATGATGAATAATGAAAGTCAAATATTCCCGTTTCTCCTCCTCTCCGCGTCCCCGCATCCCCGCGTCACCGCGTCATCTCCTTCCCCCGTTTCTCCCGTTTCCCCCGAAGCTCCCCTTGCCCCACTAACTCTCCGGTTCGGTATCGATTTCAATTTCGAGAGTTTCTTCATCAATGCGAACGTAGAGAATATTGGGCTGACAGCAAACTTGACAGTCTTCAACGTAAGACTGTTGGTTTCCACCACTCAAATCGATAAAGGTAATCGAAGGTTCGCCGCAGTAGGCACAGTGATATTCAGCGGTTGGCAGCATATCGCTCGCACTCTCTTTGAGTGACTTGATGGCGGTAGCGGAACATCTCTTCGAGCTGTTGTTTGACGATCGCCCCGAGGAAAAATTCGGCGAGTTCTCCTCCAGGCAAGGAAAAGGCGATCGCATCGGTTAGGCGCGTTTTCCCAGCTTCGGCACTAAATTGATGGCGGTGAGTCCAGCTTTCCATCGGCCCGTCGATCTGTTCGTCGGTGAAGAGATCGTAGCGATCGCACTCGGTATGGCGCGCCAGCCAGCGTACGGGAATCGGACCGAAAAATAATTTGAATTCCGTTGTTGCTCCGACATCTAACCCTCCTTCTCGACGCACGATTTCCACGTTTTGCCAGGGTGGAGTTAGCAGTTGGAGAATATCCGATCGCTCGTGAAAATTCCACAAGGTTTCGATGGGAGCGTTGATTAATGTTGAATATTTGAAGTGCAGCACGATCGGAACGGGGGAAATTTGGGTTGGCGATCGATGGGAAATGGCGATAGGAGTCAAAGGGATTATCAGCGATCGCCTTTCTCTGTAATTTGACTTACGCATTTTTACGCACCTGCAAACTCGGGGATTTGACGGATGCGTCATCGCTTCAAAAGAGGCTATGAATAGAGTATCAAAGACTTCACGAAGTAAACACAACTGTAACACTCTCCCTGTGAGGGTGTTTTTTTTGGCTCGATCGTTCAGAATCTGCTAAGTAATACAGACTC
>JAXHUC010000002.1:115151-124929 GCA_034189805.1 Cyanobacteriota bacterium
TCGGAGTGCTTGGATGAAAGACTTGACAGTGGGAACTAAGGTACGAGCGATCGCCCTGCCGCCTTACCTGAAAACCGCCGATCCGATGCCGATGTTGCGTCCGCCCAATTTGATAGCGCTGGGGGAAGAAGGAATTGTCGTCGCTTGCAATCCCAGCGGTTATTGGAGCGTTCGTTTCGATCGGGGGACATTTCTGCTCGAAGAACAGTATATCGAGTCGATCTCTAGTTCTGGGGTATCCGACCCCTCTGAATCGACCCCAACGGACACCGAATCGAACTGATTTTCGTCTTGAGCTTCTCATCTCGAACGTGACTTCGCCTTCGCCAATTCCCTCAAGGGCGATCGCGGTTTTCTTCTTCCTCCAAAAGCTGCTTCAAAAACGATCGCAGCTTCATGCGCGGAATATAAGGCCAACCGCCCTCTGCTTCAATTTCCCGCAGCAAATTATACAGCGCTTGTCGATTCTGGGGTAAGGCCGGCTGAAAGTAATCGTCGCAAATGTCGCGATGCAAACTCTCGAGCGCGCGCAACAAACTCAAGATCCGGTATGCGTCCTCGGGAAATCGATCGGCTAAAGAGCGAACGCGAGTAGAGATTTCTTGTAACTCTGTATCTAGAACCGTTAAATCTCGCCGATCGCGATCGTCCATACTCGTGCCTCACAGATTCACCATTTTATAGAGTATCTTGGAAACGTCGCCGATGGGAGGATGGGTGCGATCGCGCTTCTTGGGAGGAATCGATCGACCGTAGCGCGATCGGGAACCGGATACCGTTCGAGTAAGTCTGCGGGTTATAAAATCCCAGGACTGCTAAAATCCCATCCCAGGCGATTGGAAAAATCGCTAACATCGTTGTTAGATCGTTGAAGTTTACCCGCAAACCGTTAAAGTTATGGCCGAGATCGTAGGAACGCCCATTGCAGATTTACTCTTTGGCAGCCTCGGCGACGACGAGATCGTTGCCCAAGCTGGAGACGACAGCGCCCTAGGTTTTGATGGCAGCGATGTCGTCTGGGGAAATGCCGGAAACGATATCCTAGGAGGCAACCAGGGAGAGGATACGCTCTATGGCGGTCAGGGTAACGATATCCTCCTCAGCGGTCAGGGAGACGACCTCGGCAGCGGCGATGAGGGGGTCGATCTGATTTTCGGCAACCGGGGTATGGATTCCCTCTTTGGCAACGGTGGAGACGATGCCATCTTTGGCGGCAAGGATACGGATTTTATTTTGGGCGGCCGAGGAAATGATTTCCTCGCGGGGGAACTTGGAAACGACGTAATTTTCGGCAATGTGGGAGCCGATACCATGTCTGGCGGCGCGGGGAACGATCTGTTCGTTCTCACTAAAGGTGGGGGGGGAATGACCCCAGAAGAAGCCGATTTAATTCTCGATTTTACACCGGGCGATCGCATTGCCCTCAGTGACGGATTGAGAATTCCAGAAATTAACATTCAATTTGTCCCCTATGCTAGCGGGAACGGACGCGGGGATGTCATCGTTCGCGATTTGGGCGATAGCACCGGCAGCTTTTTGGCGATTTTCCGCAACGTTGAAGAAAATGCGATTACCCTCGATACCTTCACCGCGTCCCTCGATCCCTTGGAAGGGGATGATAGCGGTGGCGACGGTGGCGGCGGTGTCGGTGATGGTGGGGGCGGTGGCGGTCCGATCGGTAACGTCCCGCCTTTCGCCCGCGACGGTCTGCTCAACACCACTGAAGATAATTTCATCACCGGATTCTTCGATGCCACCGATGGCAATGACGACGAGTTAACCTTCAGCATTGTCAACGACCCCACTCTGGGACGGGTGACGATTAGCGATCCTAGCAGCGGCTTTTTCGTCTATACCCCCAACCCCAACATCAGCGGACAAGATACGATAACTTTTGTCGCCAACGATGGTACGGTCGATTCCAATGTCGGCACCATTACCGTCGATGTTTTCCCCGTCGAAGACGTTCCCATCGCTAATGCGGCAACGGTCGCCACGAACCTCAACACCAGCCTTCCCATCTTGCTCTCGGCTAGCGATGGCGATGGCGACCCGCTCTCCCTGCGGATAACCACGTTGCCCACCAACGGTCAACTGTTTCAAACTGAGGATGGAACTGCCCCTGGCGCGCCCATTACCGCTGTCGATACCGCTGTCACCAACACCGAGGGGATCGTAATTTTCGTACCCGATGCGGGGCAAGCGATTCCCAGTACGTTTGAGTTTGTGGCCACCGATGGCAAGGCTGATTCTGTTCCGGCAACGGTGACGGTTAACATCGGCGGAACGGACGCGAATGCCCTCCCGGTTGTCGATCTAAATGGGGGGGCAGACGGTAATAACTTGTCTGTGGCATTTGTGCTGGGAAGTCCAAATCCGTTACTGCTCGCCGATGCGGGGACAACGGTGACCGATACCGATGGGGCAAATATCTCCTCGGCAAGCATCCGCATTGTCAATATCCAAGATGCGGGCTTGGAAAGCCTTGATGCCACCGTTCCGCCAGAAATTACGAAAGCATACGATCCGGCATCGGGAATTCTCACCTTAACCGGAACTGCACCCCTCGAAGCGTATCAAGACGTGTTGCGTACCCTGGCCTACCAGAATACCGCCGCAGACCCCAACCGGACATCGCGGACAATTACCGTCACTGTCAACGATGGGATCGATAATAGTGCTCCGGCGGTTGCTACGGTCAACTATCCACCCGAACCCACAGACGATGCAGTCACCTTCACCGATCGCAACGCCCTCATGGGAACGCTACCAGCCAGTGTGTTTCTGAAGAACGATATGGGGGCGGGTTTGTCGATTGCATCGATAACCCCAGTCGCTGGAGTGACTGAAAATCCTGGAGGGGGTGCGCTCGTTACTTCGATCTCTTTTGACAATGCCCTACCTAATGCTGGAACTTCTTTCACTTACACGGTTGTAGATGTGTTCGGTAATACAGCCGATGCGACGGTGACCGTAACCAAAACCGATTCTGCTAATGCAGATGATACCTTCGACGGAACTGATGGTATTGATATTTATGATGGGCGGCGCGGAAACGATATCATCAATGGAGGTCGGGGAGACGATCTCTTATTTGGGGATATTAATTTCGCAGATAATGCAGCCAATAACAGAGACACGATCGATGGGGGACCTGGAGATGACACTTTAGTCGGAGGAACCCGTAGAGACGATCTGACCGGAGGCGAAGGAGCAGATATTTTTGTCTATCAGGACGAGCGGGATGGCTCCGGTAGATTTGATGCGCAGCAGGCGAATATCGAGACGGCAATTGCGGCCGGATTCGAGACGATTAACGATTTCACCCCAGGAACCGATCGAATTCGCTTCGAGGCCGGTGTCGATAATATTACCAACTTTGCCAACATTCAGCCGATCGTGCAAACGGCAGCAACCGTCGATAATGGTGTTCTGGCTGCCGGTCAACATATCTTTGCCTACGAATTGGGCGGTAGTACCTATCTCATTTATGATGGTGACTCAGATAATCTCAACGGAAACGACAGTTTCTTGTTAGGGAGGCTAGATGGAATCACGGGTTTGGGAACTCTGAGTGCGGGCGATTTCGAGTTCGCCTAGAATGCCAATTGAGATGGGCGGGCAGTTCGGACGATCGAGATCGCTCGAGCTGCCTACCCGACAACTCTACAAGTCGATACCCCTCAAGTTGAGGGACAATTCCCTATTCCTCCACAATCTCCTCGAGTTCCCCATCCTCTTCTCCCGATGGCGGTACGAGGGCGACTGCGGCGATCGCATCGTCTTTGTCCAATCGCTGCACCCGCACTCCCGTCGCACTCCGAGACTGAGGAGAGATGGCATTGACGGCCTGCCGGATGATAATTCCCCGGCTGGTGACGATCATCAATTCGTCTTCTTCGTTGACCACCCGCAGGGCCGTGAGTCGGTCTTCCTTACTGTGGGCTTTGAATTTGGTGGCAATGGTACCTTTTCCCGCCCGTCGTTGCAGTCGGAACTGGTTGACGGGAACTCGCTTGCCGTAGCCTCCGGTGGTAATTGTCAACACCCACGGCCCAACGCCTGCACTCGAGGCTTCTACTTCCTCTTCCCCATCTTCGATCGCCGTATCTTCGATCGCCGTCAGTTCTTCTTCTTCGAGTTCGCTGTCGTCGGCTTCGGCAAGGCTGGCAATCACCGCACTCGGCAAAACATCCATCCCGACGGGTTCGTCCCCTTTGCGCAGGTTCATCGATTTGACTCCCCGCGTCGCCCGGCCGAGGGGTCGCAGTTGCGTGTGGCTGGCTTTAAAATGGATTGCCATGCCGTAACTCGAACCGATGATGATGCTGTCTTCGGCTTTGGCCCGTCGCACCCAGCGCAGTTGGTCGCCGTCGTTGAGGGAAATGGCAATTAAACCGTTGGCGCGAATGTTGGCAAATGCCGAGAGGGCGGTTTTTTTGATATATCCCCCCAGGGTGAGCATAATCAGGTATTCGTCATCGGTAAACTCGGCAACCGAGATCATCGAGGTGATTTTTTCCTCGCGGGGAATCGGCAGCATCTGGACGATGGGCACTCCCCGCGCCGTCCGCGATCCGGTGGGAATTTGGTAGGCTTTCAGGCAATAGACCACCCCCCGTTCGCTGAAAAACAGCACGCTGTCGTGGTCGCAACAGGTCAAGAAATGCTCGATGCCGTCATCTTCCTTCATCTTGGTACCGGCTTTGCCCCGCGTCGCCCGGTTTTGCGCCTCGAAAGTACTCACGGGCATCCGCTTGATATATCCCTGTTCCGTCAGCAAGATAATGGCTTTTTCGTTGGCGATTAAATCGGTTTCGTCGATTTCCCCTTCGTCGCGCAGAATTTCCGTACGACGTTCGGTGCCAAATTTTGCCTTGAGTTCTTGGGCTTCGGTTTCGATAATTTCGAGAATCCGTTCTCGACGGGCCAAAATATCGTTGAGATCGGCAATGATCGCTTGTAAGTCTTCGTGTTCTTTCTGGATTTTCTCTGCTTCTAAGGCTGTCAGCCGTCGCAGTTGCATCTGTAAAATTGCATCGGCTTGCTGTTCGGAGAGGGCATAGGTTTCGATTAACTCCACTTTCGCCGTTGCCGTATCTGCCGAGTGGCGAATTAGGGCGATTATCGCATCGAGGTTGGCCAGGGCAATGAGTAACCCTTGCAAGAGGTGGTCCCGTTCTTCGGCTTTGCGCAGTTCGTAGAGGGTGCGCCGGGTGATGGTTTCGACGCGGAAGTCAAGGAAGACTTCCAAAAATCGCTTCAGGGGCAGCAGTTGGGGATCTCCGTTTACCAGGGCGAGCATATTTGCCCCGAAGTTGGTTTGAATGGAGGTTTGCTTGTAGAGGTTGTTGAGGACGACGCGGGGATAGGCATCGCGCTTGAGTTCGATGACGATCCGCATCCCATCGCGATCGCTTTCGTCTCGAATATCGGAAATCCCCTCGAGGCGCTTCTCGTTCACCATGTCGGCGATTCTCTCGATCAGCCCGGCCTTATTGACTTGATAGGGCAGTTGAGTGACGATAATTGCCTCGCGATCGGGGGCCCCTCGCCGTTCGATGGTTTCGATTTCGGCCACGCCGCGCATGGTAATCGAACCGCGACCGGAAATATAGGCATCTCGAATCCCGCTTTTGCCGAGGATTTGTCCTCCGGTGGGAAAGTCGGGGCCGGGGATGTGCCGTCGCAGTTCCGTCGTGTCGATGTCGGGGTTGTGAATGAGGGCGGTTAACCCATCGACCAATTCGCTGAGGTTGTGGGGGGGAATGTTGGTGGCCATCCCCACGGCAATTCCGGAAGACCCATTGAGCAAAAGCTGGGGCAAGCGGGCGGGTAAAACGATGGGTTCTTGTTGCGAGCCGTCGAAGTTGTCGGCGAAATCGACGGTCTCCGAATCGATATCCTCGAGGAGGGCATCGCGACTGAGGGCTTGCAAGCGGCATTCGGTGTAACGCATCGCCGCTGGCGGATCGTTGTCCACGGAACCGAAGTTGCCGTGCCCGTTAATCAGGGGCGATCGCATCGAAAAGTCTTGGGCCATCCGCACCAAAGCATCGTACACGGCCGTGTCTCCGTGGGGATGGTATTTACCCAACACCTCCCCGACGACGCGGGCGCATTTACGAAACGGGCGATCGGGCATCAGCCCCAACTCGTGCATGGCGTAGAGGATGCGCCGATGGACGGGCTTGAGTCCGTCTCGCGCGTCTGGCAGCGCCCGACCTACAATCACGCTCATGGCGTACTCTAGGTAAGACCGGGACATCTCGTTGCGCAGATCCGTCGGCACGATCCGCTCTGGGGAGGTGGTCATAGGGTCAAAAACTCCATTAAAAGCGCAATTTCGGCTGCGATCGACCGAAAATACTTATTGAATGCGATTTAGCCTTCTCATCTTGGCTAAATGCTTTAAATTATCTTTAATATTCTAACAGATTTTGCCGCTCGACGATCTCCAAAAATACGAACGAAGAACGGAGATAGCAATGGGGAGACAAAACGTTGTTTTCCGAGGTCTTTAGCTTCTCCCCCACTCTCGATCGAATTGAGAACGAACTGGCAAATTCAATAAGTTCGATCGACAAAATAAGGTAGGATCTAAATTTATTTTCTTCTTAGTTTCGAGCGGATTTTTTGACGATCGCGATTGTTGAAATTTGCCAAAAAATTGATTTCTTTTTCGTGTAAAATTGCGTATTAGACAAATGTTTCCCATTATCTATTCCGAAGAATTTCTCCAACACAAAACCGGAGCATTTCATCCCGAACGTCCGGAACGATTGAGCGCGATCGTCGCGGCTCTAGAAAATGCTCCCTGGGCCGATCGAATTGAGTGGCGATCGCCAACCCCGCCACCCGAACGTCCCCTGCTCGACATCATCACTCAAGTGCATCCGAGGGACTACGTTCGCACCATTGAGAAAATCGCCCGACGCGGCGGCGGACGACTCGATGAAGATACCCCCGTCTCCAGCCGCAGTTACGATATTGCCCTGCTGGCAGTGAGTGCTTGGTTGGATGGAGTCGATCGCGTCCTCGAAACCGGGGAACCCGCATTTGTCTTAGCTCGTCCCCCCGGACATCACGCCCTGCCCGCTTGGGGGATGGGATTTTGCCTGCTCTCCAACGCCGCGATCGCCGCTCGCTACGCCCTCAAGCAATTCGGAGTCGATCGGGTCGCCATTCTCGATTGGGACGTACACCACGGCAACGGCACCCAAGCCATCGTCGAAACCCACCCCCAAATTGCCTACTGTTCCCTGCACGAATCCCCCAACTATCCCGGAACTGGAGATGCCAGCGAACGCGGAAATTTTGAGAACGTGCTAAATTTACCCATGGGTGGCGGCAGTACGATCGCCGAGTACCGATCCAAATTCGACCTCGAAGTTATCCCTTTCCTCAAAAACTTCAGACCCGATCTACTGATCGTCAGTGCCGGATACGATGCTAACCGCGCCGACCCCCTCTCGACTATCGCCCTAGAACCAGAAGACTTCGGCTATTTTACCGACTGTTGCTTGGGCATCTCCCGTCAAGTTTTATTCGGTCTCGAAGGAGGCTACGATCTCGAAGCTCTAGCTGGGTCTGTTGTCAGTACCATCGAACGGTGTTTGACCCACTCAACCGAACCCTAAAGATCGATCTTTGCTGTTGTGTATTTACTGTTGTGACAAATAACCTGCCATTTGTTTGCGCTTAAGTCTAATGAAACAACTGCCCGAGACTCAACTCGAAACCGAACGGATGTTAGAGGTTCAACTGAGGTTAACGCAGTTATTCAAAAAAGAGGAGGCAATTGTCAAAGCCATCCTCGACTGCCTCTACGATGTCGGTTCGGTTAACCTCATCGAAAAAAAAATTCGCCCCCAACCCGTCCAACGGATTCTCAAACCGATCGCTCGCCTCTCCAAACCGTTATTTCGAGTTTTGGCTCTGCGTTGGTTTAACAGCAACTGTCCCGAACTGATTACCGACTGGCTTTACACGCAAGTATTGTTTGAAGTCTTAACCGACTCGCCAGTGCCACCCGAACAACTGCTAGAAGTCGAACCGGTTATCGAACCGGTCATCGAACCGAGTCCCGCACCGATTATCGAACCGAGACTCGAGCCGCCGAACGCCTTGACTCAAAAGATACTCGCCCAACTCGAAACCAAAGAGATCGAACTGCAACGACTGCACGGTCGAGTTCGATGGCTCGCGGGATTTTCCGTCGGGGCGATGACCATTGCCATCGGTTTAACCGCGCTCGTCTTCGGGTCGGACATCGAACCGGGAAAGTGGTTGCCCCGAGGGTTTGTCGAGCGATGGCAAGTTGAAACCGTATCGCCCCAACCGTAATTGAAATCGCCGACGCGGGTGGTTCGCGGTAGGATCGGGAACCGAACCCCGATGGTCCCTTCTCACTCGATGCCATGTCTCGATCGAAAGCCCTACAATACTATATCTTCGCCCGCGTCCTGCTCGCGCCCTTGATGCTCTGGACGATTACCACCTCGGTATTTTTACTCCTGCGAGCCACTCCCGGCGATCCCGTCGATGCCATTCTCGGTCCGCGCGCCCCGGAAGCCTTCAAAGAAGAACTGCGGCAACAGTTGGGACTGGGCGGATCGCTGTGGGAGCAGTATATCAACTATATGGGGCAACTGCTGCGCTTCGATTTAGGCGAGTCGGCTACCAGTCGGGGACAGAACGTGTGGGAGATTATTCAAAACTTCTTCCCGGCTACCGCAGAATTGGCGATCTGTAGTATGCTCGTGGCGATCGTCGTGGGGATTTCCGTCGGATCTGTGGCGGCTTCTCGCCCGAATTCCGCTGTCGATGTCAGCGGACGATTGTTCGGCATCATCACCTACTCCGTGCCGATGTTTTGGATGGGGATGGTGTTGCAACTGATTTTTTCAGTGCGGTTGGGCTGGTTCCCCTTGGGGACTCGTTTTCCTCTGACGCTGCCCCCACCCGCAGGACTGACGGGACTCTACACCGTCGATAGTTTGCTTGCGGGCAATCTCAACCAATTTTTTGCTGCCCTCCATTACTTGGCACTGCCCAGCCTCACCTTGGGGATTTTGCTCAGCGGGATTTTCGAGCGCATCGTCCGGGTGAACCTCAAGCAAACCCTACAAAGCGATTACGTCGAAGCGGCCCGCGCCCGAGGTATTTCCGAAGGGCGGATTTTGGTGGCTCACGCCCTGAAAAATGCGATGATTCCGGTGATTACCGTGTTGGGACTGACCTTTGCCTCGCTATTGGGCGGGGCAATTTTAACGGAGGTGACCTTTTCTTGGCCGGGTTTGGCCAGCCGCCTGTACGAGGCGATTTCCTCTCGGGACTATCCTACCGTTCAGGGAGTCACGATCTTTTTTGCGGCGATCGTGGTGGTGGTCAGTATCGGCATCGACATTCTCAACGCTTATATCGATCCGCGTATTCGGTATTGAAAGGGAGCTTGGGGGGCTTTGGAGGCAACAAACACTGAGTTTTTCAACGAGATCTCAATTCCCCCGTTTCTCCCGTTTCCCCTGTTTCCCCCAATTCTCCCGTTTCTCTCAATTCTCCCGTTTCTCCCAATTTTCTCCCTCTCCGCGTCACCGCGTCCCCGCGTCAGTTTCTCCCGTTTCCCCCCTATTCCTCTCAACACAGTCTTATCCCGAACTGACATTCATCGAGGGTTCATTTTCGAGTTCCTCGAGTTTTTGTTTGAGGGCAACTGTTACCCGTTCGTATTCTGTTTCCACTTGCGCCGATAACCGGGCCGCATCGACGAGACCTT
>JAXHUC010000020.1:0-11595 GCA_034189805.1 Cyanobacteriota bacterium
ACTTTTTTGAACGCGCGGGTGAAGTGGGATTGGTCGGCAAAACCAAAGCGATAGGCGACTCGCGAGATCGGCTCTCGTTCGAGAACCTTTGCAGCGCGTTCGATCCGCCGTTTCATTAAATATTGATGTGGGGTTAGCCCAATGGATTTTTTAAATAAACGAGAAAAATAAAACTGACTCAACCCCGCCACTTGAGCTAGATCGCTCAGACCGATGTCTTCAGTTAAATAGGCTTCGATATATTCGATAACCGATCCCAAACGCTGGCGATCGAGTGCGTGCATCTTAGAAAAGTCGATCGGACTTTCGAGACCGTAATGGTTGACAAAATGGACGGCAAGTGCGGTTGATAGTGTATCGGCATAAAGTTTACCGTTGGGACCGCCATTTTCGGCTTCCACTAATAATGCCTGTATCAGTGTTTGTAAGTGTTTATCCTGGGATTTGTGGACTCGCTGGAAAACTTGGCGATCGAGGAGGGGATAGTCCGGTAATGCCTCGATAATTTTAGCCGGATCGAGGGTGAGCAACACAAATTGATTGTGAGTATCGATGCGGTGGGAAAAGGGTACGCCCGCCGGATTCACCCATAACTCTCCCGTTTCGTAGCGGTGGGTTTTGAAGGTCTTGCCGTCTTTCCATTCCCACTCAAAAGCCGACCCGACATTCATCGCAAAATAGTGCTGGGGAACGGTCACATCGTCGGGGGTAAACGTTTCATTTTCTCCTTTTTCGATATGAATTCCTTCCCATGCTAAGTTTTTGCTCGAGACTAGAATTCGTCCGGCATCTACCCCTGGCTTGGGCTTTAGGGTTTGGCGATCGACAAAATTAATCTGGCTTTTGTGAATCTGAGGTTCCATCGCAGCAGGTTGAATGGCTCGGTTCGATTCGCCTTTGCGAGTATGCAGTCAGGGGGCGATCGGCTAACGGCTGAAAGCTTACTTAGCAACTTTGTACCAAAACAGGGCAAGAAAATGCAATCGATCCGCCCCCAAAATATCCGATATTAGTTCTTGTCAGGCATCCAGATGCCAGCAACACGCAAGGAGAATATGACGGGATGAATTACTATACACTCGGCAATACCGGACTGAAAGTCAGCCGTTTGGCTTTGGGAACGATGACCTTCGGCGATGACTGGGGTTGGGGGGCAACGGAAGAAAATGCCCGCAAGCTCTTCGATACCTACCTCGAAGCGGGGGGCAACTTTATCGATACCGCCGACCTCTACACCAACGGTAACAGCGAGCGGATGCTGGGTCGATTCGTTAAAGAAAGCAGCACGCGCGATCGGGTCGTCATTACCACCAAGTTCAGCTATAACGGCGAACCGGGCAACCCCAATGCTGGGGGCAACGGGCGCAAGAATATTCTCCGGGCACTCGAAGGTTCTTTGCAACGCCTGGGGACGGACTATATCGATCTCTATATGCTGCACACTTGGGATCGGGTGACCCCCGCCGAGGAAGTCATCCGCACTCTCGACGATTTGGTGCGATCGGGAAAAGTCCGCTACGTGGCCCTCTCGGATGCCCCCGCTTGGTACGTGGCGCAAGCTCAGACCATCGCCCGAGAACGACACCTCGAACCCATCAGTACCGTCCAGCTCGAATATTCCCTCGTCGAACGCAATATCGAATTTGAGTACGCTTCCATGGCGCATTCCCTGGGGACGGGGATTATGGTTTGGTCTCCCCTGGCAAGCGGTCTGCTGTCGGGTAAATACAAACCCTCGGAAAACGGGGCTGAAGGGTCCGGTCGCCTCGCTGCCCTCGCCGATAGCGGTAATCCGGCATTTAATAAGTTTACCCAGAAGAATTGGGCGATCGTTGCCGAACTCGAAAAAGTGGCGAACGAGTTGGGACGTTCCATGGCACAGGTGGCGGTGAACTGGGTGGTCAACCGTCCTGGGGTTGCTTCGGTCATCGTCGGGGCAACAAAGCTGCACCAATTGGAAGATAACCTGGGTGCGCTGGATTTTGAGATTCCCACCGAGTTGCAGCAGCGCCTCGATCGAGTCAGCAAACCCGAAGCCCGCTTCCCCTATACCTTCTTTGAAAGTGGCATCCAAGGCATGATTAACGGCGGCGCGACGGTGGGAGATAAACCGATGGGCTACCAGCAACAGATTTTGAGCGAAGGGACGGGGGCTAGAGTCACGGAAGAAAGCGAAGGGTAAGCGATCGAATATTTGTATGACCTCCAGAATTTAACCAACCCAATTTTTAACAAACTCACTTTAGAAAGGACAAAACCATGAAATCTTTTCTCCATGCATTGCTATTCACTGCCGTTGTTGCCGTTTCCGAAACCGCCCAAGCCGCCCAAGTTCGGGAAGTTACCTTTGAAAACCAAGGTGAAACGTTAGTCGGTCACCTGTACCTCCCCGAGAACTATATCGAAGGTCGAGAATTACCGGGCGTAGTGGTGGCGGGGTCTTGGACTTCCACCAAAGAACAGATGTCGGGTTCGTACGCTGAGGAACTCGCCGATCGCGGTTTTGCGGCACTGGCTTTTGACTTTCGCAATTTTGGAGATAGCGAAGGGGAGATTCGCGCCCTGGAGAGTCCGACGATGAAAATTGAAGATCTCAAAGCTGCTGCCAGCTTCATGTCCGCCCTACCGGAAGTGGCAGACGATCGCGTTGGCGGTTTGGCGGTTTGCGCGTCGGCCGGTTACATGGCCGGTGCAATTGCCCAAGGTGCAGAATTTCAATCTTTTGCCACGGTAGCCGCTTGGCTGCACGACCCCGAAACCGCACGAGAAATTTATACCCCCGATCGCTTCGATCGTCTCATTCGTGCCAGCCAGAAGGCTCAAGCTCACTACGAGACTGATGGCACGATTCGATACACCGTTGCTGCTACCAACGACGAAACCATCGATTTGGCGGCGATGCGCTGGGCCGACCCGAATTTCTACTACACCAATCCCGATCGCGGGGCGATCGCGCAGTACGACAACCGTTTCCCGGTGATGGCTTGGGAAGAGTGGCTGACCTTCGATGCCCTCGCCGCAGCCGATGGCATCGACGTGCCGTTTTTCATGCTGCACGGCGACGATATGGCGCTGCCAGACAACGCGCGGGCGTTCTACGAGAACGTAGATGCTCCCAAATCCATTGCCTGGGTTGAGGGTTTGCAAATGGACTATTACGATCGCCCGGAATTGGTGAGCGATGCGGCCAGCCAGGTTGCCGAACATTTCGATCGCACTCTGCGATAACCCAACCGAACCGCGTCTCCCGATGGGTGCGGTTGACCGTTCTCACCCAGCAATTAGATATGCGATCGCCTTCATTCGTTCGGACGATAAACGTGACGCTACTGCCCGATCGCAGGGTCTAGGAATCATCATTTTCTTTCGGCACAGTCTCCGATTTCGCTTCTAGAGGTAACTCTAAAATACCCACTAAAATTCGAGTTAACTCTTCGAGATTATCGGGAATGTTGTAAAGGGTAATATCTTGTACGATCGATTGGTTCGGGCGATCGAGCTTACCAAACCGCCAAGTATCGCCCATGGTAACCGCTCCATATAAAATATCTCGTTCTTCACAGAGCGACAAGGCAATTAACTCGACTGACAACTGCGTAAACCCTCGCGTGAGATCGTCATTTTTGGCTTTGATGATGAGTAGTTCGCGATCGGATTTTAAGAGATAATCGAGATTACCTGTGAGCCAATTACTGACGGTAACGGGATACTCAATTCGCAGTTGGCATTGGCTGTATCGGATAACTTCGAGTAACACTGGAGAAACGAGAGTTTCCCGACGAGCAGTTTCGTTACTCAATCGAACGAGTGGGAAAATATCCTCAATTTGTTGCTGGAGATAGGGGAGTCGATCGAGCGCTCGGGTGGTTCTGGGTAGCGAAAGTCTCGAAATCGAAAAATGATAGCCGAACTCCGCTAAAATCTCATCCGTTCCATAGGGCATCTCAAAATAGGAACCGAAGGTGTAATTTCGATCGGCTTGTAATATTTTTGGACGTGCCATTTCTTTGAGGACGAAACGATCGGCAAAGTGTGACGGTTACAGAGATATTCGGTTGATTTTAGACCGATCTTTGCTCCTCGCGTAATTCTCGAACTTCTTCAAGGTTTAAGCCTGTGGTGTTGGCGATCGTCTCGTCGTCGAGTCGATCGAGTAAATTTCGAGCGATATCACGTGTAGCTTTATCTCGTCCTTTTTCTAAGCCTTGTTCGATACCCAAGGCGATCGCCCCTTGTTGGTCGTAGATAAACATTTCCCGACGTTCTAAATCTTCAAGTTCGGCAGGAGTTAAGTCAGCTTGATTGGCAATTTCAAAAGCACGGTGTAGTGCCGGGATCTCGTCCATATTCTCGGGAATTTCCGTGAGCGATCGGGCAGATTTAATAAAGTAAATCCACTTATCGGTTAGGGTTTCAAGTTGGTGGAGTTGTTTGGTAAATTTGGGTAACTCGACAAACACCAGCTCGATTTCGTTGTCGGGATAGGTAAAACCATCATTTTTTTCTTGATAAACGAAGCGAGAAATTAGTTGTTCTCGATCGGCAAACATTTCAAAATCTGTTAAAGTTAGGGCAATTACGGGCTTGAGCATTCGGTAGCCTTCTCCAGCTTGGAGTTGAAAGGCATAGGTTTTTGCCGCGTTGAATACTACTCGTTTGCCAAAAGACTGAACGTTGAGAACTTGCATTTCAATAATGACAAATGTTCCATCCTCAAGTTGTGCTTTGACATCGAGATAGGTATCTTTTAGCCCTTGCACTCTCGGTGGCAGATTGGGATTGATGATTTCTAAGTATTGAATCGTTGGCTTGCCATCATAAATTAAGGCATTGAGAAAGCTAATAAGAATATCCGTGCTTTCGGCAGATCCAAATATTTTTTTGAAGGCATAGTCGGTTTTCGGGTTGATAAATCTCATTTTCTTAATAGATTCTTAGGTGAAAAAGTTTGTCCGATTTCACGATCTTATTTCGATCGCTGAGTCGAAAATTTTGTTTAACGTACAAAAAATAGATAAATTATATATGTAAGATAAATATATCACGCCTCGAAACCCCG
This sequence comes from Cyanobacteriota bacterium, assembly GCA_034189805.1. Lineage (GTDB taxonomy): Bacteria > Cyanobacteriota > Cyanobacteriia > Cyanobacteriales > Geitlerinemataceae > Zarconia. Next base: position 5,060 of record JAXHUC010000020.1, read on the forward strand.
GTAAAATCGTTAATTTAATGACCCTATTCTCAATAGTTTCGGGTAAAAAACAGGCTGAATCTGCCTTGCGATCGCAATTTTGGTGCCGGCAAACGAGGAACTACCACGGCAAGCGGCTGCCATCCCAGGAAAAAAACTCGCCGCTATCGCGTTCGTCCAAGTTTTCCAAGACGTTATAGAGTTGAGTGACCGTCCGTTCGATCGAAAATAACTTCTCGGGAGGAACGTTCCGTTGAAAGGGTTTGGAGAGGCGCGTATCCGTCGTACCCGGATGCAACGTGACGACAATCGTCTTCGGACTTTTGCGGCGATACTCGATCGATGCGGTGCGCATCAACATATTCAAAGCCGCTTTCGAGGCGCGATATCCGTACCATCCTCCCAAGCGATTATCGCCAATACTGCCGATTTTGGCAGAAATACTGGCAAAAATACTGCGATCGCCGTGACGAAAGAAGGGGAGTAAATGCTTGGCGAGTAATGCCGAACCGATGCTATTCACCTGAAAATATCGGAGGAGCTGTTGGGCATCGATTTGTCGCAAACTTTTTTCGGGAGTTACGGTTCCTTCGTGCAAAATACCGACGCAGTTAACAACATAATGCAGCCGATCGGTTTGGTTTTGCATGGCTTCGAGTCCGGCAACGATATTACCCTCTTCGGTAATATCCATTGGCAAGCAGGTGAGGCGATCGGGATATTTCCGCGATAATTCAATTAATTCACCTGCCGTTTCTTGTCGGCGATAGGTTGCATAAATTTGCCGATTTTGGTTCGGTTCTAATAACTTCTTAACAAATCCCAAACCAATTCCTTGGTTGGCTCCAACAATTAGAGAATAGTTCGTTTGCGTTTGGCTCATTATTTATCGAACAGTCGATCGGAATTACGTTGAGTGCCGCTATGGGGAATTCAAAATGCTAGATAGCCTAAATGGTTTGAGAATTGACATTCTAGCTGTATTCAGTAAGGTTAGAACATCTGAAAAGCTACAAACTTTCTGTAGCCAGGTTTTGCCCAGATCTGAAAGCTGACTGCTTATGACTATAAGTGCAATTTTTTAACGGGCGATCGTTAGTTTTGCTGCGTAGCAGATTACCATACTAAAAGCCGATTTGTTGTTTTGGCGCTTACTTCATCTAGCTCGATCGGGGAACTTTCTACAGTACGATCGCTTCGATAGTTGCAAAATACTAACCGAAGAACGAGTAGAGGAGTGAGTACAAACATCTGGCCCTTTCTTGCCTCCTGTGCCTCTCTCCCCTGCCTTGCCCCAAAACCCACACCATCCCTGACTTCCGGCTATGTCTGACTCTCCCCCAATTACCGATCCGGCATTACTCGAAAAAGCAGTACTCAGCAAAATTCACCTCCGGACTCGGGCGAAGGGAGAAATTACATTTCCGTGTTTGCCTCAGTTCCTCGGGCATTATATCGACCAAATCGAGCAGCTTTTTATCGCGCTACACACCCCCTTTGCCCCCGCAGAAATCGAAAACCTGCGTCAGATGTTCGCGCAAAATCTAGAACGGGGATTTCAGGCAACCCCCCACGCTTACGTCACCTTTGAGTATCAATCCGCGACCCCTCCCAAGCCGGGTTACGTCTGTAACTTCAAGCTAATCGGCGGAACGGTGGCCCAGCAGTACGAGAATTGGGTGAATCAGCGCAAACCGCCGCTATTCGGGGCATATCCGGATGCGAAAGTGATGGCCGTTGCCCAACAGTTGGGTCAACCTGCCGCCAACCCGATTTTAGATGTGGGGGCAGGAACGGGGCGAAATACGATTCCCCTAGCGCAGTTGGGGCATCCCGTAGATGCGATCGAACTCACCCCCTCTTTTGCCCAGCAAATTCAAACCCACGCCACGGAAAAAGGACTGCCCGTGACTGTCACCCAGGGCAACGTCCTCGACCCCACCACGCGCATGAGACCCGCCCACTACCAACTGGCGGTGATTTCTGAGGTGATTTCCCACTTGCGATCGGCCCAAGAGTTGCGGTTGCTGCTGGCGAAAATGTGCGACTTTCTACGACCGGGGGGTCTATTGCTGTTCAATCTCTTTTTACCCGTGGCAGGATACGAACCGGGTCCTCGGGAACGGGAATGGGGGCAGATGGCATTCTCATCGATATTTTCGCGATCGGAACTGGTTTCGGCTGTAGATTTGCTGCCCCTGCAAGTCCTCTCGGAAGAGTCGGTTTACGACTACGAAAAAGCCCACCAGCCCTCCCAAGCTTGGCCGCCGACGGGATGGTTCGAGAATTGGGCCAGCGGACGGGACGTGTTTCCAGTCAAAGGGCAACCGCCGATTTCCCTGCGTTGGTTTTTGTATCGTCGGTTGTGAGTTTTTTGGCAAGTTCCGCCAAGCCCCTTTAATTTTGCATTCAAAAACTACCCCACCTCCATTTCTCCCAAAACGATCGGCTGCGTTTCCTGACCCGCCTCCTCGGGAAATATCAACTGTACCTTAATTTGATAGCGTCCCGGTGCGATATCGGTTGCTGGGGGGAGGAGGTGGAAGTCTCGCAGCAAACTCCCCAGGGCAATCGGTTCGGTGGTTCCCAGGTAGCCGTTGACGAGGGGGGACTGCCATTGCTGCCGCACCTCGTTCGTCGCCAAATCGATAAAGGTCATTTCCACCTGTAAATCCGAAGGGGTGTTTTCCAGGAAGTGCCAGTATAAGGTGATGCTGCCCAGGTGTTCTTCCGTGAGGCGATCGTCCAAATCGCACCCCAACAGGCGCACTGCCGGGGAAACAGAAGTGGTGAGGGAATACTGGATATCATCCAAATCTTCCGGTAGCAGCGTCGGCCCCGGATACACCCGCACGTAGTCGAGACCGTCGATTTCCACGGTGTACAGGGGCTTTTGCGCCGCGAAGTAGGCCAAAATGTCCGGATCGGGTATCTGACGCTGGAACTGGTTGAAATAGAGGATGACGCGATGGGTTCCCACCCAGCGGCGAAGTCGATCTGGGGTGGGTTTCGATCGACCGATATTGGTGGTCAGTCCGAGAAAATAGGGTTCGAGGGCTTTGCTATAGGCACTGGCAACGATCGTCCGTTTGGCATCCGGCGACTGATTCAGCCACCGGGCCGCCCGATCGAGGCCCTCCCCCTGCCCCACCATCAGCAAGTGCTGGGCGACGCGCGACCCCCCTGCGAGCGGATTGAAATAGGTGATGTAGTAGGGAAAGTGGGGCACGAGTACCACCAGTTGCGCCAGAATTAGGAGAAAGGCGCACCCCCTCGCCAGGTTGGAATTCGACCCGGCTTTCGCCCCAAACTTTGCCCCCGCCCGATAAAATCGCTTGCGGAACCCGTGCCACATTTGCAGCCACCCCAAACCGGCGAGGATGGCCAGGAAGGGGACGGTGGGGAGAATGTAGCGATCGATTTTGCTCGACAGGAGGGAGAGGACGAGAAGTATCCAGGCGCTGGCAATGAGGAGGGCGTTGAGTTCGGGGCGGGCGTTGATTTTGTCGAAGCCGCCGAGGGTGTAGGGTTTGTCGAAACGGCGATAGAGGCGGGGACGCAAACGGGCGATCGCGTACAGGAGAACACCCAGCAAAATTCCCGGCGACAGGCGATACACCAAAACCACTGGATAAAATAGGACGTTGGGCGCGTCGGTGAGTTGCCCGAGAAAGAAGAAAAATCCCCGTTGCGATTCCTCCACCAGACCTTGGTAGAGGCGAGTGAGGGCTGCTTCTGGAGTCACCCACAGCACCGGCCAGATGGCGTAAATCGTCGCCGCAGCGATCGCCAGCCACAAACTCAGATCGAAGATTTGCCACGCCCAACCTCGGGGACGGAATATGGGTTTCCACAGTCCCAATTCGATACAGACAATCCAGGTGATAATGGCGGGGAAAGCGAAGAGGGCGGGAATTTTGGTGGCAACGGCTAACCCCATGAAGATGCCCGAAAACAACAGTCCGGCGCGATCGAGGAAACTGGGACGGCGAGTTTTACCGTTACCGCGCAGGTATAGCAGCAGCAGCAGCAATGCCAACGCGCCCAAGTTCGCTTGTAGGGCATCGGTGGTGAGGAAGCGCTGATACGCCAGGAAAAAGGGGTCGAATATCAGCAGCATCGTTGCCACCAGGGCGATCGACTTGCCGATTAAGCGGCGGGTGAGGGCGTAAATCCCGCAGGTGAAGATTGAGGTAAGAAGTGCCTGAAACAACCGGGGGAGAACGAACAGGGCGATCGGGAATCGCTCGGTTTTCATGCACTCGCGCACCGTCAGATTCGGATCGAGATCGAACAATCCCGGTATCCATTCGTGCAGCCGACAGTTAAGATACATGCCACTGCCGATCGTCCACATGTTAGTGATGCCGGGATGGTGGCGCAAGTAGGTATCTTGGTAGTCTTCTTCGAGGAATTGGCGAAAAAACTCCGACCCCCGTTCCATCCACGACACTTCATCGAGATTGATGGGAACGTCGATGGCAATCAGCCGCAACACCAGGGAGAGGGTGAAAATGACGAGTAACAATCCAATACTCGATCCCAATGTCGATCGCTCCGATGAGCTGAGTTTAGACGATTCAGTCATATTCTATGGATGTGATTCCCATAAAACCAATATCCGATCGAGATGGGAGGCTTCGTTAGCTCTCGGGAGCTTTGCTAGCTCTCGGGAGACAAGGAGACAAGGGAGAATTTTGCATTTTAATTTTTAATGCGTGCATTCACTCTCCCCCAGCTTCCCCATCTCCCCCTCACCGCGTCCCCGCGTCCGGAGCGTCATCTCCTTCCCCCGTCTCCCCCCTTTCTCCCGTTTCTCCCCCAGCTCTCCATTCCCTAACTCTGAGTATTCTTTAGGATGCCATCGATCGGACTCGATGGGAAAGACACTTTCTGAAAGCTGACGGCTGAAAGCTGATGGCTGAAAACTAACCACTGCAAGTTCGGTGTATTATATCGACTAACGCGGTTACTCCGGCTGTTCGGGCGGAGTTTTTCTGTTCTCAAATCTACCCAGTTGCAATGCTCAGATCGTTGCCCGCCAATTTCAAATTTGCCTCGAAGGTTTCTCAATGGACGCTGCATCAATGGTGTTCGATCGCGATCGGCTTCGGGGTTCTGGTACGAGTCATCCAATATGCTGCTAATCGATCGCTCTGGGCGGATGAGTCGGTTTTGGCGCTCAATATCATCAACCGTTCTTACGGGGAACTCCTGCAACCGTTAGACTACGACCAAGCCGCGCCCATTGGCTTTTTGATGGTACTCAAGCTTGCCGTTCAAACTTTTGGAAATAATGAATATGCTTTGCGATTATTTCCTTTAATTGGGAGCATTTTATCCTTTGGTTTATTCTATCAAGTCGCTCGGCGTTTTTTACCCAAAGATGCCATTTTTATTAGCGTTTTACTATTTATTAGCTTAGAATACCTAGTCTATTATGCTTCCGAAGTCAAGCAATATTCAACAGATGTAACTGTTGCCTTATTTGCGGCGTATCTGTTTATTAAAATTATCGATCGCCCGATCGACTTATCCCGATTTATCCTCTACGCTCTCGCCGGAAGTATTGCCATTTGGTTTTCCCATCCAGCGGTATTTAGCCTCGCAGGTTTTGGGATGCTGGCCCTCATTCACACCCTACAAAAACGGCAAACTCAAAAAGCGATCGCCATCGGAGCGATTGGATTGAGCTGGGGGACGAGCTTCCTCATTTCTTATCGAGTTTCTTTGACCGCGATTCGAGGAAATCAAAACTTACAAAGTCACTGGAGTTCGGCATTCCCCAACTCTTGGCTCGATGTGAGTTGGCTGCTCGAAAGAATTAATAAATTCTTCGGGAATCCCCTTGGTTTTGACGAAGGCTTACTCGTCGATGTCGCGATCGGGATTTTTGCGATCGGCTGTTTTGCCCTGTGGAAGCGGAATAAATTTGTCTTAAGCCTGTTACTAATCACCCCCGCTTTTACTCTACTGGCGGCATATTTACAGCTCTATCCTTTTCGTTACCGCCTGCTGCTCTTCCTCACCCCATTTGTCATTCTCATTATGGGAGTGGGAATTGCCTACCTTTGGGAAAAAGCGCGATCGAGAGCTGACTGGGTGAAAATATTAGCCATTATTATCATTGGCGCAATTCTCGTGCCCCCACTATTCCAAACCAGCCGCTTAGTTATTTCCCCACAAAAGCGCGAAGAAATCGTTCCCGTCATCGAATATATCAAAGCCAACCAACAACCCGGCGATCTCCTCTATATTTTTCAACGGGGCATCTACCAATTTAAATACTACGCCCCCAAATACGGCTATCAACCCGATGACTACATTATCGGCGTTGAAGACTTAGACGATGGGGAAGAAGTGACCCCCGCAGAACGACAGCAATATCTCGAAGAATTCGAGCGTTTGCGAGGCAACCCGCGTATTTGGATACTCATGTCCCACACCGACGGCGTTCCCGAAGAACAAGAATTCGTCGTCAACTACTTCCAAAGCATTGGTAAAGAACTCGACTCTTTCGAGCGTACCGGCGCGTTCGTCCACCTTTATGATTTGAC
>JAXHUC010000020.1:11695-64560 GCA_034189805.1 Cyanobacteriota bacterium
TGTCCCACACCGACGGCGTTCCCGAAGAACAAGAATTCGTCGTCAACTACTTCCAAAGCATTGGTAAAGAACTCGACTCTTTCGAGCGTACCGGCGCGTTCGTCCACCTTTATGATTTGACGTAGTTTAGGGAACGGGGAATGGGGAACGGTTAATTGAATAATTCTCCTCTCCGCATCCCCGCGTCATCTACTGCTCTCCTGCCCCCCTTTCTCCCCTTTCCCCCCTTTCCCCCCTTTCCCTCCATTCCATGCGCCATCACAAGTGGATAAAATTACTCTGTATCCTCCTCCTCACCTTGGGAATCCTGTTGCGATTTACCAATCTGGGACTGAAATTTTACTGGGCGGATGAGGTGCGCACGTCGATGCGAGTGTCGGGGTATACGGAGAGTCAGGTTATCGATGCCGTATATCTCGATCGCCCCATACCTGCGGATACCCTCCACGCCTTCCACTCTCCAGCCGCCACCACCGACTTCGGCGACACCCTGCAAGCTCTCAAATCCCATCCCGAACACCCCCCCCTCTACTACACCCTCACTCGCTACTGGGTGAAGTTTGGGATGGGCTGGTTCGATGATTCGGTGACCGTTACCCGCAGCCTCGCCGCCCTGATTTCTATTTTTGTCTTTCCTTGCCTGTACTGGTTTTGCCGGGAACTGTTCGAGTCGCCGACGGTTGCCTGGATGGCGATCGGGATTTTTGCCATCTCCCCCTTGCACCTCCTCTACGCCTACGAAGCCCGACAGTACAGTTTGTGGACGGTGGCGATTTTACTCTCGAATGCGGCACTGTTGCGGGCGATGAGGCTCAGCCGAGAAGGAGAAACGAGGGAAAAGCAAACCCTCGCCTGGGGAATTTACGCCTTTTCCGTTGCCTTCGGCTGCTACTCCCACCTCTTTTTCGTCCTGGTGGCGATCGCCCAAGGGATTTACGTTCTCGTCCTCGAACGCGCCCGATTTAAATCGATCGTCTTGCCGTATCTGGTGAGTGGCTTTGCCGGGATGGTTGCCTTTACTCCCTGGATTTGGGTCATTTTCATTAACACCGCCCAAATTAGTCAAGTCATCTCCGAAGGGAAATCAGAACAGTCGATCGACTTTCTAATCAATCGCTGGTTTCGCAACATCAACCGCGTCTTTTTCAACACCGATCTGACCAACTTCAATATCGTCCTGACGATTTTTGCCTTTTTCACCCTCTATTTCATCATCCGTCACGCCCCCAAATCCGTCTGGTTGTTGTTCGTGGCGATTATCGGGGTGAACGCCCTCTCGATTATGTTGCCCGATGCCATTTTGGGCGGCAGGCGATCGTCTGGAGTGCGCTATCTTTTCCCCAGCTACATCCACATCCAACTCCTCGTCGCCTACTGTTTAACCACCCAACTCGATCGCCTTAAAGCCTGGAAGCTGCGAATTTGGCAATTTGTCGCGATCGCCATCCTTTCTGCTGGAACCGTCGCTTGTCTCATCGAATCCCAGCAAGAAATCACCTGGAGTAAAAGTAACGACAAAGCCCTCTACTACATTCCCGCAGGAGATGCGATCGCCCAGACCGAAAATCCCCTCATTATCAGCGATGCCTCCCCCGTTCAAGTCCTCACTCTCAGTTACCGCCTCTCCTCTAACGTTCACCTGCTGCTTTCCGCGCAACCCAACTTACCCCAAATTCCCGACGGCTTCGGCACGGTATTTCTCCTCAACCCCTCCCCCACCTGGAAAGCCGCAGCCCAAAACGACCCAAACTGGCAGCTAGAAACCGTCGTCGAACGGCGCGAAGACCCGGAACACGAGTTGAAGTTGTATCGAGTAAATTCGCCGGATACTGTTGGAGGGTAAGTTTTGGGCGTATCGAGTAGCAATAGGAACTATCCGCAAGCGATCGATAGAACGCTACTCTATCCTTCCGAACGATTTTCGATTCTCTTGCGCGTTCGTTCTAATTCCTCCGCGAGCAGCTTTTCATCCGGTAACGCGGTCTGATACTCCGCAGCGATCGCTTTATTGGGTAATCCTGCTAAAGCATAATGTGCCACGGCTTCATCTTTTCGGTTGCAAAGAATCAAGCCGACAGGGGGATTCTCATCGGGATGCGTCCAGTTTTCGCGCGCGTAGTTCAAATACAGATGCATTTGACCGACATCGGCATGGGTAAACTCTCCCAGCTTCAAGTCAATAATGACTAGACATCGCAAACGACGATGGAAAAATAGCAAATCGACGCGAAACCATTGGTCGCCAATCCGCAAGCGACGCTGGCGACCGAGAAATGCAAAGTTTTGCCCTAATTCGAGGAGAAAGCTTTCAATATGCTCGATGAGTGCTTCTTCTAGCTCGTTCTCTGAATACTCGTCTTTGAGGTCGAGAAATTCCAAGACGAACGGGTCTTTAATCTCTTCTTCGGGGGAAAGCGTTTCCGAAGGCAAAGACCGATCTCCTTTCTCTAGCATTGCGGCTTTGTTGCGAGAGAGTAAGGTTCGCTCGTAGAATTGGGTCGAAATCTGTCGCCGCAGTTGCCGAACCGACCATCCCCCTCGTAAAGCTTCGGCTTCGTAGAAAGAGCGGGCTTCATCAGATTTGAGAGAAAGCAAGCAAACGTAATGAGACCAGGGTAAAGGGAATTTTCCAGACAGTGTTTGGAAAATCTCTGCGGTGTCCTCCCATCCGGGTAAGGATTGCTGCGCATCTGGGTAGGTTAAATAAAAAGCGCGCATTTGAAACAGATTACTTCTCTTAAATCCTCGCCCGAAGCGAGTTGTCAGGTCTTGCGAAAGTCGCTCGATGAGTTTCTTGCCGTATTCCGCTCGGCGTTCTCCTTCTTGCTCGAATTCCACAATCCGCTGCCCGATCGCCCAATAGGTCGCGGTCATGACTGAATTGATGGAACGGGCAACCTGACGACGCGACGCTTCCATCAACGCCACGACTTCGTTGAGGATGGCAAAGTAAGCCTCTTCTGCTTCGGTTTTTTGAGGCAGGTTCTCAGGGGAATCGTCAGTCACACTTGGCTCCTCATGTCGATGACTCCTGCGTCACGATACCGCGATTCGGGGCAAGAAGTCAGACTAACATTTCTTTTGTTAGGAGACGGTCTGGGCAAAGCGAACAACGATTCACACAAGGGCTTATGCCATCTCTGAGACTCGATCGCTCAATGCTAATCGCCAACGAATCGACTTCAATTCGCCTCGCTGGCAAAATGCTTATCCACCAATTTGGGAATATCTGCCGGACGAATGCGGCTGTGGCGGGTTTTGCTGGGCATAAACACGACGTTGGGGCCGGCTTTGCAATGTTTGAGACATCCCGTCTTTTTGATATTCACCCGATCGCCCAATCCTTTCTCGTGCAAGGCTTTTTCGAGGGCTTGATAGACCGCTTTCCCCCCGCGCTTGCAGCAGTCAGATTTCTGACAAATGAGAACTTTCCCTTGTTGCTTGTCTTGCTTGGGTTTCTCGATAGCAGGCGGTGCGGCAACGGCAACATTCCCGGAAGAACCCGCACTCAGGGGTTTAAGTTCTTCTGCTTTATATTCGTTGCGCCCTTTTTTAATTTTGCAGGTTCCCGACAGCCACACCCAATCTCCCGGTGTGAGAAACGGGAAGCTGCTGCGCAGGGGTTTAGCCAATTTGATAAAAAATTGCCCGTATTCCGTCGAAAGCTGGACTCGCTTGGGGGTGAAATTGTCCTTGCGAACGATATTCACAATTTGCCCTTGAAGGCTGAAGTCGGATTCGAGTAGGTACTTCGCTTGACTCATAATAGTTTTCCGTTTGCAACTAACGTCAGAGGGTTGGGTGTGCGCGGGTAGATACCGTTTAGATCGATATTCGTCTCAATATATTTCAGCGAACTTTTAAATAAGGACTAGATAAACAATATTTTTAACAAGCGATCGCCGTTTGACTCGATTAACGGTTATGTGGTTTGCATCGATCGATACTCTAGAGCGCTGATACACCTACACTTGAGTTTTAAGCCTCGAGATTGGCTTTTTCTGTATCGATCGCAACAGGTTCGATTTTAATTGAGAATTAATTGAAAATAATATTCAACAATATATCACATCGCTCTCGAATCTGGAGCCGCCTACCCGTCAAGTTTTCTGACAGGGGGTTGACACGACTGTAAACTTTTGTTACAAATAGTTACATAAGGTTAAAACATAACAAACGCAACACGGAGAATCCCTATGCAATCAGTTAAAGGAAGCATCATCGACGACCAAGGCAAAATGAACAACTTTGCCATCGAACCCACCATCTACGTGGAAGATACCCCTCGCGCCGGATTCACCCCCTATGCCGAAAGCCTCAACGGCCGTCTGGCGATGATTGGATTTGTCTCCTTGATTGCCTTTGAAGTACTGACCGGACAAGGACTCATTGAGTGGTTCATTAACCTGTAAGCTTTAGAACCAGTCTTTCTTCTTCTGCAAACACGCCATTATTTATCCTTACCATCGAGAAACTGGGTTTTTCCTTTATTTGAGAAACCCGGTTTCTTTTTTGCTTTTTGGGAAACGGGGGAAGGAGATGACGCGGAGACGCGGGGAGGGGGGAAAGGGGAGAAACGGAGGAAACGGAGGAATATTGCATTCTGACTCCCGAAGCCCCCGAAGCCTCCCAAGCTCCCCAAGCCTCTCAAACTCTCGATGTTCCAACTTTGTTTCGCGACGATCGCTGAAAATATTACAATAAGTAAACAAATCGATCGGAAAAATGTGAAATGCGAGTTGCAATAGTAGGCGCGGGATTAGCAGGAATGGCAGCGGCAGTGAAATTAGCCGATGCCGGACATCAGGTCGAAATATTCGAGTCCCGGCCTTTCGTGGGTGGCAAAGTTGGCAGTTGGGTAGACCCAGATGGCAACCATATCGAGATGGGGTTGCACGTCTTCTTCGGATGCTATTACAACTTATTTGCCTTGATGGAAAAAATTGGGGCGACGAACAACCTGCGCCTTAAAGAGCATACCCATACTTTTATCAATCCGGAGGGAAAGATTGGCGAACTCGATTTCCGTTTCCCCATCGGCGCGCCATTTCACGGCTTGAAAGCGTTCTTCACCTCCACTCAACTTACCGCCCAAGATAAACTGCAAAATTCGATCGCCCTGGGAACTAGCCCGATCGTGCGCGGTTTGATAGACTTCGATGGGGCGATGAAGACCATTCGCGACCTCGATCGCATCAGCTTTGCCGACTGGTTCCGCTCCCACGGAGGTAACAACGGCAGCCTCAAGCGCATGTGGAACCCGATCGCCTACGCCCTGGGATTTATCGACACGGAAAATATCTCGGCGCGGTGTATGCTCACCATTTTCCAATTCTTCGCCGCCAAAACTGAAGCCTCGGTACTGCGGATGCTTGAAGGTTCTCCCCACACCTACCTTCACGAACCCCTCGTCAAGTATCTCGAAGAACGAGGAACGAAAATCTACACCCGGCGCAGAGTGCGGCAAGTTCTCTCGGAAGAAACTGCCGGAGAAACCCGCGTCAAAGGTATTATTGTCGCCCAAGGAGAAGGCGAAGAAACCATTGAAGCGGATGCCTACGTTTTTGCCTGCGACGTACCCGGTATTAAAAAGGTCTTACCTGCCGAGTGGCGCAAGTGGCCCGAATTCGACAACATCTACAAACTCGAAACTGTCCCCGTCGCAACGGTGCAACTGCGCTTCGATGGCTGGGTGACGGAACTCCAAGACGAGGAGAAACGTAAGCAATTGCAGCACGCGGCCGGAATCGACAACCTCCTCTATACTGCTGATGCCGACTTTTCCTGCTTCGCCGACTTAGCCCTCGCCAGTCCGGGAGACTACTATAAAGAAGGGGAAGGTTCCTTGATGCAACTCGTCCTCACCCCCGGCGATCCGTTTATCAAACAGAGTAACGAAGCCATTGCCCATCGCGTTCTCGAACAAGTGCGGCAACTTTTCCCCTCCGCCCGCGACTTGAATATGACTTGGTACAGTGTGGTGAAGCTGGCGCAGTCGCTGTATCGGGAAGCACCGGGAATGGACCCCTACCGTCCCCCCCAGCAAACCCCCGTGGCAAACTTCTTCCTCGCCGGCAGTTACACCCAGCAGGATTATATCGATAGTATGGAAGGGGCAACGATTTCGGGGAACCAAGCCGCCGATGCAGTGCTAGCCAATCTGGGTAAACTCGTCCCGACGGGAGAACTCGTGGGGACGGCATCGGAGTAAAAGCTTTCAGTAATCAGCCGTCAGCAACTCGATTAGATGAGGGTCAGCTTGGGAAATGGGGAAGCTTGGGGAGCTAGACTTTCCCCCATTTCCCCCTCCCCGCATCCGGAGCGTCTCCGCGTCCTATCTAATGCTGCTAACCCCCCAGAGCAATTATGGTTCAAACCCCCACTCAACCCGACATCGAATATCCCTTACCCGACGGTTCCCCCATGGCAGAAAGCGACCCCGCACGGGAGTACCTGATTTACGGCGTTAAATCCCTGCAAATTTACTTCCAAGAACGAGAGGATGTCTACGTTTCCGGCAACCTGGAAATTTTCTACAAACAGGGAGTTCCCAGCGCTAAAGTTGCCCCAGATGTGTTTGTGGTGTTTGGGGTAGCCGATCGCGATCGAACCAGTTATAAAATTTGGGAAGAAGGGGGAAAAGTCCCGAGTTTCGTTCTGGAAGTCACTTCCAAATCGACCCAAGAAAACGATGAGGAAGATAAACCTCAAAAGTATTTAAAATTAGGGGTGCAAGAGTATTTTCAGTTCGATCCCACCGGAGATTATCTCAACCCCCCGTTGAAAGGACGGCAGTTAATCGATGGGATTTATCGAACGGTCGCATCGACTCTGGTAGCGGACGGTACTCTATCTCTTCACTCTGAGGTGTTAGGCTTAGACTTGCAACTCTTCGAGGGTCAGTTGCGATTCTACAACCCCGAAACCGGAGAGCGGCTTTTAAGCCACGAAGAAGAAAGGCAACGTGCCGAAAAAGCCGAAGCGGAAATTGCCCGCCTGAAAGCTTTGCTCGCGCAGCAAGGGATTAATTCGGAATCTACTTCTGAGGGATAAAATTCGATTGCGATTTTTCCGCGACGGGAAGTTTAAGGGTGCAATACGTCGGATTTGACAAGAGAAGATACTGCCTGACCCTATTGACCTACGATCGCTCCATTATTCAACATGACAGACTGGCTCGAACATAGTTTCCAAATTGAAGTCAATATTCCGATCGATCGCGTGTGGAATATTTGGGCAGATATCGAAAAAATGCCACAATGGATGGATTGGATTTCGTCGGTGAAAGTGAGCGAAGACGATCCGAATCTATCTCGCTGGACTCTAGCAGCAATGGGGTTGGAGGTAAACTGGCAATCCCGACTGACGCGGGTGCTACCCCATCAAATCATTCAGTGGGAATCAGTCAAGGGTTTAGCCAATCGGGGTGCAGTTCGGTTCTACGATCGCAAACACAGTACGATCGTCAAACTGACGGTTGGTTACGGAATCCCAGGATTCGTGGGAAAGCTGATGGATAATCTGTTTTTAGGTCGCTTCGTGGAAGCCTCGCTCAAATCCGATCTCGAAAAATTTCGAGAATACGCGATCGAACAGGGTGCAGAGATTGAGGATGAGGTGACGATCGAACGTTAGTTTTTGAATTTTTTCCATAAGTTGGGGAAGTCGAACGTGAACTTATCTGAACTTCCCGATCTCTATCAAAATTATAGCCTCAGCAGAATTCATGGAGATTGGGCTTTATTTGTCATGCAATCTCATCGTCTCAACGATCAAAGATTTTGCAATGAGGTACTTCTGTTTGCGCGCCAAATTATGCGGCGAGTGCGAGAAAATATCGTTCGGATCGTCGAACGGTTAGATGCAGATGGATATCGTTTTGTCGATCGAAATATGGCTTACAAGCCACCTAATCCGAACACCTTTGAGTGGATACAGATATTGGCAGAAGCCGGAATTTATCTTCCCCTCTCTTTGCAAGCATGGTACTTAGAAGTGGGTTCGGTCAATTTGATGGGGAGTCATCCAAACTGGTCGAAACCGGGTTATCTTTTTGACGGAGAAGAGCGAACCAACGACGTTTGGTATACAGATCCCTTGTTCGTCACTCAGATGGATGAAGATTACATCTCCTATTTACAAGACTTACGCGATGAGTGGAGAAAATATCAAGAATCGAATCGATATTGTCGATCGAAAACCTATCCCTTTCGGATTCCGATCGGTTTAGATCGTCTACATAAAGCGAATGTCAGCGGGGGATTACCTTACGAAATCGATGCCACGCTGTCAAAGGTTGATGCTTTTATTTTAAACGAGCGCAACTGTACGAGCTTTATGGGTTACATTCGACTGGCGCTTCAATGGGGAGGTTTTCCTGGATTTTTATATATTCGGGAGTCTAACTTTGAGAATTGGTTGATTCAAAATCGTTTGGGAATGATGGAAATCTAATTGTTCTCGATCCATCCGATCGCCCGACTTTCTGCGTAATACCTATGTGGTGTTTTTTGTCAACCCTCAATGGGGAAGTTCTATCTTCTCAATAAGACAGACTTATATTTATAATGATTTAACGATCTTCAGTTTTTCTTGCGTTTCTCATGAAAAACCGTTTACCCTATAGATTATATTGATTGGCTGGAGCCAAGGTTTTGTGAGATAAAACAGTATATAACTTAGTATCTATTATTTCAATAGATAAAATTCTATAGATATAATAGACCGACTAAAATCCAGCGTTTTCCATCGCCGATCGCCTTCAAATTTCTCCAGCCCGAACTCTAAAGAAAAAGGTAAAACCCTTGAGAAATCGAGGCTAGAATCATGTTCTAGCCTCATATTAAAGTTACTTGTTTTTGAGGCAAACAGATGACTCAGATATTCAGTCAGATCGTCTGGCTGGTACCCTGCTATGCCTTGATGGGGGCAGTGCTAGCCATTCCTTGGTCGCCGGGATTTATTCGGCGCACGGGGCCCAGACCGGCCGGATACGTCAGCATTTTCCTGACGTTTTTGGGATTCGTCCACAGCTTGCTCGCCCTTCAAGAAGTTTGGCATCAACCCCCGCAATATTTATCCTTCGACTGGCTGCACGCGGCCGGCTTAAACATTGCTTTAGACTTAGAAATCTCGACCGTTACCGTCGCCACGGCGGCCCTAATTACCGGACTCAACTTACTCGCTCAAATCTACGCCGTTGCCTACCTGGAGATGGATTGGGGATGGGCGCGATTCTATTCCCTGATGGCCCTGTTTGAAGCGGGGATGTGCTTGCTGGCACTGTGTAACTCCTTATTTTTCAGTTACGTGGTGCTCGAGATTCTCACCCTGGGAACCTACCTCATTGTTGGCATGTGGTACAACCAACCCCTCGTCGTTACCGGGGCGCGAGATGCGTTCCTCACCAAACGGGTGGGAGATTTGGTGTTATTGATGGCGGTGGTGGCCCTGTTACCCATTGCCGGAACCTGGAACTTCACCGAATTGGCCGAGTGGGCGCAAACAGCGGATCTCGATCCCAAAGTTGCCACCTTTTTAACGTTAGCCTTGGTTGCCGGACCGATCGCTAAATGCGCTCAATTTCCCCTCCACCTGTGGTTGGACGAAGCGATGGAAGGGCCGTACCCAGCGACAATTCTGCGCAATACCGTCATCGTAGAAACCGGGGCGTGGGTCTTGATTAAACTGCAACCGGTTCTCGCACTCTCCCCCGTTGCCTCCCAAGTCATCATCTGGGTGGGGGCAGTGACGGCCATCGGTGCATCCTTAATTTCGATCGCCCAAATCGATATCAAACGAGTCCTCTCCTATCTCGTCAGCGCTTATATGGGCTTGACGTTCGTCGCCATCGGCACCGGGCAAACCCACACGGCGTTGATTCTCCTATTTACCTACACCATTGCCATGGCTTTAATGGTGATGAGTACCGGGGGCATCGTTCTCAACAATATTTCCCAAAATCTGACCCATTACGGCGGCTTGTGGTCGCGCCGTCCCATCTCCGGTATTTGCTTGCTGGTGGGGGCAGGGTCTTTGGTTGCCCTACCTCCCCTCGGCGGCTTCTGGGCGTTGGCGCAAATGGCTGATTTCTTGTGGAAAAGTAACCTCTGGCTGTTTGGGGTGTTGTTGGCAGTCAATGGATTGTGCGCCTTTAGCGTCACCCGGCTGTTCGGTTTGATGTTTGCTGGCAAACCCAACGCAATGACCGTGCGATCGCCCGAAGGATTGTGGTTGCTGGTGTTGCCGATGATGGTACTCATGGGGTTAGCGCTGCACGTCCCGCTGTTGTTGCTTCAGTGGCAGCTATTACCGGACCCGTCGAGTTTCGATCGCACCGTCATTTTCCCCTTAGTCTTCTTAACCATTGATGGTCTGGCTTTGGGTGGATTGATTTATTTCAACCCGAACTGGCAAAAACCCGTTCGGTTCGGCCCCAAATTCCTGCAAGATTTCTTCGCTTACGACTTGTACACCGCCCAAATCTATAAAGTGACGATCGTCTTTGTTGTCGGCATCGTCTCGCGGGCTGTTTATTGGTTCGATCGCTTTATTGTCGATGGCGCGGTCAATCTTGTCGGGTTAGCCACCGTATTGGGCGGGCAAACCTTGCGTTACAACATTTCCGGACAAGCTCAATTTTACGTCCTCTCCATTCTGTTGGGGGTGAGTTTGTTCCTCTTTGCGATAATCGCGCCGTTGCTAAATTTCTCGTAAATGTCTCACGCAAAATTCTCAATTTAGCCTTTCTTCGACAAGATTTAAGTCTGAGTGCTTCAATTTGAGCTATGCTTACTGTTTTAATTTTAGTGCCGATAATTGGCGCGATTCTCATCGGATTTATCCCAACTTCAGAAGGATCGACCCTGCCACGAAAAACGGCTTTGGCGATCGCTGGCGGACTCTTTCTCTATAGTTTTTGGATGCTGACCCAACTCGATTTATCGAGTAGCAGCATTCAGTTTGCCGAATATTTACCCTGGGCAAAACCCATCGGTCTCAATTACAGCCTCGGAGTTGACGGACTGGCGCTGCCGCTGTTGGTGTTAAACGGTTTGCTGACCACGTTTGCCATCTACAGCACCCGCACCACCACCCGCCGACCTCGGTTGTACTACGCTTTGGTCTTGCTGGTGAATGCCGGAGTTTCCGGGGCGTTTATCTCTCAAAACCTGCTGCTGTTCCTCCTGTTTTACGAACTCGAACTCATCCCCGTTTACTTCTTAATTGCGATTTGGGGTGGGTCGAAATCTCAGTATGCCGCCACCAAGTTTTTGATTTATACGGCGGTTTCTGGAGTCTTAATTCTGGCGGCATTCTTCGGGATGGCATGGTTGGGCGGATCGTCGAGTTTTGAATTTTCCGATATTTCCACCGCCAGTTTAGCCACGCGCACCCAACTGATTCTCCTGATAATGCTTTTGGTGGGATTTGGGATTAAAATTCCCCTGGTTCCGTTACATACTTGGCAACCCGATGCTTATGTCGAATCCTCCCCGCCGATCGCGATTTTGTTGGGGGGAATTCTGGCCAAATTAGGGGTTTACGGACTGTTGCGATTTGGCTTGCAACTGTTTCCCGAAGCTTGGCCTTTTGTCGCGCCGGGATTGGCAATTATCGGTTCGGTGACGGTAATTTATGGGGCGCTCAGTGCGATCGCCCAGAAAGATATCAAACGGATGGTTGCCTACAGTTCGATCGGGCATATGGGCTACATTTTAATTGCCACCGCAGCAAGTACCCAACTCAGTATTTTAGGGGCAATGGCTCAAGCTGTCAGTCACGGTTTAATTCTGGCATTACTGTTTGAACTCGTGGGCATTGTCGAAGAAAAAGTCGGCACTCGGGAACTCGACGTTCTCAATGGATTGATGAATCCCATTCGCGGATTACCCTTAGTGAGTGCGTTACTCGTCACGGCCGGAATGGCGAGTGCGGGGATTCCCGGATTAGTGGGTTTTGCCGCTGAATTTATTGTCTTCCAGGGCTGTTTTCCCGTCTTTCCCATCTGCACCCTACTGTGCATTATTGCCTCGGGTTTAACGGCAGTTTATTTCGTGATTTTGCTCAATCGAACCTGCTTTGGCAAACTCGATAACAAACTCGCTTACTACCCTCGGGTGGTGAGTGCCGATATGATTCCCGCCCTCGCCCTCACAGGGATTATTCTGGTGTTGGGCGTGCAACCCAATTGGTTATTGCGCTGGATGGAACCGACCACCGATGCGATCGCCCAAAGCGTGACAACCTCAGAATTTATTGCCATCTCCGAGCCAATTTTAACCTCGATTTCTCAATCGATTTCTCAAGCGCCATCGATTCCCCACTAGGGTTTTCTCTAAGCATTCGCCTCAAAATCGATCGACTATAAATGATGTTTAAAATGCGATCGTCTCAATTGTCTGGCGATCGCCAATTTCTCGCTTCTCTAAACAACTCCGAATCCGACGAATGCTTATCTTTTACCAAATCCTTGATATTGGTCGATCTCGATATTGTCTCATCCCAATTGATGTTAGATCGGATTTAAATCACAATTATCATGACAACTACCCTAACCCAATCTAAACTTCCCCCATCCGAGCACGAATTTGCGGATGTTATCCATCGCCTCGAAGCTGGGGGATCGATGCTCCCCGATACTCCAGAAAACTTGATGCAAATTATCGGGATTTATAAAGCTTATGCCGTCCCGATGGATTTCTACTGGCGCGATTTACTCTACATTGCCGAGCGCGTTTTCCTCGACCCCTTACCCGCTTTCAAATACTTCTTACCCCAAGAGTATTTAGACCTGCACAATCACTATGCCGGAGATGATGCCGACTTGCGAATTTGGCGCGGTCCCGCCACGGCACATCCCGAACTTTTAGAATTCATGAAAGAAGGGGAAACCTTCAAAGGTCCGAAAATTTTCCACCATCTCTGGCACGATCGCATCAATATGGAGTTTGCCGAGGCCTGTATGCGAGCGATGCTGTGGCATCAGGGAATGGGCGGTCGCTTTTACGACTATTTAGAAGACCCGGAATATATTGCCAATGCCGATCGGGCAATTAAAGCCTATTTTAAAGGCAATCCCGTGATGTTGGGACTGTACAAATTATTTCCCAACATGTTCTACGAAAAAGTTCGGGAACTTTCCTATTATTCTAATTTGGGCTTGTTTTGGGAAGTCATGGCTCCGGTATTTTTTGAAATGTCGGATATTTACGATGAGGGCGGATTTAAAGGGGTTCCCGATGCAATGGATTTCCTGGTTAACGGGATTTTCGCCATTGCCGGTCGCCCTATTTACCATCACGTTTATATTCGGGGAGAATGCTACGAAATTATTCCCAAATCGAAAGGGTTTACTTGGTTGTACGAAGCGGCACTTCCCTACGTTGAAGCTGTTTTCTACCGTACTGCACCCTTCCGAGGTACGAAATCCTATAACGCCCAAGCACAACAGGTTCCCAGCGAGCAGGAAAATTTCCATTACGGCATTCTTTACGCCGATGTCTTTCCCGTGGGAAGTGCCGGAATTCCGCCCACATTATTGATGCAAGATATGCTCCATTTCTTGCCGCCCTATCTCATCGATTACTACCAACAATATTGTCGCGGGGAAGATGATTTCCTGATTCAATTGGGGATTACCTTTCAGCGATCGATGTATAACGTGACCTCGGCGGTGATTCAAGCGTTGCGGACGGCATTGTTGTATCCCTTGGACGATCCCAATTCCAAACATTTACTCAAGAATCGGCAGTTTTTTGAAATGCAACTCGATCGCTTCAAACGTCCGGAAGCGCGATTGCGGGATATTCAGTCTCAGGATTACCGGTAATCGGATACTGGATAGATCTTCTGTCATCTGAAGGTAAGCATTTAGGTATCGGTCGTCAGCCATCTTAAGAGAGTCTAAAGCCGATGGCTGACAAGCAATAATATCCCAAAAAACAACATCTTAATGACCTAATATTATGGCGAATATTGTTGAAATTGCGGTAAGTACTGAAGGCTTTTCCACCCTCGTTGCCGCCGTCCAGGCAGCAGGTTTGGTGGAAGCATTACAATCCCCCGGTCCTTTTACCGTCTTTGCGCCAACGGATGATGCCTTTGCCAAACTGCCACCGGGAACCGTACAAACCCTGGTACAAAATCCTCCCCAACTCGCGCGCATTCTTAAATATCACGTGGTTTCGGGTAAGTTAAACCAGGAAGAATTAGCAAAGTTAGAAACAGTGACTTCCCTCGAAGGCGCGCCAATTTCGATCGATTGTACCGATGAGTTTGAAGTGAAAAACTCGACAGTGGTGGCGGCGAATATCGAAGCGGATAACGGCATCATTCACGTCATCGATAACGTGATTTTGATGGGATAACCGATGGCTGACGGCTGAATGATAGTAACTCAAGGTTGCGATCGATATCTACATCGATAATCTACAACGATTGACGCAGCGGCAGGTCGATCGCAAATTGAGTTCCTTCCCCAGGAGTTGAAGTACAACTTAACTGTCCCCGATGTCGTTCGGCAATAATCTGGTAGCAAATCGCCAGTCCCATACCCGTTCCCTGTCCGACAGGTTTGGTGGTAAAAAACGGATCGAAAATTCTCTCTCGGACCTCTTGGGTCATACCCGGTCCGTTATCTTCAATTGTAATTCGAGCGCGATCGCCTTCAACGATCTCCGTCCGAATTTTAATCGTCGGTGTCGTAATGCGATCGTCTCGATCGCAAGCATAAGATTGAGAATTTCTTAAAAAATAGATTGCATTATTAATAATATTTAAAAACGCCTGATTGAGTTGTCCGGGGTCGCACTCGATCGGCGGCATCTCGCTATAGTCTTCGAGGGTTTCTATCTGCGGTTCACCTCGTTTTCCCTGTAAAGAATATCGTAATAGAGCCAGGGTACTTTTGAGACCTTGATGGAGGTCAACCCGCTTGATTCCCATTTCATCGAAACGGGCAAAGATTTTTAGATTTTGAACGATTTGGTCAATTCTCCGGGTTCCCATTTTCATCGATCCGAGCAGTTTGGGCAGATCCCCGTGCAAAAATTCAAAGTCGATCGATGCTTCGCAATCTTGGATTTCTGCCACGGGATTGGGGTAATGTTTTCGATACAGCAACAACAGCTCTAACAAATCGCTTAAATAGTTATTGGCGTAAGTCAAGTTAGTTTCGATAAACGTGACGGGATTATTGAGTTCGTGCGCGACTCCCGCCACCAGTTGCCCCAAACCCATCATCTTTTCGTGCTGAACCAGTTGGCTTTGAGCTTGTTGGAGGTTTCGGAGGGCATCGGAAAGTTGCTCGGTGAGCTGGTGTTGTCGCAAACCCGCTCGCACGCGAGCTTTGAGTTCGTTGGGATCGACGGGTTTGGTGAGAAAATCATCTGCCCCCGCATCCAACCCGGCAATGCGATCGGCAACCGCCTCGCGAGAAGACAGGAGGATAAAAAACGTCCGCGCTAAACTCGGATCGGACTTCACCTGGCGACAGACATCGATCCCATCCATCAGCGGCATCACCCAGTCGCAGATAATCAATGCCGGATGGATTTCCCGCGCTCGTTCTAACCCTTCCAACCCGTTGGTTGTCATAATGGGTTCGTAGCCTGCACCCCGTAAGTTCCGTTGAAGAAATAGACGACTCGTGGCATCATCTTCAACCACCAAAATCCTTGACATTATCTGTTTGGATCGCGTTTACGGCTCGTCACTCGATTCGGGCCAGCGAGCAACAAACACTTCGAGCTGCTCTAGTATACTCTCCAACCGAATCACCAATGGTGCTGTCCCCTCAAGGGTCTCATCTTTAGCAAGCTGTTCGATTTCTTTGGCAATTTCGGGCATCTTCCGCACGGCTGCGGTACTGCTGGCACCTTTGAGTTGGTGGGCTTTGCGAGCGAGGGCGACAAAATCTTGATTTTCAATGGCATCTTTGACCTCTTGCACTTGTAGCGGTGCATCCTCGAGGAACGTTTCTAACACCTCTAGTTGGAACTCCGGATCTCCTAGCGTGTATTCAGCAAGGCGGTCTAAGTCAACAGGAGATTGCATGGGAGAATCGATCGGGGGTAATGGGTGGTTGGGAGACGAGGAATTTTCGCCAAGGGCTGGCGACGGAGCGGGTTCCTCGGGGGGACTGAAACTCGCGGGTTTGGCGAGCCACTGATTCAGAACGGCTGCCAGGTTGTTCAAATCGACGGGTTTGCTGATGTAGTCGTCCATTCCAGCGGCTAAGCACTTTTCGCGATCGCCTTTGAGGGCATTGGCCGTCATGGCAACGACTGTGGTGTGGCGTTCTTCTCCTTCTTCCTTCCTCAAAGCTTTGGTGGTTTCGTAGCCATCGAGAACGGGCATCAGACAATCCATAAACACGACATCGTAGTGTTCGACAGCCAGTCGATCTAGAGCCTCTCGACCGTTGCTCGCGCAGACAACTCGCCCGAATCCGAGCTTTTTGAGTTGATTGATCACCACTTTTTGATTGATCGGTGTATCTTCGACGACCAAAATTTTCAGTATCTTTAGTTTATCCGGGGAAACCTGGAGCGTCGAGTTCTCCGCTAAAGTCCTGCCAAAAGAGCGATCGAGGCTGGCATTTTCCGGTGTCATGCCGCCGACCACTCGCGAAATGGTCTCCAACAATCGAGAGGCTTTGATCGGCTTGAGAACGTATCCCGAAGCACCGTCGTCTAATAAGCGTTTGACTTGTTCGTGCTGGCGAATCGAAGCCTGAACGAGCCATTTCGTATCCGATAATTCCGGATCGAAGCTAATAAATTGACCGAGCATTTCCCCTTGCAGTTGGGGATTTTGTAAATCGATCGTCACCAGATCGTACGGTCGCTTGGCTTGTTTTGCATTCCGCAAAGCGGCGATCGCACTTTGGGGATCGCGCACTCGATCGCAGTTGATTCCCCAAGCAGCGGCATAGGCCCCAATGGCTTGGGAACTATTGGAATTATCATCGACGATGAGCAACCTCAAACCAGAGACCTCTGGGAAATCCAGGGTGTTCGACGAGACTGGGTTCTCGGCCGGCTCGAACCGAGCGGTAAACCAAAACGTCGAACCGCTTCCGAGGCAACTCTCCACGCCAATGCGGCCCCCCATGAGCGCCACGAGTTGCTTGCTAATGGCCAACCCCAAACCCGTACCGCCGTATTGGCGCGTGGTGGATGCATCCACTTGGGAAAAGGAATCGAAGAGCTTGTTCTGGCTTTCGGGAGCAATGCCGATCCCGGTATCTCGAACCTCGAAGCGGAGGACGATCGGCGATGACGTTCCTCGTTTTGAGGAGGCGGACGATTCGGCGGGAAGACCCAAAGCAGAATCGGGCGAGCTTTCCACCGACGAAACGCGAATGAGAATCTCCCCTTCGAGGGTGAATTTAATTGCATTCCCCAATAAATTCAGTAAAATTTGCCGCAGCCGGGCCTCATCCCCTCGGAGATTGGTCGGTACGTGGCGATCGATGACTGAAAAGAGTTCTAATCGCTTCGTTTGGGCTTGCGGGGCGAGTAAGTTGACCACATCTTCGAGGCAAGTATTCAAGTCGAAATCGATCGCCTCGAGCTGCATTTGACCGGCTTCGAGCTTCGAGAAATCCAAGATATCGTTAATCAGATACAGCAAGTTCTGACCGCTGGTTCTCAAAGTATTGACGAAATCTTGCTGCTCCCGATTGAGGGGGGTTTTTAACAACAAGTCCGTCATGCCGATCACGCCGTTCATCGGAGTGCGGATTTCGTGACTCATATTCGCCAGAAATTGAGATTTCATCCGCGACGCTTCGATGGCCGCTTCGCGCGCCCGTACGAGTTCGTCGATCGCCTGAGTGACAATGGCAATGCCGCCGATTTCTCCTTCGGCAACGTACCAGGGTTGAATCGCCCGTCGCAGGTAGAGGGTCGAGCCATCGGCGCGATGCCAGATTTCCTCGGGGCTGGAGCTGACCTCTCCTTGCAAGGCCCGCAAATCTGCTTCGAGCCAAGCTTCCGGCAAATCCGAGAACACCTCGTAGTGCGATCGACCGATGAGTTCTTCCCCTTGCAGGTTGTAATCGATCAGCCATCGATCGCTGTGGGCGAGGTAACGCATTTGCCGATCGAGCAGAGCCATCGCGACGGGGACGTGGGTAATAATTTGCCGCAGTTGCTGGCGTTCGGCCCGCAGCGCCCGTTCGGCAAGCTGACGCTCGACGAACAGAGAGATTGCCGTGGCGGCCGCTCGCAATAGTTCGATTTCCAAGGACTCCCAAGTTTTCTCCCTCGCGTAATCCTCAAAGCCGATGGAGCCAAAAAACCGCTCGTTGACGAACAGGGGCAAAATCAGGATCGAACGCAAGCCCCGCTCGACGAGAACCTGGCGTTCCGATTCGGGAAAATCTGTGGGGATGCCGACGATTTCATGTCCTTGGGAAAGAGAATCGAGCCAGCTCGGGCATAAGTCCGTGACGATCGAAGTCGGATCGAGCTGAGTCTGGGGGTCGGGGGCCTTCCACTGCGTCAGGCGGATCGTCCGGCCGCTGGGAATCTCCCGCTCGCAGATATAGACGCGACTGACCTCGCTCGCCCGGCCGAGGGGTTCGATGGTTCGCGAATGCTCGAAGATGCGATCGCCCCCGGCGAGCAGGCGACGCTGTACTTCGACCAAAGCTGCCAGGTAGCGCTCTCGTTTGGCCAGAGCCTCTTCGGCTTGCTTGCGTTCGGTAATATCCCTCGCAATTCCATCGAGACGAACGAGTTGACCCTCCCGATTGGCGATCGCTCGCGACCGTTCTTGAAGCCATCGCATCTCTCCCGAGGGCTTGATAATCCGGAATTCGACGCTACTGCTGCCGAGTTCGAGAGCGTCTCGATCGGTCTGCTCGTAGTTAGGGCGATCGTCGGGATGAATGCTTTCGCGCCAGAGGTGGGGATCGCGCAGAAACTCACTGCTGGGGCGACCGTAAACCTTGCTCACCGCCGAGCTGACATAGAGCAACTTGCCATGGGGAACCGATCGCGACCAAACGACATCGTCGAGGGAGGCGAGGATGCTGTCGAGACGTTCTTCACTTTCGGCACGGGCCACTTGAGCGCGATCGCGCTCGCGCGCTTCGATCGCCAGGGAGATAACGTAGGCAAGGTAGTTGGCAAAGTTCTGCTCTTCCACGGCCCACGATCGAGTTTTGCCAATATGTTCGTGGCACAAAATCCCCACGGTGCGACCGCCGATGCGAATGGGAATATCTAGGGTGGAGGTAATACCGAGGGGAATGAGATAGCGCTCGTAATAGTCTTGGGTGCGCGGATCGCTTTGCACCCGATCGATGGCGATCGTACTTTGGGACTCGATGGCTCGAAAATAGTTGACGCTGTTGGCCTCTTCCATCTCATCCTCTTGGGAATAGCGATTGGGAGTGATTTCGTAGAGCAGGCGGCAGTGGAGTTTCGACTTATCTTCGTTGTAAAACCAGATGCTCGCCCGCTCCACATTCAGCGTGCGGGTTGCCATTTGGACGATTTCGCGCAGGGCCACTTCCAAATCTCCAGAATAGAGTTGGGGTTTGCGGGTCATCTCCAGCATGGCCAACTGTTGTTTTCTCAGGCGAATTTCGCTCGAGCGCAGGGCTTCTTCCGATCGTTTGCGATCGCTGATATCGGTAATCGAACCCACCATGCGCACGGGAGTACCCTCTTCGTCCCACAGGGCTTGACCGCGATTGAGTATCCATTTGTAGCGATCGTTCCGGCAGCGGATGCGATGCTCGACGGTATAGTATGAGGTTTTGCGGGCGAGATGCTCTTGCAGGGTCGCCATCACCCAGTCTCGATCCTCCGGATGCACCAACTCGAACCAGGCCTCGAACCGATCGCCAATTTCCCCGTTTTCGTAGCCGAGCATTTCCTGCCAGCGAGAGGAAAAGAACATTTCGTTGGAAATGGGATTCCAATCCCAAATCCCGTCTCCGGTTCCCCGCAGTGCCAATTGCCAGCGCTGTTCGCTATCTCGCAAGGCCGCTTCTGCCGAAGTGCGTCCGGCAATTTCCGAATCCAACGCGGAGTTGGCTTGCATTAACTCGGAGGTGCGCTCTCGGACTCGGTCTTCTAAGTCGTTATTGACGCGCTGTAAGGCATCTTCGGCCCATTTGCGTTGCAGTTCGGCGGCCGCGCGCGCGGCAAAAACGCTCATGATATACCGAACGCGCTGCGGGTCCGATAGGGGTTTGTCGTCGAGAACGCACAGGTTGCCGATCGGTTGTTGGTGGGTATCGAACAGGGGAATCCCGTAATAGGAAACGGCATTCATCTCCACGAGTTCGGCAGAGTCGGGAAAGTGCTCTTGCAGGTTATCGGCGTAGCACAAGGGTTTTCCCTGGCATCGCACTTCATGGCAGGGTTTGCCGGCGATTTCTAAATGCGTTGCATCCAAGAACCGATCGCCGGCCCACCCCGCTAAAAGGTTGACGCGATCGGAGTTGCGACCCTCGGCTTCGGTGACCAAAGCGTAGCGCACCCCCAACGCCAAAGCCAGATGGCGGACTAAGGCGCGAAAAAATTCCCGACCCGTCACCGATGCCGTTCCGGCCACGATATTGTGCAGGGCCGTTTCCGCTCGCTGCCGTTCGGCGATTTCCCGTTCGAGTTGAGCGATGGTTTCTTTGAGTTGCTCGTTTTGCCGCCCCACTTTTCGCGCTAAAGCGGCGTTCATTTTGGCGATCGCCGCATCGTTTTCTCGGCGCTGGGTAATATCCCGACCGACGCAGATGAAGGTGGGTTCGGCATCGAATTCGGAGTAGATCGCCGAACAGGAAAAGGCGATCGGCACGGGTTCGCCAGTTTTGGTCTGACAGACGATTTCGATTTGGGCTTTGAGGGCTTCTCGATCGTCGCAGATGGGAAAGGTTTGGGCTTGTTTGCTCACTTGCAAGAGCAGATCGAGCAGCAAGTTGGCATCGGGACTGAGCATTGAAATCGGCCGTCCCATGAGTTCGGCTTCGTCGTAACCGAGTAAATCTTGAGCGGCTTGGTTGGCGGTGACGATCGTACCGGTATGGGTCATCATCAGCAGCACGTCCGCCATTTCAGTAATGATTTGGTGGAGGTAACTGCGGGTTCGCGAGAGATTATTGAGAACGAGTTTCGTATCGTGTACTTCTTGAACCAGATGTTGTTTGGCGGAAGTGCGATCGGTCGAGTCTTCAAAGACGAGATACAGGCGTTCTCCCGGAGCGGTATCGGACCGATCGCCGAGAACGTACAAATCGAAGTAAAAGGGTTGGTCCGGACGGGTACTTCGATCGATGGCGCTAATGTTCCATCGTTGCTGCTGGCCCGATAAAATTCTCTGTAGCTGCGGTTCGAGACCGATGATTTCTGGAAAGGCAACTCGGACATCTCGACCGATCTGTACGGCTCGATCGAGATCGGCAAATCGAGCCACGCAGGCGGACATTTCTACGATTCTAAAATTTCGATCTAGAACTAGGTACTCTAACTGGAACGAAGCCAAAAACTTCTTTAAGATATTACTCATATCTGCGATCCGAGCTTACAGAAATAATTCCCAAATTGGGAACTTCTTCAAATCTACGAACGATGTATTTTTGCCATCGATCTGGTCGTCAAAAAGACTATTTTCGTCTCTCGAACGAGATGCGACTAAATCAATTTCTTGGCTAAGTTCTCAAAAATATCATCGACGTTATCTCCGGTTTTTGCGGATGTAAAGTAACTGGATATGACATTTGGAAAACTCTTCAGATCGATATATTGGTGGACTTTATCGAGCTGTTCGACTTCGATTAAGTCGGTTTTGTTGAAGGCGATGGCAATCCAACCTTTGGGATTGACCGATGAAAAAAGCCCGATTCTTTCTTTGAGGTTTTCGATGGTTTCCAAACGGGTCAAATCGGCAACCACTAATGCACCCGATGCACCTTGCAAATAACTCGGCGCGATCGCCTTAAAGCGAGTGTGACCTTCTAAGTCCCAAATAATAAGCTGGAGTTTAACGGGCCCTTGCAGATTGTCTCGAACGATCTCAATGGTTTTTCGCGAAATTTTGACACCTACGGTCGAAAGATATCGATCGCTGAACTCTCGTTCGACATAACGACGGATCAGGCTAGTTTTTCCTACCCCGAAATCCCCTACCATACAGATTTTTTTAGAGATCGTTGCCATTATTACCTGTGGTTTGTCCATCGGCAGTTCGGATCGGCTCGAATCTGACGCATCGACTTAGTGCTAAAGGTTGCTCTGCTGTGACCTTCGGCGGTCGTTGGGTCGAGCCTTCCACGAGCAGGCGATCGGATTCGATTCCCCCATCGACGAGGTTCTGCTTCACCGCACTGGCTCGTTGTTCGGCTAGAGAAAGATTTACATCCGCTCGACCGGTAATATCGCTATGCCCGATAATTTTGAGTTTGATGTCGGGATTTTGTTCGAGAGCCTGTCGGATAGGTTCGATTTTAGCGATTTCGGCTGCACTTGGATCGATCGAGCCTCGATTGAAGTAGATGCGAGCTGCCAAGATACGGTCGATATCTTGCCAGTTTAAGGTACTCACCACGGAGGAAACTCCAGGAATGCTCGCGAGCGCTTGGGTCAACTGCTCGGCTCGAACGGCACGGTCGATCGTCCCGCGTACCTTAACTTGATTGTCTATATAATCGGCCCAAATATCAACGCCCTCGAGTTCGTTGAAGAATTCCACCAGACGTTCGACCTCGCTTTGCACTGCCGTGGGATTGGGCGCAACTCGAACCGCCAGGATGCGATTGTCGATTTGGCGCTGGGGCAGTGCTTCGCGGACGACTCGTTCGGCTACGGCGCGAGAAAACTCATCGGGTAACTTTCCCGAGAGGGTGAGTTTGCGACCTCGCACTCGCGCGTCCAACCGATAGATGGCCAGTTCCGGGGTCGAAGCCCAAGCCGAAAGCGCTCGTTTTTCGATCTGATGTCGGTAGAGTTGCCAACCCCCGGTAATCAGGGTGGCGAGTAAGAGCAAAGCACCCAGGAGAAGAACCGTTGTCGGTCGAGATTTCGATTGTTTGTTCTGGTTTTCTCGCTCGGCCGCGTACATCAGAACGTCGAGGTGCTGCTGTACTGCCTCGGGAACGGAATCGGGATCGCCGTCAAATTCTTCGAGTTGCCGATCGTATTTTTGGACGATCTTCCCGAGGGTCGTTCGCATTTGCTCGAGGAAGGATTTGGAGGGTTCCCCGCGAATCGAGACGGCCAGATAGCAATACCCGGCGACTTCTAAGACGATCTTCGAGCCGCTGTATTCAATTTCGTTGAGTTCGGAGTGGTGGTTCCCCCGCGCGATGCAATCGTTGGCAAAGCTGCGAATCGCCGTGAGCATCCCGGCAATCATGTCCGATTCGAGTTTTTCCCCAGAGACGTTTTGCACTTCGGAAATTATCAACCCCGAGGCTTTGTGAATCAGAAAAATGGCTTCGACGATACAGGGCATCGACTCTTTTAAGATGAGTTCGGCTTCGGAAACCCCTTGGAGTTTGGCGCGAATCTTGCGCTCGACTCCCTGAACGCTCAAGGCATTTTCCACTTTGGCGTTAATTTCGCGAACGGCTTCGCCCATGTATTTGGAAATGGTCGCCCCAATGACGGGATAGAGAGCATCGACCATCGCATCTCGCTCGAGTTCGATTTGCCCTTTGATGGCTCGACCCATTTCCGAAGCGAGGGCATCTTTAATCGAGTCGCGATCGAGTTGTATTTGCTTTCTAATGGCTGCGGCTACTTCTGGGGCAATGGCACTGGCAATCTCCTCGGGGGAGTTTTGAATTTCCTGGGTAATGGCCATGGGAATCACATCGGCCATCGCTTCGCTGAGGGATTCGATATCTTGTCGGCTTTTTTCGAGAATGACCCGATCGATGACGGGAACTAACATGTCGCAAATGCCTGCCTGGGTTTCTTGCACGCGCTGGGTCAACAGTTCGTTAATCAGCGGCAGTAGGGGATCGATCAGTTCGGTGGGTTCGTAGATTTGACCTTGCAAGCGCTCGAGTCGATCTTCGAGAAATGCTAACCGATTTTGCATTTCTTCCCATTCGGGCGATGGTTCTGGGGCGGTTTCTGGGGCGGGTTCTGGGGCGGGTTCTGGGGTGGGTCTCGAGAACCCTTGGGATGGCGGCTCTAAGGAGGGTTTTCGCGGCGCTGGTGGAGGGTCTGGGACGGGGGTAGGTGGCGTTTGTTCGGGAGGTGGGGTTTGCCCGTCGATGGCTGCGAGCAGTTGTTGTAATCGTCCGCCTTTGGAGGTTGGTTGTTTCGAGGATTTGAGAAAATCTAGAGAAATCGGCGCGTTGAAATGCTGGCTCATCAACTGCTGCAAGCGCCCTTTAGTGGTTTTCTTTTCTGGGGTTTTCTTTTGGGCAGAAGTGGATGGCGGTGTGGGAGACTCGGCGGGTTCGTCGATCTCGGATTCGTCGATCTCTAGAATCGGGGAATCGCTATTAACCGATTCCCCAACTCGATCGGATGCGGGGTCAATGGCCGAGTCTTTCGCAGGAGAGGACATTTCAGCATCGAGGGTTGTGGCTAAGACATCTAGCCAATTCTCGAAGGGATTTCCATCTTTACCTCGCTCGGAGGTCGATTCACCTTTTCGGGTATCGTTCGCACCTGAGCGATCGTTATCGTTCCATGACTCCATCAGCACCACCAACAGCTCGCGCTTCAATTCGCAATAAACGATCCGATGTTCGGATAGACGATCGCGTACTCTCTAATTCTCGAGTTTTGAGTTTCGACTATCAATTATTTTATGGTTCGATCGCCTCTACGACACGCTCTCGACATCGAACGAACTCTAATTTTCGAGGAGGGGGGAAAGCAAAGACCGCAGACTCGAAACCTCCGGGCTTTGCTTCCCCAATGGCTACAGCCGATTTTCGGACTCGGGGAGTAACAGTTCGCTGTTTCTGGAGTTTGAGTTATTGGGATCTGATTCAGGCATGTAGGTTTTACCTTTGAGTTTCATGCACAGCTCGAAAAACAACTCGGCAATTTCATCTTTGGATGCTTTGGCTTCGAGTAATTCGGCGTGGTCTTTCTCGAGTTCTTCGATCAGTTTGGATTGGAGGTCGGTCAGTTCGTTAGTAAAGCTCTCTTTGAGATGAGAAATCTCAGTGTAAATTGATTTCGATTGACTGTCTAAGGCCGAATTAAGGGAGATGATTTGAGCGGAAAACTTTTGGTTGTTGCTCTCTAGATCTTGGCGAAGGTCGGCAATTTCGTCGTCGGCGGCCGCACTCAGGTACTGTAACTTTTTCTCGATCGAACTGACTGACGTTTGCAGGTCGATCGACAAGGATTCACGAATATCTTTGAGCTGTTTTTGGACTTCTTTTTGAAAACTGGCTAAATTCGATTCTAAGACTTGAAATCGAGTTTCATAGGTTTGGATTTTTTCTCCAAATAAAATATCGCGAATTTGTTCGATATTACCGATTCTATCTTTGAGTTCAGTGGTGATTTCAGACATACGAGATATAGAGTTTAGAAGACTAATGCTGCACCCGATAAATCGGCCCTTTTTATGGTTTTACATCATTTCAATCGAGCCATTTCAAACAATTATAATTTTGCGAAAAAACGAAGAGAATGTATAAGGCTTAAAAATAAGACAATTCCGCAACTTAATCTTATCATGAAATTCCCCGGCGAGGCGGTTCGGATGTTTTGATATGATGCTTCGATCTTTAGAGGGTTCGAGTTTTCGCGATCGCCGCTAAGCATTCAGCCGCAGCCCGAAGATCGTCACCGCAACAGACGGCGTTGCCAGCACGGTAACATCTGCCCGGACTGCCTCGATGGCAACGGAAGGGATGCGACCTCGCCGGCGCGCGCAATGGATGAAACAGATGGGTTCCACAAGATCTGCGTCGATCGCGAACCAGACAAAGTTAGAATAGAGTGCGAGTTGCTTAGCTCAAAATATAAGCATTCAGCTATTAGCCATCAGCCGTCAGCTTCCAACAAGCGATCGGGCTGATATGCGACTCAGTAATGACGCACCCCAGGCTGGGCATTTCGAGTCTCGGGTCAGAGAAACCAGATGAAATGACTGCATCAGTGTTAACGATTCCATGCCCAAGCTAATCGCTGACGGTTGACTGCTTAGCTCAAATGACACGATTGCAACGATGACCAAAACCGAGTACGAACCGATTATCGGGCTGGAAACTCACTGCCAGCTCAGTACGAAGACCAAAATTTTTTCCAATTCCTCGACCGAATTTGGCGCAACGCCCAATGCCAATATCGACCCGGTTTGTATGGGGTTGCCGGGGGTTTTGCCCGTTCTCAATCAAAAAGTTTTAGAATATTCCGTCAAAGCGGGCTTAGCACTCAACTGCGAGATCGCGCCCTACAGCAAGTTCGATCGCAAGCAGTATTTTTACCCGGACTTGCCCAAAAATTACCAAATTTCTCAGTTCGATTTGCCCATCGCCACGGATGGATGGCTGGAAATCGAACTGGTGGGTGAAGATGGAGAACCGATCCGCAAACGGATCGGCATCACGCGGGCCCACATGGAAGAGGATGCCGGGAAACTCGTCCACGGAGGTAGCGATCGCCTTGCCGGTTCGACCCACTCTCTGGTGGATTACAACCGCGCTGGCGTGCCGCTACTCGAGATCGTCTCGGAACCAGATCTGCGCAGCGGACAAGAGGCCGCCGAATACGGTCAGGAGTTGCAGCGCATCGTGCGATACCTCGGAGTCGGCGACGGCAATATGGAAGAGGGTTCCCTGCGCTGCGACGTGAATATTTCCGTGCGTCCGGTGGGCCGGGAAGCGTTTGGGGTGAAGGTGGAAATTAAAAATATGAACTCCTTCAGTGCCATCCAAAAGGCGATCGACTATGAAATCGATCGGCAAATTACCGCCATCGAAGCCGGAGAGGCGATCGTTCAGGAAACCCGATTGTGGGACGAAAACGCCCAGCAAACCTTTAGTATGCGCAAAAAGGAGGGGTCGAGCGATTATCGCTATTTCCCGGAACCGGATTTGGGTCCGATCGAAGTGTCCCCGCAACAACTCGAAACCTGGAAATCCGAACTCCCCGAACTTCCAGCCGCCAAACGACATCGATACGAAGAAAGCCTGGGTTTGAGCGCTTACGATACTCGCGTCCTGACCGAAGAACGAGGGGTGGCCGAATATTTTGAAGCGGCAACCCATCTCGGCGCGCCGGCCAAACAAGCAGCGAACTGGGTGATGGGCGATATTACCGCCTATTTGAAGGAATCCAAGCAAAATATTAGCGAAATTGCCCTGACTCCAGTCATTCTGGCAGAGTTAATCGAGCTGATTGAGTCGGGAACCATTAGCGGTAAGATTGCTAAGGAGATTTTGCCGGAACTGCTCTCGGCTGGGGGATCGGCAAAAGAACTCGTCGAACGCAAAGGTTTGACGCAAATTTCCGATACTGGGGCATTGGAAAAAATTATCGACGAGGTACTCGCCGACCATCCCAAGGAATTAGAACAGTATCGCAACGGTAAGAAGAAACTGCAAGGCTTTTTTGTCGGTCAAGTGATGAAACGCACGAGCGGACGCGCCGATCCCAGGCTGACCAATCAATTACTCGCCCCGAAATTAAAGGGGTAGGAAGGGGTGTATCGCAAGGGGCTTGACCCCTCATGACGTTCTCGTTATACTTATGTTAAGTAGATGCACCCTGATGGCGGGGAGAGTGACCACTCTCCTCTTTTTTTGTGTTTTTTTTCAGGATGCGATCGCATTTTCGCCTGAATTCTGCCACCGAGAGAATGGGAGTCGAGTCTTGGAAGATGGGATGGGAAATCCACATCGAACCTTGTTCCAAACTTTAAATGAGGGGCTTGACCCCCCATGTCGTTCTCGTTATACTCGTGTTAAGTAGATGCACCCTGATGACGGGGAGAGTGATAACGCTCTCCTCTTTTTTTGTGTTTTTTTTCAGGATGCGATCGCATTTTCGCCTGGGTTCTGCCACCGAGAGAATGGGAGTCGAGTCTTGGCAGATGGAATGTGAAACCGACATCGAACCTTGTTCCGAACTTTAAATAAGGGGCTTGACCCTCCATGCCGTTCTCGTTATACTCGTGTTAAGTAGATGCACCCTGATGGCGGGGAGAGTGATAACGCTCTCCTCTTTTTTTTGTCCATTTTTTCAGGATGCGATCGCATTTTTACCTGGGTTCTGCCACCGAGAGCATGGGAGTCGAGTCTTGGAAGATGGAATGGGAAATCCACATCGAACCTTGTTCCAAACTTTAAGTGAGGGGCTTGACCCCCCATGTCGTTCTCGTTATACTCGTGTTAAGTAGATGCACCCTGATGGCGGGGAGAGTGATAACGCTCTCCTCCTTTTTTTGTCTATTTTTAGGGTTCACCGAATAAAAAACCCTCCAAAATGACTGTACCGAGCCTCAAACTCAGTCTCCGGCATCTTCGGGATAAGCTTCGAGATAAGCACTCATATCCTGTGCTGGAACCAAGTACTTCGAGCTTTCTTGCCGCGAGAGTAACAAAGCCTGAGCGAGCCTTGCCGCTTCTCCATCGCGAAGATCGGAACTGGCAAGCTCGTCAAAAAAGCGTTGGTAAACGCCCTGTAGCTCGTGATGGAACCGGAATTTCAGGACTTTGGCATCCGTCATTGAAGTGTTATCCTCCCCAACCCGATCGGAGTGGCTTTTTGCGAGTTTCCCCAACGGTAGAAGTTGAGGTGTGACTGCTTCGCTCAAATCCTACCATCAATTGGTGTTGGGGGCGGAATGTGGGTTCCAAAGCGCAAAAAAGGGAAGGTCTCGGTAGATAGACCTCCCAATTGGTATGCATTCAAACCCTCAATTCGATCCGATTACGAGACCTTCGACAAAATCCCTAAAAACCATTTCGTTTTCGGCGTGAGTAACGTGCGGCGATAGGCATCGGCAGCCTTCTTAATCCCCTCTGCCTGGGTGGGATAGGGATGGATGACCCCCGAGAGTTTGCTCAATCCCAAACCGCCGACGATCGCCGTGGTCACTTCGCTAATCATCTCTCCGGCGTGGCGGGCGACGATGGTTGCCCCGAGAATTTTATCGCTGCCCCGTTCGTGGAGAATTTTTACGAAGCCGCCCGTTTCTCCATCGGCGATCGCCCGATCGACACTGGTAAAATCAATTTTGATGGTATCGGTCTCGATTCCTTTAGCCTGGGCATCGCGATCGTACATACCCACGTGGGCAATTTCCGGGTCGGTATAGGTTACCCAAGGCATCACCAAGTCGCTGAGTTTGGACTTGCCCAGTCCGAAGGGAGAAAACAGCGTATTCTTGATGACGATGCGGGCGGCGGAATCGGCGGCGTGGGTGAACTGCCAGGCCATGCAAATATCCCCGGCCGCGTAAATTCTGGGATTGGTGGTTTGCAGGTAATCGTTGACCTTCACCCCTTGGCGATCGTACTCCACGCCCACCGCCTCCAAGTTCAGACCTTCGACATTCGGCGTGCGGCCCGCCCCGGCTAAAATCTCATCCACCACCACCGATTCTTCTTTACCGTTGCGGTTGAAATACAAGACCTTGCCTTCCGAGGTCAGTTCGACCCGAGTTGGCGTTGCCCCCACCACTAATTTCATCCCATCTCGAATCAACGCATCTTGCACGATATCCGCCCCATCCGCATCCTCTCGGTTGAGAACGCGATCGCCGCGATGAATCAACGTCACCTGGGACCCCAGCCGTTGAAACGCTTGGGCCAACTCGCAACCAATCGGACCGCCACCAATCACCGCGAGGCGTTTGGGACGTTCGGTGAGAGAAAAAACTGTTTCGTTGGTGAGATAGCCTACCTCTTCAATGCCATCAACGGTTGGTCGAACGGCCCGGGCCCCCGTGGCGATGACGGCTTTTTTGAATCGCAGGGTTTTGTTGCCAACTTCGATAGCTGCGGAACTGGCAAACTTGGCATTACCTAAAAATACATCGATGCCTAACTTTCGGAATCGGTCCGCAGAGTCGTGATGGCTAATCCCCGCCCTAAGTTTGCGCATCCGTTGCATCACTGCTGCAAAGTCTACCTGAATTTCTTCGGGGGGAAACACGCCGAAGGGATTGGCATCGCGCATATCGGCCACCACCCGAGACGATCGAATCAAACATTTGGACGGAACGCAACCGACATTGAGACAATCGCCGCCCATCAAGTGACGTTCGACGAGGGCAACTTTCAAGCCCAAATCCAATCCCGCAGCCCCGGCAGCCACCACCAATCCGGCAGTTCCCGCCCCAATCACGACTAAATCGTACTGGTCGGCTGGGGTGGGGTTGGTCCAATCGGGAGGATGGACGTGAGAAATCAACTCCTGGTTGTACTCGTCCATGGGGGCGAGGGTGACGGGTTTTGTGTTTGTCATGGCGAATTGGGGAATGGGGAACGGGGAATGGGGGAGAGATGACGCGGGGACGCGGGGACGCGGTGACGCGGAGAGATCGGAGGTGAGGGAGGTGAGGGAGGTGAGGGAGGTGAGGGAGGTGAGGGAGGTGAGGGAGATACGCGCATTCTTCCTTGTCCTCCTTGTCCCCCTCATCTCCCTTGTCTTTCTTCTCTCCTACTGTTCTCCAGTGGCAGAAAGGGCGGTCTCATCGGTGACGGCTTCGTCGAGGGCTTTTTTGGCGACGCGGGTGACATAGACGGTGACGGCGACGGTGGCGACAAACCCGATGATGCGAATCGCCCACTGAACGGCGGCATTGGTGGGTTGACCTTCGCCGCCAATGGTGGCGAGACTTCCGGCGAGGGAACCGATGTAAACGTACATCACCGTACCGGGAATCATGCCGACAGAACCGAGAACGTAGTCTTTGAGGGAAACGCCGGTGAGTCCGTAGGCGTAGTTGAGGAGGTTGAAGGGGAAGATGGGGGAGAGGCGGGTAAGGAGAACGATTTTGAGTCCTTCGCGTCCGACAGCTTCATCGATGGCGGCAAATTTGGAGTTGCCTTCAATTTTTTTGGCAATCCAATCGCGGGCGATGTAGCGTCCGACGAGGAAAGCACAGGTTGCGCCGAGGGTTGCGCCGATGAAGACGTACAGGGAACCGAGGGCCACGCCGAAGACCACACCTGCCCCCAAAGTCACGATCGATCCGGGTAAAAAGGCAACGGTGGCGACGATATAGAGCAGTATAAATGCAACTGCCCCGGCCGGCCCGAGGTCTTGGATTTGTTGCAGGGCGTTGCGCAACAATTCTTGAGGGTTGAAGCCGCTGTTACTGGCTTCTTGGGCGAGGGCGGGAAGGGTTGCCCCCAAAAAGAACATCGTGGTGAGTCCGAAGATTTTGAGAGACTGTCCCAGGTGAATGGGTCGGGGATGAGAGGGAAGTTTCATGGGGTTCTCGATGAGTTGGATCGATGTGGGTTTCATGGGGGAAAAGATCGAGCTAGAAATGTCGTGAATGGAAGGAATGCGATCGCCTCAAATCTGGGAAAAGTTGAGGCGATCTTAGCGATCGAATCGGAGAGGATCTGAAAACTTCGATTCTTTTAGGAGCAAGTCGATCGCGATCTGCTTTAACGAGATAGAATCAGTTTGCCAAGTTAGTTGTAATTTGGAGAAACGATTCGCGAGGTAACTTTAAGGATTTCTATTCGAGGAAAGTCAAGCGATCTCTTCAAAATTACCGCGACTCAAACTCGAAAACTTGCAATGTTTTTAGGACTGTAACGGTGCGTAACCAAACGTTACATTAAACTCACGGCACCAAATGGCAAGAGAACTGTAATTAGCTAGATCGAAGTCTGCGGGTAATTCGTATCGTTGAGCGCCGCTGACGTTTTCTAAAGGTGCGAGTTCTAGATAATCACCTTCATCCAATGCACTATTTTCGAGCTGTCGATCGCGATGGAGAACCAAAACGAGATCGGGACCGGAATCGGTTTGAAAATCTTCACTTAATTCTACATATTGTTTGCCATTTTCAGTCAGCAGAGTTGCCTCTCCTTGGGTAGAATGTTCGAGGGTAACAAATGCCCCAGATGTTGTTACTTTAATTTCCTCTTCGTCTGTGGCAGAAGGATTGACCTCTTCAACGTTTTCTTCTTGAGGTGGCGGCGTTTCTGAGATTGAAGACTGAGGAGCTTGAGTTGCACATCCAACAGCAAAAAACAAGGTAATATTTAAGACTAAAAACGGTTTGAGTTTCATGGTAAGATAAACTATAAGTTGACAACATAAATGCGTTGTTTCTGACTCTTTAACTTTAACAACTGTCTCCCGCGTTTAAATGAACGCTTCCTGAGAGGAACATAGTAAAATCAAGAGAATATTGGCAACCCCCGATGGGAAACCGACCGCAAATCCATTCAGCGTTTTCGACCGACGAGAGAGTATTCCCTATGCATTCCTCCCCCTCATCCCGGCGCACCCTCGAATGGCTGTCATCCTTAAGCTACCGAACGGGGGAACTCGATCGCTACCTGCATGACATTGCCGTCGGTGTCAGCGAGATCGTCGGTGTCGATTGGTCGGTGGTGACGCTACTGCTTGAAGAGGATGGCGACGATCGAGATGGGGATTCTCCGGTGATGCGCGATCGCCTCCTCGCGAGTAATATCGATTTAGGAGAAGGCGAACGGGTCTACTCCATCCACGGTACTCTGACAGCGACAGTAATCCGTCGCGGGTGTTCTCTGGCCGTGGAAAACGTTCTGACGCGCACCGAATACGGTCAAGCCCCCGAGGGATACTGCGCTTATTTGGGAGTTCCTCTGCGGACGGCATCGGGGAAAACCATCGGCACGATTTGCTCGTTTGGCCGCCAACCCCGTTCGTTTAGCCCCGAAGATGTGGAAGTCGCGGAACTGTTTGCCGAACGGGCGGCAACGGCGATCGACAACTACCAACTCTACCAGCAGCAGTGCCAGTTCAACCAACGCCTGGAAGCCGAAGTCGAACGGCGAACCGAACAACTGCGGCAAGCCCAAGCCCAACTGGTGCAACGGGAACGACTCGCCGCCATCGGCGAATTTGCCGCCACCATCGTCCATGAAATCCGCAATCCCCTCACCACCGTGAATATGGGGTTGAACTACTTTAAAAGAACCGACCTCTCCGAACCCTCCCAAGCCCGACTTGCCCTCGCCCTGGATGAAGCCTCTCGCTTGGAACGGTTGCTGGGGGAAATTCTCCTCTACGCCAAACCCCACGCCCTCCAAGTGACCCAATTCGATCTCCACGAACCCATTGGCGAAATTCTCGAATCGACAAAAGATCGCCCCAATGTCGCCCCAATTTGTTTTACCTGCGATCGAACTCCCTTAACCGTACGCGGCGATCGCGACAAACTCAAGCAAGTTTTCATCAACCTGATCCAAAATGCCTGCGATGCCTCTCCATTGGAAGAAACGGTGACCTGGCGCGTTGAATGCAAGGGAGATCGGATCGACTTGCAGATTTGCAACGGCGGCAAACCCATTCCTGCCGAGGTTCTCCCCAAACTGACACAACCGTTTTATACCACTAAGGCTTCGGGAACGGGGCTGGGATTGGCAATTGTCAAGCGAATTATCGAAGCCCACGAGGGGGAATTCTCGATCGCCTCCAATCCGCAGACAGGAACGACGGTGACGGTGTGCTTACAGGCGATCGAATCTTAAGTGAGATTGGGTCGATCGAACGGTCAATTTGTCTTCTCGATCGCCCAGAACCTTTCCCAACTGTTATGTGGGCTTATCTGCACGACATCGACCTGTGAGGGTTGACAAATTGTCCACTTCATGCGAAATTTCCTCAGACGGACTGTAGCTTAAAATAGCAAGCTTTTGAGTTTTCGAGATTCATCATGAAAAAAGTATTCTTCTCTATTGCCCTGGCTACCGTCGCTACAGCTTTCGGCACGAGTTCTGCTCTCGCTCACGATGCCTTTGAAGGGGAGCATTTTCAGTGCCACGCCACCCTCACCGCCATGGATTCTAACGCTCAAATTAACTTGCGATCGGGTCCGGGAACCGATTATGACAGCTTGGGCTACGGTTTGGTAGGAGATGAAGTCGCCGTTCTCACCATCGTCCCCCCAGAAGTGGATTACGAAATCGATGAATTCGGCTACGGCTGGTATCGCGTCGGCTTTAATGACAGTGGCGCGAAAGGATGGATTCGCGAAGACTTGCTAGAGGTAACGTGCGACCCCATCTACGACTAAATTGCTCTAGAATCTAAATATTAACCTCGGGAAGGATCTGGTACTGGAGAAACCGGATTCTTCCCGAGTTTTTTGGGGTTTTTGGCGAATATTTAGAGCGAATATTTAGAGAACGGTGGATGGTGGGGCAGTTAGTTCGATGGTTTGTTCGAGTTCAACTACCCACCCGACAATAACTTTTCCATTCCCTATTC
This sequence comes from Cyanobacteriota bacterium, assembly GCA_034189805.1. Lineage (GTDB taxonomy): Bacteria > Cyanobacteriota > Cyanobacteriia > Cyanobacteriales > Geitlerinemataceae > Zarconia. The sequence goes on from JAXHUC010000020.1 coordinate 46,078, forward strand.
CCCAAGGCTTACCTATCACATTCGCCGAACCCAACCGTTGAGGGTAAACCGACTATCTTCAAACTTTTGCGACGGGCAGGAAACGGGCATCACTTCATGACGGCAACGGCTGTTGAAAAAGACGATGCTGTTATTTGCCGGTTCGATCGTTTTACTCTTCTCGTGACCGATGACGGCATTGCCTTGTAGCTGAGTATCGTACAGGCGCAGTTCGCCTCCCGAGTACTTTTGCGGTTCGCCGTTGAAATAGTAAACGTAAGTCAACTCCCGAGTTGCCGTGTTCTCGCTGCCCGCATCGTTGTGAACTTTGTAAAAACAGCCATCGTTGTGGGCGGTCAGTTGCATTTCCACTTTGGCAATCGGAAACGAAGGATGTTGGAGTTTGTCGAGAACGGAGGGCAGAGTTTTGAGGATTTTTTGCTGGAGAAAATCGTAGAACTCGGGGAATAACGTGGCGTACAGTACTGACGATTGACGATAGTTGGCTGCTTTGGTGGTGGTGGTGGTGGCGACGAATTCCTCAGCGTGACTCAAGGCAATCTCCAAAGCCCGCGCGTTGTCTTGAGGCGAGAGGAAGTTATCGATGCGAATGTATTGGGCCTGGAGAAATTGCGATCGCGGTTGGGTTGCGAGTTGGGCAACTGCGGTTTGAGACCCGTTGACCTCAGAGACTGTAGCAGACCGAACGGTCGAAGTTGCGTGGTTGGCAGCAGCACCATTCGTTGCCAATCCCGTCGGTTGAGAGACCTTTACCGACGGGAGGGTTCCCGTCATCTCCAAAATTTTAAATGCCACATCCGCCCGTTCTTTGGGTGAAAGTTCTCGGCTGTTGAGAAGGGCTTCGAGGGTTTCGATGGCTTGCGCGGCTAAATGCTGGAGTTTGTCTTCAGAAACGCGGTTATTGCTCATGCGGTCAGTATCTTTCCAAACTCGATCGAAGTTTCTGCTTCCAGGATAGGCGATTTGAGTTGAGTCAAGGGCGACCTCACCCGACTCCCATACTGCCCAATTGTGCAAACCTGTCATAATGATGTATCCGTCATATATCCCGATTCCCCCGTGGAGGTGGCTATGAGCGAAACCGTCTCGCCAACAGCAGCAGATGCGATCGCTGCCCCAGAGGCCCAAACCCCAGCAGACACCACAGTAGAAACCACTGCTGAAGAAACGATCGCTCTCGATTGCATTCCTTATCGAGAACATCCCCAACCCCCTCAAAATTTGCCCTACGATGATGGAGTACCCTTGGAAACCGCGCGCCATCGAACGGCGATGAATTTGCTCATCGCCATCGCCAATAACCATCTTTCTCAAGTTCGCTCGGATTTCTTCTGTGGGGGCAACATGTTTGTCTACTACAGCGAAACTCAAGTCCGCAATAAAGATTTTCGCGGACCGGATTTCTTTACCGTTCTCGATGTGGAAGGAGAAGATGTACGCGATCGCAAATATTGGGCGATTTGGGATGAAAACGGTCGCTATCCGGATGTCATTGTCGAACTGATGTCGCCGAGTACGGCGCGAATTGATACCGTTCTCAAAAAAGACCTCTACGAACGCACGTTTAAAACCCGCGATTACTTCGTTTTCGATCCCTACGAACCCGATTCGTTGCAAGGTTGGGCCCTTGACTCTAATCTCGCCTACGAAGCGCTATCGCCCAACGAGCGCGGTTGGTTGTGGTGTCGGACGCTGGAACTGTGGTTGGGAACTTGGGAGGGGACGATTCAAAAGCAATCGGCACTGTGGCTGCGATTTTTCGATCGCGATGGAAATCTGGTGTTATTGCCGGAGGAAGCTGCCGCAGCCGAATTAAGTCAGACAGAAGCTGAGTTAACTCGGACTGAAGCCGAATTAGAGAAAGAACGACAACGATCGCAAGCCATGGCCGAACAGTTGCGATCGCTCGGCATCGATCCCGATAATCTGTAGAGGCTTGTGAGACGTTATCGATGAGCGACAATGGTGCAAATAACGGTACGGATAAAGGCATAGCAAAACGAATTCTCGGCATCGATCCGGGATTGGCAACCCTCGGATTTGGGGCGATCGAATGTACGAAAACCCCTCAAAATTTCGATCGCGTTCGAGTTCTCGATTTTGGCATCATCCAAACACCCGCCAAGCAGGAAATTGGGCAGCGACTGAAAACAATCTACGAAGATTTACACGTCCTCGTCGATACTTTTAAACCCGATTTAGTTGCGGTGGAAAAGCTCTTTTTCTATCGAATGGGAAATACCATTTTAGTTGCCCAAGCTCGAGGAACGATCGTACTCGTTTTGGCTCAGCGCGATCTAACTTGGGTCGAGTTTACCCCAGCTCAGGTGAAGCAGGCGATCGCCGGATATGGAAATGCTAAAAAAGACGAAATTCAGGAAGCTGTGGCGCGAGAGCTGGATTTAGAAGTGATTCCCAAACCCGACGATGCTGCCGATGCTTTAGCAGTGGCTCTAACGGCATGGTATCAGATTTAGGCTTTTTTGGAAGCATTTAGCATTTAGCAATCGCAAGAAAATGCACGAGCGCATTGATTGAATTGGAGTTCTCGCTCCGTCGAGGAATTTAGAGCCTGTGGTATGAGAATCTGTTAAGATTACAGCTTTCCTAACTTGAAACCAACTGATGGCTGATGGCTGATGGCTGAATGTTTACCTCATCTCTATCGATCTATAGCAGTTCTCGTATTTGTGAGGTACATAAGCGCGAGGGCAGGTTTTGAAAATCGATCCCTGTACGAGCATGGTTTTTAGCTAAACCCGCCCCTACATTTTTTGTACTTCACGAGAATGAGAAACGCTATATAAACTTTATTTTACCGTCCTCTATTTTTTTCGAGCACGTCAATTTTCCAATTATTTCCTTTTTTAATAATATCGGCTTTGAGGGGAATTTCGCGACCGGAAGCCAGAATCACATTTACATCTAATGTATTGCGATCGCGATTTCGATCGGGAACGGGCATCGACACGCGCTTGTATTTTTCGAGTTTGTTGGATTTGATAAACTTTTTGAATTTAGCTTTGGGGGTGCGCGTTTGAAACGTTTCACTCGTCATTTCATATGCTTTATCGATCTCTCCTGCCACCACAAGTTCAAAAAACTCCGTCAGAACGGTGGTGAGCTTGCGAGTTCCGACAAAGAAGCGAAGTGAAAAAAAGATCCATGCCAGGACAGCCGCACCGACGATCGCGCCCAGACCGATTCTCACATAGGGTAAATAAGGTTGAATTTGTTCCATCAAACGATTTTGAGAATAATTGTGACTCGATTATCTCGGTAAATTTTACTTGAAACCTGGAACCGGAAGGTATAGCGATCGCCAGAAGAGCGAACCACTGTCAACCCAGCTATTCTCAAGCGAACCGTTGTAAGATGAAATCTTCGGGTTCCCCGATCGAGCGCGGCGCTGCTATCTATCCAGACATCGGAGTGGGCCGTACGAGTATCTGCTTGCTCGTCTTCGCCGCCCAACGGTGCAAAACCAACCCCCAACCCAACCCGTCATGAGGGGGCAGTATCCTTGGAGATTCCGTGATTGTTATTCCTGCGCTCAGGCGATCGCTCCTAAATCTTTCCGGTCGAGTTCCGCTGCGAACCATCCTCATCGTGCCGTTTGTGATTCAAATTATGGCAGCAGTGGGATTAGTTGGGTATCTTTCCTTCAGAAACGGTCACCGAGCCGTCAACGATCTGGCAAGCCAATTGATGGATAAGGTCGGCGATCGCATTGAAGGTCACTTAGACGACTATCTCAATACGCCTCATATCATCAATCAAGTCAACGCCGAGGCCTATCGTCAAGGAGATTTGCAGCCGGGAAACAAAACGGGATTGCTCTATCAGTTCTGGCGGCAGGGGTTGTGGTCCGATCGCATCGGTACGATCGCCCTGGCAACGGCGCAAGGGGATTTAATCGGTGCCAACCGCGCTCGAAACTACGTCGTGCTGGCTCAATTCTCCCCAGATCCAGCTTCAGAAGGGGGAACCCTGCGGCAATATCGCGCCTCCGATCGAGGCACTCCCATTTTCACCGAAAAACTCTCGGAAACCCCGAATTACGACCTGCGCGATCGGTCTTGGTATCAAGTGGCCCTCCGAGCCGGCCAACCCACCTGGACGAACATCGACGTATCTGCAAGCGACAAACGGCTGGATTTAACGGCGGTTTATCCCGTGCGCGGGACGAACGACACCCAAAGCGGCGTTTTTTTTGTGGATGTTTCCCTGTCCCAAATCGGTGAGTTTTTAGCGAGTTTGAACCTCAGTCCGGGGGGAGAGGTCTATATTCTCGAGCCGAATGGCAATCTGGTCGCGAGTTCGACGGTGGAGCAACCGTTTGTATTACAAGGAAAGCAACTCGAACGCATCAACGTTTTCGAGCGCGAGGAAACTTCGATCGGTCGAGTGGCGACGCAATTGCGCGGCGAGTTTGGCGAGTTGAACGCGATCGATGCCGACCGACAAATGACGGTGGTCTGGGAAGGGAAACCCCAGTTCGTGCGGGCGATCCGCTATCGCGATCGGCTCGGTCTCGATTGGTCGATCGTGGTGGTCGTTCCCGAATCGGATTTCATGGCCCAAATCCAGAAAAATACTCGTACGACCATCGGTTTGTGTTCGATCGCCTTGGTGTTAGCCACCGCCGTTGGGATTGCCACGGCACGCTGGATCGTCCATCCGATCTTACAGCTCGGCAAAACCAGTTGTAAGATCGCCCGCGGTCACTTTACCATTCCCCTCGAATCCGATCCCCTCGCTGGGGTGCAAATCAACGAACTCAAGGTTTTGGGCAATTCCTTCCAACAGATGGCCGCGCAGTTGAGCCAATCTTTTATGGCCTTGGAGAAACTCAACGAACACCTCGAACAACAGGTCGAAGAACGCACGGAGTCTTTGCAAAAACAGGAAGCCTTTCTGCGGTTGATTCTCGACAACATTCCCCAGCAGGTGTTTTGGAAGGATACCAATCTCGTGTTTCGGGGATGCAATCGCAATTGGGCGGAGTCGGCAAATCTCGATCGCCCCGAAGCCGTGTTAGGCAAAACCGATTACGACTTGCTGCCAACGCGGGAAATTGCCGAGACCCTGCGCGCTGAAGATCGACACATTATCGCCACGGGAGAATCGCAACACCGGATTGCCACCAAGGTAACACCGGGAAAATCTGGAGAAACCGTCTGGCTTCACATTACGAAGCTTCCCGTGCGCGATGCCGAGGGGAAGACGATCGGGATTTTAGGGGCGATCGAAGATATCACCCAACGCCACCAAGCCCAAGATACCCTTCAGCGACAGGCCGATCGCGATCGGTTCCTCAGCCTGATTTCGCGCTATCTCCTCAACCTCGATTTCGATACGGCGATCGAGATGAGCTTGCAAGCCATTGGCAAATTTACCCAAAGCGATCGGGCCTATATCGTCCGGTTCAACGAAGAGAAAAGCCGCTACGGCATCAGCCACGAATGGCACGAGGAGGGCATCGAACCCAGAAAGCCCGAACTTCAGGACGTTCGAGTGGGGACGTTTCCCTGGCTCAACGTGCAGTACCATCGCGGTCAGATCGTCAAGCTCGATCGCCTCGACGATTTACCCCCGGAAGCAAGCGCCGAAAAAGCGGCAATGGAACGGGCCCACACCCAGTCTTTTGCCTGCGCTCCCATGCTCTATTCGGGTCAGCTAGCGGGTTCGATCGTCCTGGAAACCGTGCGCAGTTGTACCCAATGGCAACCCGAAAACCTCAAACTCCTAAAACTGGCCGGAGAGGCGATGGCCATTTCTCAAGCTCGTCACGATGCGGAAGAAGCCTTGCGGGTGGAACAGGAAAAATCGGAAAGTTTGCTCCTGAATATTTTGCCCGAACCGATCGCTCAACAGCTCAAACAAAAACAAGGTTGCATTGCCGAACACTTTGATGAAGTGACAATTTTATTTGCCGATATCGTCGGTTTCACTCCACTTTCGGCCCGCCTTTCTCCGATCGAACTTGTGAATTTACTCAATCAAATTTTCTCCAATTTCGACGATCTCGCCGAATTTTTAGGCTTAGAGAAAATCAAAACCATCGGTGATGCCTATATGGTGGCGGCTGGGTTACCCGTGCCTCGAGAAGACCATGCCGAAGCGATCGCCGATATGGCCATTGCCATGCAAACAGCGGTCGAACACCTACAATTCGAGCATGGCGAATCTTTCCAAATTCGCATCGGTATCAATTCTGGAGTGGTGGTTGCTGGTGTCATCGGCACGAAAAAATTTATCTACGATTTGTGGGGGGATGCGGTCAACGTTGCCTCGCGGATGGAATCGTCTGGAAAACCGGGTCAAATTCAAGTGACCAAAGCAACTTACGATCGACTCAAAGATTCCTATCACTTGCAAAAGCGAGGAAAGGTTTCTGTCAAAGGGAAAGGTCACATGACGACGTATTGGCTGTTAGGGAAAAAAGAGTTAAGTAATGCCTCGTGAGTTGAAAAAAATGGTGTTAAGCACGATCTCGATCGGTCATCAGCCGTCAGCTTGAAAACTCCGATCGAGTGAATAACTTGAATCTCGTCTTCGCTCAAACTCCGAAAATTTTAGCTTGTTCTAAAAGTCTAAAACCGATCGCTGATAGCTGATAGCTGAATGCTTACATTCATTCCCCAATTCATCCTTCTTTTTTTACCCCACCACGCTACTTAACGGTGTCGAATTTTGCCCGTTGAGTAGCTGACAAACTTCCCGATCGGATGTTGCGGAAAAATCCTCGTACCACAACCCGATACAGTGTAGCGGTTGAGGAGTCATCAAACATTCAACCCGATCGACTTGTGTCTTCAACTGCTTGCAAATCGAGGGTGGGGCGACTGGCAGGGCGATCGCGATCGACTTCGGTTGTTGGGGTTGCAACGTGGCGATCGCGGCGTAGAGGGTCGAACCCGTCGCCACTCCATCATCAACTAGGATAATATTCCGTTGGGTGTAACTTGGGGCAAGCCGATCGAGCGGTAATTCGCGAGTTTCAATTCGACAGCTTCCCCGCTTCAACCGCACCGCTACTCGCCAGTCGATCGCCCCATCTCGGGCAATTTCTCCCCGATAAACCCGGTGGCGGCGGACAAGTTCCGTCCATTCCCGTCGGATTGCCGCCTCGAACGCCTCTTGAGGAATTTGGTGCGAGTCCACCACCGTTTCATCGATAACCACCGATCCATCGATCCCGATTGCCCCCATCGCCAGTTCCTCATTTCCGGGAACGCCGAGTTTGCGCACCAGGCAAATATCCAACGGTAAATTGAGCGATCGGGCAATTTCAAAGGCAACGGGAACGCCGCCTCGGGGAAGTCCTAAAACGATCGTGTTAGAGACATCGGTGTAGTCTACGAGTTTTCGGGCGAGCAATCGACCGGCCTCAACTCGATTTTTCAATTGCCTTGTCATGGGAAGAAACCTCTTGCGATCGCCGATCGGGCGGTGAATTGTGGAATATTGGGTTGAGAAACGAGCTAGACGACTTGAGAGCAAATCCATCCTTCCGGGCGATCGATAAATTGGGGTCTTGGGTTCGATTTCAACTTCCCCACGCTAGGGTTTGACCCCTCAATGGGATAGGTTTCATCTAGATACAATTGCATCGAATTGCATCGTGTTTTAATAGAGCGATCGCGATTTTTCGATTGTTTTCGATGATTTCCTATAGATCGATCGTAACTCTAAGTGCGAGCGGTGCGATCGGGTAATGAGTTTTTCTTAATTTGGACTTTGGACGAAGAGATGGGAAGGGGGATAGCCTGCATGTAGCAGCAATAGAGGAAATTGAGCGAAGTGAAAACGCTCAACCTATTGCCGATCGATATTCCAGACTAATCCTCGATCGCGTCAGGAGCTTCGACGATCGTGGGGAACAGGTCGGCGAGTGCGGCTTCTCGTTCGGCCACGGGTTCGGTGGTCCAACTCCACAAACTTTCGTAGAAGAAGAACGCCACTCCAGCCATGCCGCGATTGCGGGCGATCGCCACTTGGGATTGAATGATATCGAGGGAGGCAGGACGATTTTTCAGACCGCTTAATATCCCGACACCGACGGGAATATTGTGGCGGGCCGCTGCGACTTCAGGCCGTTCCAACTCTTGGACGAAGCGATCGAGATCGTCGCGATACACTTGCAACATAATTTCTTCAACGAGTCCCCGTCTTTCCCAAGTTTCCCAATCCTGGAGAAATTCAGTATAGGCAAAGTTCTGGGGATTGGGGGAAAGGGCGACGATGCAGTCTTCGTCGATTTCTTTGACCGCCTCAAAAACGCGCGCCATGAATTCGGTGATTTTATCCGCTCGCCAGCGCAACCATTCCGGGTCTTTGGGATCGAGGGGCGGATCTTGTCCGTCATGTTCGCTGCGGTAGAGTTCGACGGTAAACTCATCGTACCCGTATTCCGAGGGCAATCCCATGTGGTCGTCAAATTGAATGCCGTCTACGTCGTAGTTGGTGACAATTTCCACCACTAAATCGAGGATGAAATCTTGGACTTCCGGGTGAAAGGGATTGAACCAAACCCGTTCGTGTTCCCCTTCCATTTTGGTTTGGGTGCCGTCGCTGCGGCTGGTAATCCATTCGGGGTTGCGTTTGGCAATTTCCGAGTAAGACGGAGCCATAAACCCGAACTCGAACCAGGCGATCGTCCGCAATCCCAAGCGATCGCCTTCTTTGACCGCTTCGGCAAGCATATCGCGACCTTGCAATCCCGGTTCGGGATCGAGCGATCGCCCGAAAGCCGATTCGGCAACCTCACTCGGATACAGCGTATATCCCCAATTCCAAACCGTCGGATAAATGGTGTTAAAATTCAGCGCCGCCAACCGCTCTAAACCCGCACGGAGGTTCTGGGTCGAAAACAGCACGTCGCTATCGATATTCGTCATCCACACTCCGCGAATTTCCGGCAGGGAGACCGTGGTGACGTACTCGCTGGCAATCGCCCCGTTGGGCATCCTTTCTACCAGAGACTGGCACAACATCGCCGCAATTTCTCCGCGAGTAGCATTGCGGTTGGGTTCGAGGCGGGTGGCGGAGGGATAGTTGGCAGCGAGGCGACGTTCGACCCCAGCCGCAATCGCTTCGGTGGCGTAGCTGGGAATTTCAGCTGCATCGGTAAACGCCGCATCGAGGGTGAGTTGGGTCTCTTTTTGGTAGGGAACGTATTCTAGACCGTTTACCAGCGCCACCAAGGCCTGAACCCGAGGAATATTCTGATTCGGTTGGAAGCGGCGGTTGGGATAACCCGAGAGAAAGCCCCGCTCGAACACTGAAGTGATGGCAAGGGTTGCCCAATGTCCGTCCGTATCGGCAAATTCGATCGCCTCGCGTACGGGGTCGCGATCGGAGAACACGCTATCGAGAATAGCGGCAAATTCCGCTCGCGTCACCGGGGCATCCGGACGAAAGCTGCCATCGGGGTAACCGTTGAGGATGCGACGATCGCCCAATTCTTGAATGCAGCTTTGCCCCCAATGTCCGTCGATATCTTTAAATCGGTTCTGGGCACTGACCGGAGTTGCGATCGCCGCGAGCGTCATTCCACAGGCAATAGCAGATGGCAAAAAAGGGCGATCGAACATAAATTTTTTTGCGTCGTTTCGGATAAAAACTCAGCCGAAATTGTACCAGGTTTTGGGTTGCTCTCGGGAATTGGAGAGACTTCGGGAAATACTGAGGTCAGGGGACGAGGGAGAATTTTGGATCCTTGGATTCGTTCTGCCACCGCTCCCCGGTGCTTCCCCAGCCCCGTATTTCCCGCATTCGGGCGTTTTACCCACCGGCACCCATCCCTGTATTTTCCCCGTCTTTCGAGTTTTTCTCGCTTTTCCATCCAAAATGGTCGAAAATCTTTATTTATTCTTTTAATTTAAATTCTGTATCGTAGACTACTATTCGTAACTCGTTGTCTCTCTAGGATGATGCAGGTGCAAGCTACGATCGAGTCCCATCACGTGGGCCTAGGCGCGTGTCACCTAAATGCGGCATATAGATAACGCGACAATAGATATAAAGAAATAGAACGCAACCCGCAGCCACATTTTTCTTACTTGTTAGGGAGAAGTAAACTCATGGCCGAAACAGCACAAGAAGTCTTGAAAATGATTCAAGACGAAAATATCGAACTCATCGATCTCAAATTTGTCGATCTCTTCGGTATTTGGCAGCACTGCACCTTCCATCGCAGTCTGATCGACGAAGAAGCCTTCACCGAAGGCGTGGCATTCGATGGTTCGAGCATTCGGGGTTGGAAAGCCATCAATGCGTCTGATATGTCGATGGTTGCCGATCCGACGACGGCTTGGATCGATCCGTTCATGGAAGTGCCGACCCTGAGCATGATTTGCAGTATCAAAGAACCTCGGACCGGGGAATGGTACGATCGCGATCCGCGCTCGGTAGCAGCTAAAGCACTGGAATACCTCAAATCCACCGGAATCGGCGATACGGTCTACTGCGGACCCGAACCCGAATTCTTCATCTTCGACGACGTTCGCTACGCCCAAAACGAACACGAAGGCTACTACCACGTGGACTCTGGCGAAGGAATGTGGAATTCCGGTCGGGTAGAAGAAGCGGGCAATCTCGGCTTCAAAACTGGCTACAAGCGCGGCTACTTCCCCGTCGGCCCTGCGGATACCCTCCAAGATATCCGCAGCGAAATGCTGCTGACGATGGGCAAATGCGGCGTACCCATCGAGAAGCACCACCACGAAGTGGGAACGGCCGGACAGTGCGAATTGGGTATCCGATTTGCTCCCCTGATTCAAGCGGCCGACTTCGCCCTCACCTACAAGTACGTCGTCAAGAACGTCGCCCGCAAGTACGGCAAGTCTGCCACTTTCATGCCCAAGCCGGTCTACAACGACAACGGTAGCGGGATGCACACCCACATGTCCATCTGGAAAGACGGACAGCCGCTGTTCTTTGGCGATAAGTACGCCGATTTGAGCCAATTGGCCCTCAACTTCATCGGTGGATTGCTACATCACGCCCCAGCCGTGTTGGCATTTACCAACCCGTCTTTGAACTCCTACAAGCGTTTGGTTCCTGGTTTTGAAGCGCCAGTGAACTTGGCTTACTCTCAAGGAAACCGTTCGGCTTCGATTCGGATTCCTCTGTCTGGTGGCAATCCCAAAGCCAAGCGTCTTGAATTCCGCTGTCCCGATGCGACGGCAAATCCGTATCTCGCGTTTGCCGTGATGCTGTGTGCCGGACTCGACGGTATCCAGAAGCAAATCGATCCGGGCGAATCCCTCGATGTGGATATCTACGAACTCAGCCCCGAAGAGTTGAGCAAGATTCCTTCGACTCCGGGTTCTTTAGAAGGCGCGCTGGCAGCCCTCGAGAAAGACCATGCGTTCTTGACGGAACCGGGCATTCTCACCGAGGACTTCATCGACAACTACATCACCTACAAGCTCGATAACGAGGTGAACCCGATGCGTCTGCGTCCTCACCCCTACGAGTTCGAACTCTATTACGATGCGTAAGTCCTATTAAATTCGATTTCTAAGCGCGATCGCCCCACGGGGCGATCGCTTTTTGTTGGCTGGTAATATTTGGCTGGTAATATAGGGTCGGGAAGGATGGGGAAGGAGATCTGATAAGGAATCGTTTTTAACTTGCGGGTGGATTTGAGCTGGGGAAGCTGGGGAAGCTGGGGAGGCTGGGGAAGCACCAGGGAGCAAAATCCTTGAAGTTTCGTTACCGTGACGATCTCGAATTGCAAGGGTTGTAAAAAACCTATACCTGTCAGAAGAAGGAGGCGGGGGCGTAATGGCGCGGCGATCGTCTGTAACTTCCGATCGATCTAAAAAAAGCAAAAAAAAAAGAGATTCGAGAATCCGAATCTCTTCTTAATCCAACTCAGAATCAAAATTTATCAAGCAAGGGTTTCGGGACAATATCCCAAACCACTGACGAACTGCTTGCGGAAAGCTTCAATTTCTTCGAGATCGGGATGACCGTGAGAGACGATCGCCACTTGGTAGCGACGCATGACATCGACGGGAGACTGTCCGGTTTCCAAACTCCACAGCGCCATTTGGACGCGGATATTCGAGGGGTAAGGAATACCCAACTCATTCATGTAAGCAAGAAAGTCACCGTGTTGCTCTGAGGAGAGCTGATGTTCCATTTTCACCCTCACTACCCAACCATCGATTTGATGGATTACTGTCATGAAGCGAACTGGGAATCTTCCCAGCCTTAAGAATTCAGCAACCCTCAAAGTCAAACTGGCATTTGCGAGGTAGTAAAGATAATCCATATCTAGTTGCCACGTTAGGGGGTTACTATTATATTCGCGCTTAAACCCGTGCAGTCGGTAGGGTGGAGTCCCTGTAATTGTGTGGGGAATGTTACCCAAACTGTGGAATATACGCAAACCCAGACCAGCCAAGGAGGGCTTGTGAGACATGGAAGAAAATCTGAAGGTAGATAAAAATGTCGATTTGTTACTCGAAGCGTACAATTACGATCTGCCGCCAGAACGGATCGCCCAAAATCCCGTCGAACCCCGAGATAGCGCTCGCCTGCTGGTTGCTAATTCTCCGACGGCGTGCGACCACCGGATTTTTCGAGAATTGCCGGAGTTGCTGACCCAGGCCGATTTACTCGTTCTCAACGATACGCGGGTCATTCCGGCCCGTCTTTACGGATGTAAGCCCAGTGGGGCTGCCGTGGAGGTGTTGCTCTTGCACGAGCGATCGCCCAATACCTGGCTCGCCCTGGTCAAACCGGGAAAACGGCTGAAGCCGGGGGCAACGATCGTCTTTTCGACTTTGCCCGCCTCCACGCAGAGCGATCCGACCCCAGAAACCACCCTAACGGCCACGGTTTTAGAACGGCACGAGGAAACGGGGGGACGGATTTTGCAATTCGACCTGCCGCCGGGAACGAGCTTGGTGCAACTCCTCGATCGATTTGGTCGCGTGCCTCTCCCCCCTTACATTACCGATTCGGAGGCCCCTGCCGATCGCTACCAAACCGTCTACGCCCAACATCTCGGCTCGGCGGCCGCCCCGACTGCCGGACTGCATTTCACCGACGAACTACTGGCGCAATTGGACGATCGCGGTATCGAACGAGCGTTTGTCACCCTCCACGTTGGGGTGGGGACGTTTCGCCCGGTGGAAACAGCGGCCATTACCGACCATCACATGCACGGCGAGTGGGTAGAAGTTCCCCCGGAAACCGTAGAGAAAATTCGCCAAACCCAAGCCCGAGGCGGGCGCGTCATTGCCGTGGGGACAACGGTGGTGCGATCGCTCGAATCGGCCGCGCGCGGGGGAACCCTAAAACCGTTCTGCGGTCAGACGGAGTTGTTTATCTATCCCGGCTATCGCTGGCAAGTGGTGGAGGGCCTGATTACCAACTTTCACCTGCCTCGATCGAGTTTGCTGATGCTGGTGTCGGCAATGGTGGGTCGAGAGCGGTTGCTCGCGTTATATCGCGAGGCGATCGCTACTCAATATCGGTTTTACTCCTTCGGCGATGCTATGTTTCTGGGCAATCCCCAGTTTCAGGGAGAGGGAGAGAATGCAAAATTAAAAATGCAAAATTAAAAATGCAAAGTTTTTACGTAAGGATTCAGCCATTAGCCGTCAGCTTATTTCGCGTCGAAAAAGCTCGAATTTCAACGGGTTTACGTGCCACGGACTCTGAATGACCTGAGTCGAGAGAACTCGGCTCTAATGAATGCAGACGGCGTTTTCTTCACAAGCCGAAGCGCGTAGCGCACTCGCCGATCTCCCTCGTGCTGAATGCTTATATTTTTACAGATTTTCCTATCTCCCTCAGCTCGCTTTCAAGGTATCCTAATTCTCCCGATCGTGGCAGTATAAACCGTGGCTCAGACTCCAGATCGCACTGACAATAATAACTGGCGGCGTTGGTACGACGAACTGGCAAAAACGCAGTCTTCCGAACGGCGGCAAAACTGGTACGGCGATGTTGCCAGCGCTTACAATCGCACTCGACCTCGATATCCTCGAGAAATTATCGATCGCGCCCTGGAGATCGCCCAACTGACCCCAGAGGCAACTATCCTCGAACTCGGTTGCGGGCCGGGGACGGCAACGGTAGACTTTGCTAAATCCGGGGTGGGAATGGTCTGCCTCGAACCGAGTCCGGATGCGTGCGAGTTGGCGCGGCAAAACTGCGATCGCTATCCCAATGTAGAGATACTCAACACCACCTTTGAAGAGTGGCCTCTCGAACCGGCTCGGTTTTCCGCGGTGCTGGCGGCAACCTCGTTTCATTGGATATCCCCCGAGATTGCCTGTTCCAAAACAGCGGCAGCTTTGACCGATGGCGGTTTTTTGATGTTGCTGTGGAATACGCCTCCACAACCGAATTTGGAACTGTTCGAGAGGTTACGCCCGGTGTATCGAACTCACGCACCGTCTCTCGATCGATATGAAGATGAGGCGACTTACGAAGAAAATTTCCGCAGCTTCGGACGGACGATCGCCAACTCCGGCTATTTTGAGAATGTTGCGTTCGATCGACTCATCCGCCACGTTACCTATACGATCGAGGATTACCTGACGCTCTTAAGTACCCTATCGCCCTACATTGCCCTAGAACCAAGCCAACGAGAGGCTGTATTTGCCCGATTGAAAGAAATTCTGGAACGACATTGTGGTGAGTCGATCGAGCTGTTTCATCTTTGCGCCCTGCAAATTGCCCGCAAAAAATCAGAATCGATTTCGACTTAATCTCCATTCTCTATTCTTCTTCTTCCTCCATCTATCTCGCCTCAATCCGACGATATCGAGCCAACACACCCATATGAACCCCATAGGCGATTAATCCTAACGCAAGGATCGCCAACAGCCAAGGACCGAACAGTTGATTCTCCAAACTTTTCAATGCGCCCTCTGATGTTTCGACCTTGCTGGAATCGAAAGTACGAGCCGCTTGAATCAAAAATCCGCCCACCAACAGAAAAACCACACCTCGAGCAGTAATTCCAAATCGAGAGATAAGCGTTACCCATTTTTCCGTGGTTTCTCTCATTTGGCGTAGTTTCAGCTTCTTGCGAAATTTGGCGCTGAAGGCGCGGTAAAAATAGTAAAACCCAACACCAATCGTAATCGCACCCACCGTACCCACCAGCCAACGACCGAAGGGAAGCGAAAGCACCGTTGCCGTCAACGATTCAGTTGAACCTCCGCTGCTGCCGCCACTCTCGCTGTCTGTAATGATTCGCAGAACGCTCACCATCAATCCCGCGTAAATCGCGCCACTGAGTCCGTAGGCGAGGCGTTTGACGACTTCTTTCGCTCCGCCCTCACCACCTTCAGGGTTCTGGAACGTTTGAACGAAGCGCCACAAAACATATCCAAAGAGTCCGATGACGACTAGAACCAGTGCAACTTTTCCAAATGGTTGTCTGGCAACGGCACTCAGAGCATCTTCCGAGCCTTCTGGATTGCTGGCGGTGAAGGCAGCTTGAGCGGCAAGCAATCCAACTAGGACGTAAACAAAGCATTTTGCTGCGTAACCGAAGCGGGCAAATCTTTCAACCCACTCACCATATTGTCTTTTGACTTGTGCGGATGGCTCCATCGCTTTTAGCTACCCCAAAATACAAATATTCAATACTATTGCGATCGGAGCCACCTGGCTGTCTGAAGAGAAAACAGAATGCTTGACTTCACGGGTTTTCACTTTTTTTAAGTCGGGTAGATCGGTTCGAACAGTATGGGTTTAGAGTACTCGAGATGTCTACCGCGCGATACTCTCTCGCGGCAGATTATTTAACGATGAATCTCTATCTTCAGACAGAGAAAAACCGTCATCTTTAATGTCAGCATTTAGTCATCAGCCGAAGCGCGATCGGTCTGTTTTGAGCCAGAAAAGCTGAAATTTCTACAGGTTTTTATACTACCAACTCTGAATTTTTCCACACGGAAAGCATTCTGATTCAACCAATGCTAACTAATTTTTTGTCCAAAGCTGAATGCTGAATGCTGAATGCTTACTTTTAAGGTTCTAGCCGACTTCGATCCGTCGATACTTCGCCAAAACTCCCATATACGCCCCATAGGCAATTAATCCGAGCGCAACGATCGCCAACAGCCAGGGACCGAAAGCTCGATCGTCCAAACTTTGGAGAGCTTCCTCTGATGTTTTGACTTTGCTCGCATCGAAAGAACGAGCGGCTTTCATCAAAAATCCGCCCACCAGCACGAAAACCACACCTCGGGTCGTAATTCCGAAACGAGCCACCAGCATTACCCATTTTTCAGTCGTCGGACTCATTTTGCACAATTGCAGGTGCTTGCGAAATTTGGCACTCAACGCCCGATAAAAGTAATAACATCCCACTCCAACGGCGATCGCCCCACCTATCCCCACCAACCAGCGACCGAACGGTTGCAAAAGCACTGTGACGGCCAAGGTCTGCACCAAACTCTGGGTCACGTCGTTCTCGAGATCTGCAATCGATCGCAACGCACTCAACATCAATCCCGTACCCACGATGCCGCCTATCCCGTGGGTAATGCGCCGCAGGATATTCTTCACCTTATTTCCCCGATGTTCTGGGTCTTGGATGGCTTGAACGAACCGCCACAAAACATCTCCAAATAGCCCGACGACGACCAACGCGAGAATCATTTTGCCGAAAGGTTTCTCGGCAATAACCGCCAAGGCCGTTTCTGAGTCTTTGGGAGTGCTGTAAGTAAAAGCGGCTTTAGCGGCGATCGCTCCGACGAGGACGTATACGAAGCATCTAGCACCGTAGCCGAACCGAGCAAATCTGGGAACCCACAAGGCATAATATTTGTTCATCCGTAGAGATGGCTCGATCGGGGTTCGTTACCTTGAAGGGGGAACATGAATTTCGTTTCGATCTCGCTGGGAAATAGAGAGGTTAATTAAATTGTATAGATTTAGGAGATTCAATACCGCTACCGCGACAACAATCGAGACATCGCAATGGCAAGCATTCAGCAATTAGCTGTGAATTATGGCTGTAGGGTTCGATATCAAAATAAAAAATCGGGTAAGGGACAACATCCCTTAAACCCGATCGTGGGAACTCAATCTGACAGACTACTTTCTAGTGTGCGAGTTGTAGGAGGTTTTGACAGTGCCCGCAGAGGGTACTCTTTCTCAAAACGTGAAAAAACACGAATTGACGATCGCCGAGTCCTGCTGCCATGTCACAATATTTTTTTGACGACTGTAAGGATCGTGCAAGATTATGACGATACATTCCAAGCTACAGCCTGCCTTCGATCGGGGAACCGCCCTCAAGGTGATTAGCGGTCTGACCAACTTCGATCGAGATCGGGTGGCGTTTACCGTCAAAGCCGCAGACGCTGGCGGGGCGACATTTGTCGATATTGCAGCCGATGCCGATTTGGTGCGTCTGGCCAAGCATCTCACATCTGTACCCGTTTGCGTTTCGGCCGTAGAACCGGAGAAATTTGTCAGCGCGGTCGAAGCTGGGGCCGATTTAATTGAAATTGGGAATTTCGATGCTTTTTACGCCCGAGGCATCCGGTTTGAGGCGGTCGAAGTGTTGCAACTCACTCGCCAAACCCGCGCCCTGCTGCCCGAGATTCCCCTTTCGGTGACCGTTCCCCACATTCTCACCTTCGATAAGCAAGTGCAGCTAGCAGAAGCCCTCGTTGAAGCCGGTGCGGATATCATTCAAACCGAAGGGGGCACCAGCAGCCAACCCAGCCGGGGCGATACTCTCGGACTGATTGAAAAAGCGGCCCCCACCTTGGCAGCAGCGCGGGAAATTTCGCGGGCGGTGTCGGTTCCGGTTCTGTGCGCGTCGGGGATTTCGAGCGTCACCGCACCGATGGCGATCGCCGCTGGGGCTTCCGGTGTTGGCGTGGGTTCGGCCATCAACCGTCTCGAAAGCGAAGTGGCTGCGATCGCCACGGTTCGCAGTTTGGTTTCCGCCCTCGAGAGCGTTCGTCGCGCTCCGGTGATTCAATAAGATCGACAGACAAGGGAGATGGGGGAGACTAAGAGATTGTCATGTCTCCCATATCCCATCCCATTTCTCGTTGATGATTCCCCTGCTCCTTCTTCATCAATTGGCGATCGAGGTTGACACGGGGTTCTTTTTTTGTAATTATAGTGAAGTACGAAAATTTTGCGGGTATAGCTCAGTGGTAGAGCGTCACCTTGCCAAGGTGAATGTCGCGCGTTCGAATCGCGTTACCCGCTTTTGAAAAGTATCAAATTAAGAAACTAAATCTGTAGCTTTAAGATACGAGTGGGGATAAACGTTTGCTTATCCCTATTTTTTTTGTATCTGCGATATCACGCACTACTCATCGGTTTTAGCCCTCTTCTGTCACTCTCCGAATTCAACGGATATTTAGAAGGAGTGACTATGCACTACTAAAATGATGATGTAACTGAGTCACCGATTGAATCAATCGGTGAAATCCCATGAACAAACTGTGATTGGGAAAAACTTCTAGCCAA
>JAXHUC010000200.1:0-8030 GCA_034189805.1 Cyanobacteriota bacterium
ATCCAAAATTGGCTTGGACGCAGCCCCCACAATTTCTCCTGGCCCACAAAACGGAAGATTCTCCCGATGGGACTCCCGCAGCGATCTCCCTTCAACAAGCCGTCGCCGAGTTACCTCGTCCTCTGGATGTTTGGACGATTGACTTTCACGCCCCCATCGAACTCGACGATCTCGGTTGCGATCGCGATCGGAGTGTGAATCAAAATCTCGGTCACTACAGCTACAAACTCTATCGTTGCGGGGAATAGGGGAGAGTGAATTAAAAATTAAAAATGCAAAATGGGAGATAGAGAGCAGGCGTGGCTGGGGGAGAATGAATGCGAGATTATTCGTGACAAGTTAAGCCATTTTGCCAGATGTCAAGTTGGCTGACTCGAATCGCTCGACCCTTTTCAAACTGGGATTTTCTACGGTATCACTCTTGTACGCAGGGGGTGTGGGGTCTCCCCCCAATTCCGGGTTTTCGGTCGATGATTAGCCTGCTGACAAAGTGAATACCACCTTAACTTGTCACTAATGATGCGAGATCCAAAATTCTCCCCTGTCTCCTTGTCTCCCTCTTACCCAGCAACACCTGCTAGCTGACCATCAAGCGTCTCGACGAGAGTTGAAGCATCAATCGAACCATCGATAAATTGACCGACGACAGAGATCGCTCGCCGACAGTCTAATAGCGCGCGTCCGTATAGGCTGGACTCTTCAATATTTTCGGCGGTCAAATTGACTGCTTGCTGACTTCGAGCAGCGTTGACGAGAGGACTGGTTCGATCGAAAAAGTTTAAGGATTCGACGTAGCGGGAACGTTCTTCGGCATTCGGTTCGGCAATCGTAGAAGCCAATTTCTCAAACAGGGTGGCTTGGGCTGCGTCCCACGCCAAGAATTTGAGTACCCAAGCTTTGATATCGGTTCCGTCCGGGCGAATGGTATGCGCTTTAATTCGCAGTCGGCGATCGAGAACCGACAATAAGGATTCGGCTTCTGCTACGGTCTGAGGCACCTCGACCAGAAAGCTCCGGAGAACTTCGGCATCTTGGTAGAGCTTGGCGATATTCTCCTGGGCCGCGTTAAGACCCGCTTCGACGAACCCTTTGTGAATGCAACGCTCTGCCGCCCGATGCATCAGGTATCCCGTGGCGATCGCCACCCGATGTTCGTTATCTTCCGCACTAGAATCGAACCAACGAGGGCGGGCTTTTGCCAACAAAGAGACGATCGCGCTTTGAGTTGGAAAGAGAATACCCATTCCTAAAATACTGCTGAGTCCTGCCGTTCCCGCGAGCGCGCCGCGTAGTGAATCGGGTAAGCTCGGATCTGGCAGGGCGAGTGCCGTCGCATCGCTAATTAACGCTAGGCGAGTGAGATCGCCGCTGGCTGGAGGAGTAATTTCAAGGGTCGGCCAATTTTGTCGATTTTGACCGCACGCAGCGGCAGCAACTGCCGTTGCCGACCCGATAAGCATCGTCGCTAAAAATTCTCGCCTGTCCATATTACTGCGACCCTCCTGTCTCGTGCCATTTTTGTAAAAGCTCTTGCTGGCGATCGGGATCTTCGAGCACCTTGAAGATTTCGGGGTCAGAATGAGGTGCGTCTACCTCGAAACGTCTTTGGAGTTCGACAAGATCGATATAATCGTTCCAATATGCTGCGGTTGCTTGCAGGTAATACCAGTTACGCCGCAGGGCGCGAGCGTAGTGGCTTTGGGTTTTAGCGGCTTCGAGTGCCGTTTCGAGATCGATGGAGCGATCGGGTTGACCTTGCCGAAGCGATCGCGTCAGCTCGATGAGGGGATCGGAGCGATCGTAGAATCGATGGGTCTCCACCACATTCTGCATCTTGTCGGTGTCGAGATCGTTGTGAGCGGCAACGTATCGCTCGGTATCGACATAAAATGTCTGGCGCTGTTGCAAAAACTCTTGAAACCAAGACTCCGGCTGACGCTCTTGGGTCGTGAAAGTGTGAAGGTCGAGCAAGGAGTTTTGCCATAACTTCGTGAAGATCGGCTCGATGTTGCGGACATTGCGATCGAGGGCGAGCATACCGTTGGTAAAAGGCTGAAGTTCGCCGCCGTCGTACAGTTCGCGCAAGACAAAAAGGTCGTGATAGATGCTGACGCTGGTGGGCCCGTCTACTTCTGGCGTGAGATAAATTTCGGGTTCTAAAAGCCGAAATAGTGACTTCAACTGACGATCGGCTGCAATATGGGTACGCCATCCAAAGAAAAAAGCCAGCATTTGTTCGGCTTCGTCGCTCGGCCAAGCTTTTTTGCTTTCTTGGAGTAAGTCGATCGTATGTTTGTCCCCTTTGCTGGTGACAGAACCGAGCTGACTTGCCCGTAGATGATTCTGAAGGCTTTGTTTGAGTTCGGCTATCGTGCTGTCCGCGAATAGTGCGAGTTCGCGACAGTCATCGAGAAAGGCTATATGCGTAATATATTCTGACATCACCTGAAACTAGATTACCGATCGACCTTATACTAGCGAGATTTCGGATGATGTTAAATTCACGTCCGGCGCGGGATAGTATAGTTTCCGATCGAGGTGAAAAGTCCAGAATGGGAAGTGCCTTTCTCACCCGCGAGGAGATTCACCCCAGTGCCGTACGCTCGATCCCAAAGATGCTTCGCCACATCATCTCGGGTCGCTTCGCGAATCGAGCAAAGTCCGAACTCAATCGAAAGTGAGCATTGTTTGCCCCAATAAAAAATTGGATATTTTCGGCTGCGGCTCAACCCCCGCCTGACGTTACACTAGCCAGATTTGAGAAGATGTTGCACTTTCTACTTCATCTCAACTCAATTCCATGCCAACAGGCGAGCGTTGAGGCAAAAATTTAGCATTCTTAACAAAATTGGTTCAAAATCTGTAAACGCTCCGGAAAACCATCTACGCGCCCGATCGTAAGTCTTTGGGTGGGGATTTATCTGTTCGATCGTTATTTTTTTATTTTGTAACTAATTAACTTAATAAAAGACCGAAAACTATAAAAATAAAAGAAAAATGAGTTAAAAAACGCTCAAAGGGATTTAAGTTGAGACCAACGTTGACAGAAAACGAAAAAATCGAGTTTAAAGCGTTTTTAACTTTCTCTTCCTCTTCCCTCGAAGAAACAGATCGACCATAATGCTTTCAACGAAATAACATCAACACTCCCCACAGTTTGCTCGAAGACTGCGGAAGTTTAAATCGATTCGAGTTTAAGAAAATGCGATCGTCAATCCTCAAGGAGAATTAAGCGCGTGAAGCTCTCTGTTTACGGAAAAGGTGGAATCGGCAAATCGACAACAAGCTGCAACATCTCTGTCGCCCTAGCTCGTCGCGGCAAAAAAGTCCTGCAAATTGGCTGCGACCCCAAACACGATAGTACTTTTACCCTGACGGGATTCCTCATCCCCACCATTATCGACACCCTCCAGGAGAAAGACTATCACTACGAAGACATCTGGCCCGAAGATGTGATCTACAAAGGCTACGGCGGCGTGGATTGCGTCGAAGCCGGAGGCCCGCCAGCGGGGGCCGGTTGCGGGGGCTACGTCGTTGGCGAAACCGTCAAACTGCTCAAAGAACTCAACGCCTTCGACGAATACGACGTGATTCTGTTCGACGTGTTGGGCGACGTGGTTTGCGGTGGTTTTGCCGCCCCCCTCAACTACTCCGACTACTGCACGATTATCACCGACAACGGATTCGATGCCCTCTTTGCCGCCAATCGCATCGCCGCATCCGTCCGGGAAAAAGCCCGCACCCATCCCCTGCGCCTCGCCGGACTCGTCGGTAACCGCACCTCCAAGCGCGATTTAATCGACAAGTACATCGAATCCGTGCCCATGCCGGTGCTGGAAATTTTGCCGCTGATCGAAGACATTCGCGTCTCCCGCGTCAAAGGCAAAACCCTGTTCGAGATGGCCGAGTCCGATCGCTCCTTAGAGTACGTTTGCGACTACTATCTCAACATTGCCGACCAGATTCTCGCCCTCCCCGAAGGTGTCGTCCCCCAAGATGCGCCCGATCGAGAACTCTTCTCCCTCCTGTCGGACTTCTACCTCAATCCCACCAAGCCCTCCGTCAAAACCGAAGAAGAAGAACTCGATTTGATGATGGTATAGGCGATCGCCATCAGACTCACCATCAGACATTGAGTTTCCCAAAGATGAAAAGAGATGAAAAGAGTGGAGTAACGGCCAGCGCTAGTATGATTCAATGACTAAGAGAGTAGGTCGCAAGACCCACAGATCGTACAAGTAGCAACCGTTAACTCCGGGGATAATCACCATGGCTTTCTTTGACAGCTTCACTAGCGCTCTAAAGCAGAAGTGGTTGGAATTCTACCAAGTCAATCGCCCCTGGCTGAGCCTGCACATGCAGGTTGCCTCTGTTAAAACTCCCGATGGTGGTCGGCGACCTCCTTCTTATTTCATCTTAGGTTCCCTCAACGGACTCGAACCCAAACTCGCACAATTGATGTTGCCCTTTTCGCAACTCAATCCCGATGCCGATACCCTCATCCAGGTTCTCGGACTCGATTTCGATCCCGATCTCGCTCTCGGTCTCGATCCCAATACTCCAAGCGTCGCACCAGTTTCTTTAGCATCGGCAATGGCTTCAGTCGCAGCCGCAACCACCGCCGACGAACTCTCCACTCCCGAGGCTCCCCCGGCGGAACCTCCAGATTTCGAGGAAGAATCTGAAGACTCTGGGTTAGAAGACTTAGCTGGAATGGCGGCGATCGGGGTGGGAGCCGTAGCAGCAACCGAAGCTGTAACTCAAATCGAATCCGAAGCCGACGAGTTTGACGACTTCGATGCCGATGACGACGACCTGGCCGGTTTGGATATGGGGGGAGACGAAGAAATCGCCGCTCCCGAAACCGACGAGTTTGACGACTTCGATGCCGATGACGATGACTTGGCCGGTTTGGATATGGGGGGAGACGAAGAAATCGCCGCTCCCGAAACCGATGAGTTTGACGACTTCGATGCCGATGACGATGACTTGGCCGGTTTGGATATGGGAGGAGACGAAGAAATCGCCGCTCCCGAAACCGATGAGTTTGACGACTTCGATGCCGATGACGATGACTTGGCCGGTTTGGATATGGGAGGAGACGAAGAAATCGCCGCTCCCGAAACCGACGAGTTTGACGACTTCGATGCCGATGACGATGACTTGGCCGGTTTGGATATGGGAGGAGACGAAGAAATCGCCGCTCCCGAAACCGACGAGTTTGACGACTTCGATACAGAAGAAAGCTTGGATGATGACGGTCTGGATGCGTTTGGTGAAGACGAATCCGGCGAATTGAGCGATGACGGTCTCGGAGCGTTTGGTGAAGAAGAATCAGACGAGCTAGCCGGACTCGGAGGACTCGATGATGACGGACTCGATGATGACGACCTCGGCGGTTTGGGAGAAGAATCAGACGAACTAGCCGGACTCGGAGGACTCGAAGATGGCGGACTCGATGATGACGACCTCGGAGGCCTCGAAGATGAGGGACTCGACGATGACCTCGGCGGTTTGGGTGAAGAATCAGACGAACTCGCTGGACTCGGAGGACTCGAAGATGATGGACTCGACGACGACCTTGGAGCATTTGGTGAAGAATCAGACGAACTCGCTGGACTCGGAGGACTCGAAGATGATGGACTCGACGACGACCTTGGAGCATTTGGTGAGGAATCAGACGAACTCGCTGGACTCGGAGGCCTCGATGATGACGGACTCGACGACGACCTCGGCGGTTTGGGTGAGGAATCAGACGAACTCGCCGGACTCGGAGGCCTCGATGATGACGGACTCGATGATGACCTCGGAGCATTTGGTGAAGAATCAAATGAGTTAGCGGACTTGGGAGGCTTGGACGATGGGGGACTCGACGATGATGACCTTGGCGGTTTGGGTGAGGAATCAGACGAGCTAGCCGGACTCGGAGGCTTAGAAGATGATGGACTCGACGATCTCGATAATTCCGGTTTTGGTGTTTTTGAAGAAGAGTCCGATGGCTTAGAAGGTTTGGAGGGTTTCGATGCCCAGAGCGATGATGCCGATGATGGATTGGGCGATTTAGGCGCTCTCGAAGATGATGATGACGATCTCGACGGATTGGATGGTTTAGATGGTTTAGTCGCGGACGATGATGACGACGCTCTTGGCGATTTAGGCGACTTAGGTAGCTTAGATAGCGATGCCGACGATTTAGAGACCGATGCTTTCGGTTTCTCCCTCGACGACGATGATGATGATGACGACGACCCTGAAATTTCTGGCTTGTTAGAAGAGCTGCAATAACCCTTCCGGGCAGGGTTGGGTCGGCATCATAGATTTTTAAACCTCAAAAATATCAACAATAGACATTTAGGAGAAACGATCGATGAGTGTTGCTCAACCTGAAGCCTTAAACTTTGAGTGCGAAACCGGTAACTATCACACCTTTTGCCCGATTAGCTGCGTGGCGTGGTTGTACCAGAAAATTGAAGATAGTTTCTTTTTGGTCATCGGCACGAAAACCTGTGGCTACTTTTTGCAAAATGCAATGGGGGTGATGATTTTTGCCGAACCCCGTTATGCGATGGCCGAGTTAGAAGAAGGGGATATTTCCGCTAAACTCAACGATTACGAAGAGTTGAAACGGTTGTGCTTGCAGGTCAAGCGCGATCGCAACCCCAGCGTCATCGTGTTTATCGGCACTTGCACCACCGAAATCATCAAGATGGATTTGGAAGGTCTCGCGCCGAAACTCGAAGGGGAAATTGGCATTCCGATCGTGGTGGCTCGTGCCAACGGGTTGGATTATGCCTTTACCCAAGGGGAAGATACGGTGCTGGCGGCGATGGCAGCACGGTGTCCGAAAATAGCGATCGAGGCAGAAAAAGAAGAGCGCAACGCCATCCAGAAACTGCTCAACTTCGGTCGCCAAAAAGAAGAGGTGGCATCGATCGATTCGGAGTACGTCGAACATCCGCCTTTGGTGCTGTTCGGATCTCTGCCCGATCCGGTGGTGACGCAACTAACCCTCGAATTGAAGAAGCAAGGCATTAAGGTGTCTGGCTGGCTGCCATCCAAGCGATATACCGAACTTCCGGTTCTTGAAGAAGGATATTACGTCTGCGGCGTGAATCCATTCCTCAGCCGCACGGCAACCACCTTGATGCGCCGTCGCAAGTGCAAACTGATCGGCGCGCCGTTCCCCATCGGTCCTGACGGCACTCGCGCTTGGATCGAGAAAATTTGCTCCGTCTTCGGCATCGAACCCAAGGGATTGGAGGAACGGGAACGACAAATTTGGAACAGCGTAGAAGACTATACCAAACTAATTCGTGGCAAGACGGTGTTTTTCATGGGAGATAACTTGCTCGAAATTTCCCAGGCGCGCTTTTTGATTCGCTGCGGCGCGATCGTCCCGGAAATCGGTATTCCTTATATGGATAAGCGCTACCAGGGTGCGGAACTGAAATTACTCGAAAAAACCTGTCGGGAAATGGGTGCGCCGATGCCGACAATTATTGAGAAACCCGACAACTACAACCAGCTTCAGCGCATTCACGAGATGCAGCCAGATTTGGTAATTACCGGCATGGCCCACGCTAATCCCCTCGAAGCGCGGGGAATCAATACGAAGTGGTCGGTGGAGTTTACCTTCGCTCAGATTCACGGCTTCACCAATACTCGCGACTTGCTGGAGTTGGCGACTCGTCCCCTGCGCCGCAATAGCAACCTGAAGGATTTGGGTTGGGATAAGTTGGTGAAGGAAACCGCGCAGGTGTAAGGTCTGCATTTTGGGATTTTTCTCAACTTGGGATCGAAACTTCTCCCGGCTGGGGGAAGTTTTGGTTGAAAACGATATGGATAACCCTGATAAACCGACCTGCATTCCGAAAGACCATTGGATTTTTGCTGCCTGTCTCAATCTGTCGATCGCGATATCTCACGCCGTTTTGAAAAACCGGATAATCTCCCGGACGTTATCGAGAAATTGACCGTCAGTGGTCAGTTGGGCGATCGCATTTTGGGCTTCTCGCGCGAGGCGATCGTGT
>JAXHUC010000201.1:0-8027 GCA_034189805.1 Cyanobacteriota bacterium
GCGACTTTTCCCATCCCTATTATTGGTCGGGTTTTACGGCGATTGGAAGTCCTTGGTGATGAGGAGGGAATAGGGAATGGGGAACGGGGAACGGGGAACGGGGAATGGGGAGCTTGGGGAGCTTGGGGAGCTTGGGAGGCTTGGGGAGTTTAGTGTTGGAACGATATCCCAATTCCCCCATTTCCCCCGTTTCTCCCATTTCCCCCGTTTCCCCCGTTTCCCCCGTTTCTCTCCCTTGTCTCCCTTGTCCTCCTTGTCTCCCTCGTCTCCCTCGTCTCCGCGTCCCCGCGTCTCCGCGTCACCCCCTCCCATTCCCCACCCTCTGAATCAGTCCCCTCCCGAAGCATCTATATATTTATGTCGGGTACTTGCATTTCAATCGCGAAGGGTTCACCCTAAAACCAATTCAAGTTGGAGTCTTCTGCGGCGTTACAGTTGGCGATCGGAAAAATGGGTGCATTAAAGCTTGATTATGAGAACTTTATCGAGATACTGGACGATTTGGCGGTTGAAAACCGGAAAGTGCGGGGGAATTTTTCCTCAAGGGTGCGTGTTGCCAAAAGCGCGGGAGTTCTTGCACGATCGATTTCCTCAATGGAACGATGGAAGTGGCGATCGTATTTCACTTTCTCACCCCCAGGAACGAAGTCTGCAAGTCTCGCTGCTCGAGGAGTTTCGCATACCGGAAACCTCTGGAGATAAACTGCGCGATCGCGTTTTAGCCGGACTTTGCCTGCGCTGCTACATCTCCTACGACATTCTCAAAGCCTGTCAAAAACTGGCGAGTCGGTTCGGTGGCAGCCAACAACTCAACTATTTGGAACTGCTGCCATTTGTCTTCAACGATGACGGTAAAACTCTCGTCTTTCTGAGTGAGGATGGCAAAAGCCAGCAGATTTGGCATCCCGACGGCACGACTTCAGCAACATCTCGCAGGTGGTGGAGTATTGAGGTGTTGCAATCCTACCAACCCGATGCCAAGTCTCGAAATTTAACCAGTTGGACTTATTTGCTCGTCGGACAAAATAAAGAAGTCAAACAGGCATTGCTCGATCGTAGCATTCAGATTAGCAGTCCGTGGTCGCTGCTCAAACGAGCTAAACCCAACCAACTCCGAGAATTAGTCGATCGTGATCGCCTTTTAGTGGAAGTTTTTCAAGCAGTGTACCGTCGAGATCGGCGAGCGCAAAACCCCCGATCGAATAATCGAATCAGTCGCTGCGTCCCCCCCACTTCCCAACAACTTCTAGAAATCTTCAATCAATTACAAAAACGAGGCATCGCGATGACTTCAACGCGGGATTTACTCGAAGAACTCAAAGAAATTGCCGATCTATTGCGTCAGAATGAAATCTGGCTCAAACGAAAGCATCCCGACGATCGAACCCTGACCACACTCGAAAAAATCAACCCAGAATCGGGTGAGGCGATCGACTATTTAGCCGATCCCAATTCTACCCCCGATGCCAACGCTCGCGATCGGCAAGAGCTATTGGAGTTTTTATACGCGCAACTCGATTCGGCATTAGATATTGGCATCGAGCGCGGAATTGGCGATCGAATTACCGAACTCAAAAAAAGAAAAAATTACGCACCGCTTGCCGATCGGTTTCTTGAATGTTTTTATTTACTCTACATTCGCAATATTCCTCAACGGAAAATTGCTATTGAATTTGGGATATCCAGTCAATCGAAAGTCAGTCGCATTTTTTCACCTAAATTACTCCTAGCACAGGTGCGATTTCGGACGTTAGAAAAACTACTCGACCTCTTAATTCAAAAAGCAGAAGGTTTAGGACTCACTCGCATTCCTCCCGATAATAACTATTTGAGTAATTTAGTCAAGCAACTGGAAATGTTTGCTGATGCAGAGGTCTTCGAGCGCGCATCGGTCGAATTTCAGGCTGGCATCGGTCGCTCTTTAACAAGTGTTTATGCGAGGAAATTAACTCGCTATTTAGAAGCTCAAATGGGAGGCAAGCAAAATGATTAACTCGCTCAATACGACCACTAGCTTCCGGCAGATCGTTCCCGAAATTCTCTGGTTGGAACCTGAAGACTTCGATCGGGCAAAAGCCACTAGCGATATTCTGGGTACAGAAGAGCTTCAATGGCAGGTTTATCTCACGGTACTCGCATTGCTCAGCTTTGAAGGTTGGATAACAATAAAACTTGAAAATTGTCAAGTAAAAATTGAAGATTCTTCAATCTTCAATCCTCGCTTAGTTCAGTTTGTCGATGCGGCGTGTAACGTGCGAGTGGGAGATTTTAAAGTTTGCGTTATCGCTACGGAAAATCCCACCGATGAGATGGTTCTTATTCCGAAAGCGGCGATCGACTTACCGGAATTTGCCGCGCATTTCTATGTCTTTCTTGAAGTCTTGGAAGAAGAAGAAGAAGCGATTTTTCGGGGTATTTTACGGCGCGACCGACTCGACGAATATCGGCAATCGTCAGAGTTATCCTTCACCGGGAATGGATATAAAAGTTCGGATGGAAATTCGGATGCCAATTCCCACAACAATAACAACTTACATGACGATTGGCATTACGAGATTCCTCTGGCGTGGTTCGACGGCGAACCCAATCACCTGCTGTTCGATTGCCGCTACCTCGACCCTCAAAATATTCCACTTCTGGCTGCCGCACCTACACCAACTCTATCGTCGGCACAACTTCAACAATTGCTGCGGGTACTCTCATCGAACCCTCCCCAACTCCGATCGCATTTAACTTGGGAGCAAGGGTCGATCGTCCTCCAGCACCCCGAACTGCTCGATGTGGATATGGCAAAATTACCTCCAGAGTCGTTGCGTTCCCTCGACACTTTACTGGAGTATTTACACCAACCGCTACTCGTCCAACAATCTGTCCGTTTGAGTGGGTGGTTGCAGCGATCGTTTGAGGAAGGCTGGCAGCAAGTCGAAGCCATTTTCACCCCTCCAGAATTGGGAATGGTGCGAGAACTGAGTCCGGAACGGGGAATGGTGGAACCACAATCCACCACTCCAGAAGCGATCGCCTCGGTGATTCATTTGTTGCAACCCGATCGACCCGAAGCCACTCGCTGTCAAGCGGCTGGAGTTCTGGGGGAAATTGGGGCGGGATACCCGGATGCGACTACAGCACTAGCAGAACTACTGCAAACGGCACGGGAAGAAGAAACTCGCTGGCAAGCGGCATTGAGTTTGGGCAAAATCGAACCCCAGCATCCCGCAGCCGGAGTCAAACGCGCCAGAACGATCGACCTGGGAGTGCAACTCAACGGATACCAAGTGGCACTGGTGGTGGCGATCGCACCTAAAGCAGAAGGCAAACTCGGCGTGTGGCTGGAAGTCAAACCGATGGGACAACTGACCGTTCTGCCACCCCAACTCAAACTCAGCATCCTCTCGGAAACCGGGGAAGTTCGCATGGAAGTCGAAGCCCGCAGCGACGATCGCGATCGAGGCAAAGATACCACCATCGCCCAGCGCTTCAACACCCGACCCGGCAAGCGTTTCCAGGTTCGAGTCTCTTTGGGAGAGGTAAGCGTAACCGAAGAGTTTATGGCGTAGGAAGGGAATGGGGGAAGAGAATTAAAAATTAGTCTTGGAAAGTTGAACGGGACGGAAACCGACACCGCTCACTTTCCGCAAAATGCAAAATTCAGACTCACCGCGTTACCGTATCTTCCTCCGCTCCCTTCCTCGTCTCCCCCTCTCCCTTGTCTCCCTTGTCTCCCTATTCCCCATTCCCCACCCATGGCTAAAATCGCCGTCCTCCAAATTCGCAATTGTCATCTCGATCGAGGATTGGAAGTCTCGTTCCAGATTCGGGACGATTGCGGTGCGCCGGAGTTAGTCATCGAGAGTCGGCTATCGGCAAATGCCTCGCTGACAGGGGTGTACGAGTGCTGGCGGCAATCGTTTCATGGAGTGACGAGTCGATACCAGAGCGCTCGCCAGTCCCCTCTCGAAGTGGATGACGATCTCGAACCGGAAGCGGGGTTCGTTACCCATCGTTCGTTTCGAGAGGTCGTGGTGGAGTGCCGCCGCTGCTTCCAAAGCCTGGAAACCCAAATGCAGGAATGGCTTCAGCATTCAGAAGATCGGCGGTGGTTGAAAATTCGGGAGCGATTGCGCGAAGAGTTGGGACGAAATGGCGATCGCCTGCGTTTGACGATTCAAGCCGAAAATCCGATGCTGTGGAAACTTCCTTGGTTGGAATGGGACTTACTCCAAGCCTATCCCGATGTGGGCATCAGTTACAGTCCCCTGGAATTCGAGGCTTCCCCCACCCGAAAAACTGCGAAAACTCAACCAGGAAAAGTGCGGATTCTGGCGGTATTCGGCAACAGCGATCGCATCGATTTGGAACCCGATCGAGAAGCCATGCGATCGCTCAAAGGGGCGCAGGTGGAATTTTTGGACTGTCCCGATGCCCGCTCGCTCATTCAACGGTTGCGCGATGAACGGGGTTGGGATATTTTCTTCTTTGCCGGCCACAGTCGATCGGATGGGGGAACTGGACGCATTGAGATTAACGATCGCGAAAGCATCAAAATCGACCAATTTCGCAATGCTATCAAAGAAGCCATCTCGCGCGGGTTGAAGATTGCCATTTTCAATTCCTGCGATGGGTTGGGGTTAGCCCAGCGATTGGCAGACTTGCAGATTCCCGCTGCAATTGTCATGAAAGAGGTCGTTCCCGATATCGTCGCCCAATCGTTTTTAACCCAATGGCTGGCCGAATATGCCGGGGGAACTTCGCTGCATACAGCAGTGCGCCGCGCCCAGGAACGGCTCGAAGAGTTTGCCGACTTACCGGGGGCAACGGGATTACCGGCGATCGTCCAAAATCCGGCAGAAGTGCCTCTAGCTTGGGAAACCTTGCGCGACCCCACCCAAACCCCTTCCGTACTGCCCCGGCAAGAGCGGCGATCGCCCTTGTTACCCCGCCTGCGCTACCGATGGATTGCTGCTCTGGCGGCGATTTCCACCGTTGCGGTACTGGGAGTACGGACGATGGGATGGCTGCAAGGTTGGGAATTGAAGGCTTACGACGGGCTAATGCGATCGCGTCCCCCGGAAGAAATCGACTCCCGGCTGCTGGTAGTAGAAGTTACCGAAGCGGATATCAACCGTTACAACTCCCCCCTCCCCGACGAAATCCTCGCAAGAGTCTTAAAGCAATTGCAGAAAAACCAACCCCGCACCATCGGCATCGATATTTTTCGCGATCGCCCCCTAGAACCGGGACATCAACAGTTACTCGATATTTTGCAACACAGTCCGAATGCGATCGTGGTTTGTAGCGCTCCAGATAGCAACGATCCCAACGATCCCAACAAACCCGGTGTCAACTACCCCCCTGGAACTCCGACAGAACGCCTGGGCTTCAGCGATTTCTTAGTCGATGGCGATCGCATTCTCCGCCGACATTTGATGTTTATGAGTCCGGGAAATCCCAAACCCTGTCCCTCTAAACTCTCCCTCAGTGCTCGGGTTGCCCTTCACTATCTTGGGGAAGAGAAACTCGAACCTGAAACGCTATCGACAGATGAGGTGCAATGGGGCAGTGCCATTTTCCGACGCTTGGGCCAGTTCGCGGGAGCATATCATAACCTCGACAACCGAGGATTTCAAGTCCTGCTCAATTACCGGACCCAAAATCAAAGAATTCGGCGGGTGGGTATCAGTTGGGTGTTGGAAGGAAAAGTCAACCCCAATTTAATTAAAGATCGCGCTATTCTAGTTGGCGTGACGGCACCGATTTCTGCCGATTCATTTCTCACTCCCTATAGCGCCGGGGAGTGGCCTTACCGCGAAATACCTGGGGTTGTGGTGCAAGCCCAGATGACGAGTCAGATTCTAGCTTCGGCGCTTGGCGAGCGACCTCTCATCCAACCCTGGACTCTCGGGCAAGAGGGGCTCTGGATTTTCAGTTGGTCGATTGTCGGTGGCGGTATCCTCCTACTCTGCCGTCGTCCCCTTGTTTGGGGAGTGGCAACCGTCGCCGCGATCGTTATTTTATTCGGGCTTTGTTGGGTTCTTTTGATTTCGGGAACGTGGGTTCCCCTAGTT
Organism: Cyanobacteriota bacterium; assembly: GCA_034189805.1. Classification (GTDB taxonomy): domain Bacteria; phylum Cyanobacteriota; class Cyanobacteriia; order Cyanobacteriales; family Geitlerinemataceae; genus Zarconia. The sequence goes on from JAXHUC010000201.1 coordinate 6,066, forward strand.
CCTCCTGCCTTAACGCTGCTGGGAACCAGTGGTGGTGGATTGGCGATCGCGATCGCCCGCAAGCAACTACCCCGTCGGTGAGAGGGGATTGGGGGACGGGGAGGACAAGGGGGACAAGGGAGAGAAACGGGGGAAACGGGGGCAGGGGGGAAACGGGAGAAACGGGAGAATGAATGCAAAATTCTTCCTTGTCTTCCCAAGCCTTCGAGAGCTACCAAAGCTCCCGAAGCCCCCGAAGCCTCCGAAGCCTCCGAGAGCTACCAAAGCTCCCCATTCCCCGTTCCCTTCTCATTGATAGCTGTTAACCCATAACTTATTGACTGTCATGAAGCGAATTTATCTCTCAGGATGCTTAACGCTGGCTTTAATTTCGATGGTTGGTTTATCGGCTCGAATTGCCGCGCAACCGGTAACGTGCCAGGGGGTTGCCGAATGTTACGATCCGCCGGATAATGGCGAACCGGGCGATCGCGAGGATGGGGGAACCCGCGATCCCGATTGTCCGGAACCGACAATTCCCCTCACGGCACTGGTGCCGATTACCAATTCGAGTCTGACGGCCGATGCGTCTCCCGATTTCTGGCTGTACGTCCCCTACGAGTCGGGAACTTTGGAACTGCGGCTTAAGGAAGTCTCTGAAAGTGCGATCGCTCCGGCAGAACCGATAATGTTTCCCGTGGCAGGTGGTTCGGGCATTATGCACTTCAAGTTACCGGATACTGCGCCTACCTTGGAGGCGGGGAAAACCTATCGCTGGCAGTTCTTCTTCCTGTTCGACTCTGCCGTGAGTTGCGAACCGAGTATCAGTGGCGTGGTGGAGCGAATAGCCGCTTCCCCAGAACTGGAGGCGGAGTTAGCCGGAGCGCAGACAGCGAAGGAACGGGCAATCGTTTATGCCCGATACCAATTGTGGCACGAAACCGTCGGCGAACTACTCGGCGCATCGGAGAATTTGACGGCGGATTGGTTGGAGTTGTTGCAACATCCGATGGTGGATTTGGAACATCTCGGCACCGAGGCGATCGTCCCCTGTTGTGCGGTGAGTTCCCAACCATAACGAGTGGTTTGGCATTGGCGCGATCGATTTTCCGGTGCGCCAATCCACATCCTTCTGTCGGGGTTTTCGGGGTAAAGTATTTGGGCAATTTCTTATGCTTGAATCCAAAATTTATCTAAAGGCTTCGTTCTTTTACTCTTCTGATTAATTTGTAGGATGCGTTGAGCGCAGCAACGCATCATCCAGTTCTACATTGATTAAAACGAACTTCGTGTCCTTTGTGCCTTTGTGGTTTATGACCCAGATAATGATGCGTTACGACGGATTTTAAATTGTTGCTTTTCAAGCTAATCGATCGCCGTAAGCGCGCCTCCTACCGAATCTACCGAATCTGATGGGAAATAGAGAGATGAATACGACTTATTTTTGCTGGCCGATCGCCCTTTCGACAATTTCATTCTTTCCGTTGCCATTGTTGGCACAACCAATTATTCCCGCAAATGACGGTACGGGAACGGTGTTGACACCCGAGGGGAATCGATTTGATATTCATGGCGGAAAAGTTTCAGGAGATGGGGCAAATTTATTTCATTCTTTTGAGGAGTTTGGATTGAATGAAGGAGAAGTTGCTAATTTTCTTGCCAATCCCAATCTGGAGAATATTTTAGGTCGCGTGGTGGGGGGAAATCCGTCTTTGATTGATGGATTGTTGCAAGTTTCGGGAGGGAGTCCCAATTTATTCTTAATTAATCCGGCGGGTCTGGTTTTTGGAGAAAATGCCAGCTTGAACGTTCCTGCCGATTTTACGGCAACGACGGCGACGGGAGTTGGATTTGACGGTGGGGGTTGGTTGGATGTTTTTGGCGGCAATAATTGGGCGGATTTAGTGGGAAATCCCAATGCCTTCGATTTTGCGAGTTTGCAGCCGGGAAGTCTTGTGAATGCGGGGAATTTAGCGGTATTGC
>JAXHUC010000202.1:0-7531 GCA_034189805.1 Cyanobacteriota bacterium
GCGTCACCGCGTCTTTCCCCCTCCCTCAGCCCCCCAAGCCCTCTGAGTCTAGAGAGTTGCTTCTTCCATCGCCGAGTGCTGAACCAGTTCGACGATCGCATCGAATTGGAAATTATCCACCCACCGAGCAATTTGGGCAACGATCGGGGCTTGCTCGTCTTCGAGTTGTTCGAGCAGTTCTAATACGCTCGCATCGCTGCATTGCAGGGCAGCACAGTGGAGCTGTTCGACCCAAGCTTGGGGTAGGGCGGCGATCGCCTCTTGGAGTTCTTCGCGCGTCATCTCCTCGGGTGCGACCTCAATTCGATCGCTGGGATCTCCTTCTTCGTAAATATATTCCGCCCCCAAGTGCTGGCGGATTTTGGCGAGGAGTTCTCTTTCTCGAAAGGGCTTGCATACGAAGTCATCGCACCCGGCCGAGATCGCGATGCGGCGATCTTCATCGAACGCATTCGCCGTCAGGGCAATAATTATCGTATCCGACTTTTCCGATGGCGATCGCGCCGCCTCGAGAGCCTTAATTTGCCGGGTGGCTTCGTAGCCATCGAGGTTGGGCATCCGCATATCCATCCAAATTAGATGGGGCTGCCACGCTTCCCAAATCGCGATCGCCTCTTGGCCGTCGATGGCTTCTCGCACCTCAAACCCGATCGAACTCAAGAGTTTAACCAAAATTTGCCGGTTTTCCCGTCGATCTTCGGCAATTAAAATTCGGTAGCTCGGTTCCCCCGGAGCCAAACCGATGACTTTCCCGCGATCTGGGGCTTCTTCGGCGACAACGGAGGCCTTCTCCACTCGACTGACTCGGATCGCAAACGAAAACGTCGAACCGCGATTTAACTCGCTCTTGACGCGAATTTCTCCCCCCATCAGTTCCACGAACTTTTGGCTGATGGGCAATCCCAAACCCGTACCCTGTCCCGAGTGCAAACCCGTTTCCGTTTGCGCGAACGCTTCAAAGAGTTTCGATCGCTCTTCGGCAGCAATGCCCGGACCGGTATCTTCGACCTCAAACTCAAGCCAGATCGAGTCTTGGGCATTTCCTGCCATACCTGCGGGTTTCACGCCCAAACTCACCCATCCTTCTCGGGTAAACTTGATGGCATTGCCGAGCAAGTTAATCAACACTTGGCGCAGTTTGCTTTCGTCGGCGCGCACGTACCGGGGCAAGTCGTCGGCGCACTCGAACACGAGCTGCACCCCTTTCGATTTTGCTTTGAGTTGCAGCAAGTCCTCCAGATTTTCTAACAAGTAATAGAGATCGAAATTGTCCTCGTTGAGGGTGACTCGTCCCGCTTCGATTTTCGACATATCGAGAATGTCGTTAATCAACACCAGCAGGTGTTCGCCACTACGATCGATCGTCTCTAAATATTCTCGGTGTTCGGGGTTGATGTTGGGTTCGCGGTTCATCAACTGGGTAAATCCCAAGATCGCATTCAGGGGAGTGCGAAGTTCGTGGCTCATATTCGCCAGAAACTCGCTTTTCGCCCGGTTGGCCGCATCGGCAGATTCTTTGGCGACCTGTAGTTCGGCTGTTTGCTGCTGGGTGCGCGCGAGCAGCTGAGCTTGCTGCACCGCCACCCCCAATTGCGCGCCGATTTGCATGAGAATCTGAATCTCGGCTTCTTGCCAGTCGCGGGGTTGGGAATTTTGATAAGCTGCGAGCAATCCCCATAATTGACGACCGCAGATAATCGGTACGATCGTGTAAGCGCGTGCCTGCAATCGTTCGAGCAATTCCAAGTAGCAAGAGTCGAAATTGGCTTGGTAGATATCCCGAACGGATCGATAGGTCGTATGAAGCTCGTAAAAACGCCCTTGATTTTGTTGTAGATAGGTATCTTGGAGGGGATTTTTCGTTCTGGCGAGGGTAGCAATGGTGCAACCGGACTCGTCAATGGCAATTTTCGTCAATTTCGGATCGCTGCCTTTCGGGGAGACCACCCGTTTCCACCCCTTGGTGACGGACTCGGCGACTAATTCTCCACTCCAATCGGGGTTGAAGCGATAAACCAAAACCCGATCGCATCCGAGGGCCTGGCGCAGTTCCTGGGTGGTGGCGGTGAAAATCGTTTCGAGATCGAGAGTGCGGCGCATCCGACCGACGACGCGGGAAATCGTTTGCTCTCGCGTGGCAATTTGCTGGAACTTCGACTGAATCCGCTTGCGCTCGCGCACTTCGGTTTCGAGGGTTTTGTTGGCTTTGACTAACTCCTTGGTTCGTTCGCGCACCCGACCGTCTAGCTGGTCGTAGGCGCGGCGCAATTCGGCTTCGACTTTTAAGCGTTCTTGAATTTCCCGTTGTAGCTCTTGGTTAATCGATTCGAGTTCGTCCGGGCTTTTTAAAGATAAAAATTGTGGGAGTAACGTCACCATCGATGCGGCAGTGTAGCAAGACACCAACGCCGTTACCCCTTGCTCGACTCCCGAGAGCCAATAGGCCGGATGCCACAGCGTCCAAATCTCTAGAAGGTGTCCGATGCCGCAGCAGATGATAAACGCGCCAAAGAGAACGAATACTTTGAGAAACGGTACGTCCGGACGTTTGAGGACGAAGTAAGCTAGCATCGCCGGAATGGAAAAATAGGCGATCGCGATCAGAAAATCGCTGACAACGTGCAGTCCGACGAGGGGAGTTTGCCACAGGTAACAGTGACCGTGCGGCATGTACTGTTCCGGCGAAAATATATTTTTAAGGATTTGCCACATCAGAGCTAGTACTTGCGAAGTCGAAAAATAAGGAAAGAAACGATCGTCCGAGCTGAATTTTGAGAGATTAAAGTCAAAAGTTGGGATCTACCTTCTAACTTTATAGCGTAAAAAGTTTGATATTGAGTCTTTATTTAGAGACTGAAGCTTGATTTTTTATCCTTTAAAAAGAGTAAAGATAGGGCAATTTAAAATCTCGATAGATCGGAAAATTATTGTTTGTCTCGACTAATTTTGAATCAAACAAAATAACATGAGATTTTATTTTTCGATCGAAGCGCTATAAGTTCTACCAAAAGGTAGATGTGCGCTCCAACTCAACAATGTTTAGCTACAATAGCAATAATCAAACAAACGAGCGTCTGCTGAAGGTAGTTGGCAACCTACCGTTTGCAACTCTACAGGTTCGATCGCTCGAAACTTAACAAACGTAGCAATCTGGAGGTCGCGATCGTGGCAACCAACGAAACCAAACAAGCTTATCAAGCTAAAGTTAAGGCCCAACTCGATAAATTCAACGCTCAAATCGACGAACTCAAAGCCAAAGCCTCTCAAGCCAAAGCCAATGCCAGTATCGAGTACCACGATGGCATGGAAGAGCTGTATGCCAAGCGAGATGCCGCCGCGCGCAAGTTTAAAGAAGTTCAGGACACCAGTGCTGATGCTTGGGATGAGGTAAAAGTAGGCTTCGAGAAAGCATGGGGCGAACTGCAAGGGGCGTTTGACAAAGCCAAAGCCAAGTTGTAATCCGTCGTTCTCCTCGAAGATCGGCTCGAACTGACTATAACGCCGATAATATCCTTCAGGCTAACCCGTTTGCTAGATGCAGGCGGGTTTTAGAAGGTCATTTTTCCCAAAGTCTTTCAAAAAGTTACTTCACGAATCTGCTTTTTAAAGATAATAACTAACTAGAGATCCCACTAGAAATCCAACTTCAATAGATCCCTCGAACGATCGTCTCGAACCCTCCACCAGCCAACTTTCCCGCACAGCCCAACGTCAGGGCGATCGCCAATTTTGAAGACCCCCACTCATACCCCGAACGTCAATCTCACTCATGCTCTCTAGTCTGACTCAATCGAGTTCTCGGCAGCGGGAAATCCTCGAAGTCTTGCTTCGCCACGGCTGGGACTACATGCGACAGTTGCTCGGCAACGGCAAAACCGAAGAACCGGAACTGCCACCGCCTGCGGTACTGCGCAACATCCTCGTCGATCTCGGTCCGGTTTACGTTAAATTCGGTCAACTGCTGAGCACCCGTCCGGAACTGCTCCCCCCGGAATATATCGAATCCCTCAGCAGCCTGCAAGCCGATGTTCCCTCAGTTCCCTGGCCGCAGATCGAAACCCAACTCGAGCGAGAACTTCACGCACCCATCGATACCCTCTTTGCCTCGATCGACCGCCAACCCGTCGCCGCTGGCTCGATCGCCCAAACTCACCGCGCCACCCTCAAAAACGGATCGGATGTCGCCATTAAGGTGCAGCGACCGGGACTCGAAGCCCTCGTCGCTCGCGATATCGCCCTCCTCAAAAGCGTCGCCTCTTTAGTCTCGAGTACGAATTTCGGCAAATACTACGATGTGGAAACCCTCGCCGAAGAGTTTGCCAAAGCCCTCGAAGCCGAACTCGATTTTACCCAAGAAGCCCAGTCTACCGATTGCCTGCGACGCAATCTGACCGACGGGAAGTGGTTTGATGCCTCCCGGATTGTCGTTCCCCAAATCGAGTGGGAGTTGAGTACGCCTAAAGTCATGGTGATGGAATGGCTCGATGGAGTGCCCATTCTCAACGGTCAACTCGACGGCCGCGAGTACGGGGGCGACGTGGCAGCCCAACGGAAAGCGATTACCACTCTGTTGGTGCGGGTCTTCTTGAAACAAATCTTCGTCGATGGCTTTTTTCATGCCGACCCCCATCCCGGCAACCTGTTCTACCTCCACGACGGTCGCGTGGCACTCCTCGACTGCGGCATGACCGGAAGCCTCGATCCCCGCACCCGAGGCTTGCTCGTCGAGATTATTCTGGCCATCATCGACCTCAACGGACAACGGTGCGCCCAACTTACTCTCCAACTGGCTCACCCCGTCAAGCCAGTAAACTTCACGCGCTTGCAAAGCGAGTACGATCGCCTCTTGCGACGCTACTACAATCTGAATTTGGCTCAGCTCAACTTCAGCGAAGCATTCTACGAAATTCTCCAAGCCGGTCGCCGCAATCACCTGCGCTGGCCGGGCAATATGGGTCTCTACGCCAAAACCCTCGCCAACCTCGAAGGGGTTGCCCGCGAGTTCAACCCCGAGGTCAATCTGCTCGAAGAAATTAAACCCTTGATGGGAGATTTGTTGCGGCAGCAGCTTATCGGTCAAAATCCCCTCCAAGACTTGTTGGGAACTGGTTTAGAGCTAAAAAATCTGTCTCTTAACTATCCCCGCCAAATCGACTTTCTCCTCGAGCAAGTGACCAACGAGAGTCTGAAGTGGAATCTCACGATTAAAGACTTGGAAGGCTTGCGCCGCAGTCTCGACGATTCGGCAAACCGACTTTCTTTTAGTATTGTGGTCGGTTCGCTGATTATGGGCGGGGCGATCGTCCTTTCGAGCCAACAAACTCCCCAAATCGCTTGGGTGAGCAACGCTCTGTTTTGGGCGGCTTGTTCGATGGGATTTTGGCTGCTGGTAAGTATTTGGCGATCGAGTCGATTGAAATAATTTGGCGATCGACTTTCGCATAATGAAAGACGGGATAACCGGGTGCGTGCAGGTGGGAAATATTCAATCTTTGCTGATGTTTGACAACAGTTTTTGACATGTTTCAACCCACGAAGATATTTGCCACATTGCTAAATATCTCAAAAATCGAACTGACTAACTCAAACTCATTTAACCCAGCGAAAATTAAGGACACAAACTGATGAAACCCGAAAACCCCGGAATGGCCCAGCAAGCGGTGAATAAAGCAGCCGAACTCATTTTTTCAACTCAAATCGAAGGGGCGAACAACCTCGAAGTTGAAGTGAATGCCCATCCCGATCGCATCACCAGTGGCGCGGTCGATTCAATTTGGCTATCGGCTGAGGAAGTAGCACTTTCACCAAATCTGCAAGTCGAAAAGCTCGATATTCAAATGGTGAAAATTGCCATCGATCCCTTACGAGCCGTGTTTGGCAATGTCCAACTGACTCAACCGAGCGAAGGAAAAACTCGTATCGTCCTCAACCAAGAAAATCTCGCTTATGCTTTAAATTCTCAAAAAGTTCGCGATCGACTGCAAGCTCAAGATTTTGTCTTGTCCGATCGGACGGAAACGATCGAGTTGATTCGTGTCGAGTGTCAGATAAAATCGATAAGTACCATTAAAGTTAATACTGAAGTTCTCTTGCAAAGTACGGGAGAAAAACAGTTTCTTTCCTTTGAATATACATTTTCTTTCGATCGAGAGCTTTCCGAAATTACGATCGTCGCTCTCGAAGACGGCGAAGCCTCAGATCTGGGCTTTTTCCGACAGGTTCAAGGATTTATCTCGACGCAAATTTACGAACTTCTCAATCTACGCCATTTCGAGCTAGAAGGCGTTAGCGTGTGCGTGTGTCGTCTCGACGTTCGAGATGGCGCTCTGGAACTACAAGCACAAATTGATATCCAAAAGATTCCCTCGAAATCCTAATTCATCGTCATCCCATGCTCGACGCGCTCCAAAAACAAACTTCGACCTGGAACAAACTTACCGCTCTGGTGGCATCGCTCGATGCGTGCTTGGTCTTGCTCTTTTTGACCGTGGCACGCGAGACCGATTTCCCCTGGGGAGGGGAAAGATTGGTTGAAAATTATTACATCCTCGATGGGGTTTTAATTGGTTTTTTCGGGTTAGATTTTTTGGCGCGCTCCTTTGCTTTGATGCGACAAACTCCAGGCATTAACTGGTTCGAGGCGATGCTGCGCCGCTGGTACGATATTTTTTTGCTGCTGCCTTTTTGGCGCTGGCTGCGGCTGATGCCAGCGATGGTTCGACTTCATCGCGCTCAAGTGGTTAACTTGGAGCAGTTTCTGGCGCATATCACCCACGAACCCGCAGCCTATCTAGCCGATCGGGTGTCGGAGTTCGTTGCCGTGCGGATGCTCAACCAAGCGCAATCATCGATCGAGGCGGGAGAATTGGCGCGAGCGATCCTAGAACCCCAAGACTACATTCGCGTTAACGACGTTCGCGAAATGGACGAAATTACCGATCGACTCTTGCGCTTGACTATTTATAAAGTCCTGCCGCGCGTGCAACCGGAACTGCGAGCGATTTTGAATTATTCCTTGACTCAGGCATTCGAGCAGTCGGCATTTTACGAACTCCTGCAACAGGTTCTAGGGGTAAAAGGGTTACCCGAAGAGGCAATGGAACCGCTTTCGATGTATCTTGCCGAGTCGGTGTGTGATGTTCTGGCCACTTCTTATGCGGATTTGGAAGGCAAACAGCGATTCGACCAGCTCAGCCAGGAATTTCAGAAGATACTGAAACAAGAGCTGCAAAATAAAGAAACTTTAGCTGCAATGCAGCAGCTCCTTTCCGATTTTTTAGAAGAAATGAAATTGAACTACGTCCAAAAATCGGCTCGGCAAGATCCAACTTCGACCCTTCAAGAAGTCGATCGCATTCACGAGAAGGTCGAAAGCGATATTTGATATCTCGACTCCTTCTTAGCAAATTCCCATTTCTTAAATTTTTGCGATCGCGCGCATTTGTCACTTTCGATAGAGGGATATTCTCTCGATCGAAGGATGTTTTCGATCGGTCTTTCTCGATATTCTATTTATAGATCGTTAGTTCGT
>JAXHUC010000203.1:0-7502 GCA_034189805.1 Cyanobacteriota bacterium
CGAAGCGCCATAACCCTCAATGTATCGGGAGTTGCGATCGGATGCCACCCATTTCTTGTTGTTTAAGCCTGTAAGCCTGCATGTCCCCCAGGTCTCGAGACAACACCAAAGCTCGATCTAAAGATTCGAGGGCACTTGGGTACTCCTGGCTGGTATATTGTTTCCAACCCAAACTTCACAATCGATCGACTTTAGTTTCTCGATCGACTGGAGCAAGTGAGGACATCAAAATCTGGTCGAGATGAACTACTTCCAATCTTACGTAATCAGAGAACGAGCAATCGGAAATCGACCCATTCAACGATCGATTTCAAATTTTATTTTTTGTGATAAAATAGCATAAAATTTAAATAACAATATTCCTAAATAATAAGCCTAAAATTTTAAATTATAGAGTTGTTAGTTTTTATTTAAAAACATTATGTAAATCCGTACACCTACAAATAAAAATAGTTAATAAATTTTTACGAATAAAGACAATTATTTTTTTTAAAGTTAAACAGAGTTGACATTTTTTATTTTGAATTAATTCAAATTGTGCTAGTTAACCTCTCCTTTCTCATTCCCCAACCGACCGGAATCAGCACCTATGCGTTAAATATTCTTCCACACCTCAAACCTCTGACTCCCACTCTTCTGACCTCCGAATCTCTTCGGGAATACACCTGCTATGCGATTCCCGAAGGACTGACCCCAGACCAAGGGATGAAAGGACATTTACGACGCTTGCAGTGGACGCAGTTTCGGTTGCCCCAAGTGTATCGAGAATTGGGAGCGAACTTGCTTTTTTCCCCTCTCCCCGAAGCCCCCCTAACCGATCGATGTCGATCGATTATTACCGTTCACGATCTAATTCCGTTGCGGTTCGGCAGTCGCTTTTCGCCTCTGACAGCCTACCATCGTTACTACGTTCCCCGCGTCCTCGATCGAGCACTACATATTCTGTGCGACTCCACCGCCACTGCCGAAGATTTGACCAATTTAATGGGGGTTCCTCCCGAAAAAATTACCCCAATTTTACTTGCTTACGATGCCGATCGCTTCCGAGATTTACAGATGCGAGAAAGTAACTATTTCTTTTATATCGGACGACACCATCCCTATAAAAATTTAGAGCGTTTAATTGCCGCCTTTGCTCGTGTTGCCTTTACCCAATTCGACGATCGCGACGTGGAATTATGGATTGCCGGACCGCCCGACGGACGCTATACGCCGCAACTCGAAGCCCAAGCGCGGGAATTGGGGGTGGGAGAACGGGTCAAATTTCTCGGCTACGTCGATGAAGAGAAACTTCCGGCAATCCTCAATCAAGCGATCGCCCTAGTGATGCCGTCGCTGTGGGAAGGATTCGGGCTACCCGTCCTCGAAGCGATGGCCTGTGGTACGCCCGTAATTACCTCCAATCTCGCCTCGTTGCCGGAAGTCGCTGGGGATGCGGCGTTGCTCGTCGATCCCTACAAAACCTCAGAAATTGCCGCCGCTATGGAAACGATCCTCAAAGACGATACCGCCCGATCGCAGCTTCGCCAAACCAGTTTAGCCCGCGCCCGTCAGTTTAGCTGGAGTCAATCGGGGCAGGCAACTTTAGAAGTACTGCAACGATTTGCGTGAGCGATGCTCTCTGGTTGTAAGTCTCCCGATCGGGTTGAGAATTAATTGGGTTGAGAATTAGATAATAGTGCTTGCGCTTGCATCTGTACACGATCGAAAACAGTACTTTCCATTCCCCATACCCCCACCCGGACTTGAAACTGTCTTATCCCAAACTGACGTTACAATGAATGCCATAGCGTATCGAGCGCCGCCACCATGACTCTGGCTCAAAATCCCCCCATCTCTCCGGATATTGCCGAACTTGTCGCCTCTGAAGGTATTATGATGCCACCGGGCAATTTGGAGAGCGACGAACCGGAATTGGAAAGCGACCTGCACCGAGAACTCATCGAATTATTACTCGCCTGTCTCAAGTGGCATTGGCGAGACCGTACCGATTATTACGCCACGGGCAACTTGACGATTTTCTACAGCAGCGATCGCATCACCACCCGAGATTTTCGCGGACCGGATTTTTTTGTGGTGTTGGGAACCGAGAATCGCTCCCGTCGCAGTTGGATGTTGTGGGAAGAAGAAGGGAAGTATCCCAATCTGATAGTCGAACTGCTTTCCAATAGTACTGCGCGAGTCGATCGCACCACCAAAAAAGAGCTGTATCAAAATACCTTCCGCACCCCAGAATACTTTTGGTTCCACCCCGACACCTTAGAATTTGCGGGGTTTGAGTTAGTTAAGAGTGAATACCAACCCATCGAACCCACCACCCAAGGACGATTGTGGAGTCGGCAACTGGAGTTATTTTTGGGGATTCATGAGTCGAAGTTGCGGTTTTTTACCCCAGAGGGAGAATTAGTGCCGACCCCGGCAGAACGGGCCGCAGCCGCCGAACAACAAGCTCAAGCCGCCGAACAACAAGCTCAAGCCGCCGAGCAACAAGCCCAAGCCGCCCGCCAGGAGGCAGGACTCGAACGCCAACAGCGGGAAGCTGCCGAACGAGAACTCGAAGCACTACGATCGCAACTTCAAGCCTTGGGAGTCGATCCCGATACGGTTGAATAGATCGCTAACTTAAAAAAACCTTCACCGTTCCGAAGCGGGAATTTCGATCTGAGGTTGTTGGGGTACGTCCGTCAATCCCCAATACTTAAGCAATTTCACCACTCCCACGGAGAGAACCGCACCAAGGATAACTCCCCCCACCAAACACCAGATAAAAATTTTCTTGAGGATGGGTGTGGCTGCGGTTTTTCCTTCGGGAAGGACGGCAAACTCGTCGGAAACTTGAAACATATCTGGGGGGTCGGTGGGAAATCGATGATTGGCGTGAGTATTGGTGTTGAGCGGTTCGGGAGACTGGTTCATCGTGTTTTTAGAACAGGTGAAAATTGGTCGAACGAGGATTGAGAAGAGGGAAGAACCCCAGAAAAAGGGGAAAGAAATCGACAAAAGTCGGCGATCGTTTACAGCGTTATACCCTCAGTTGAGAGGTACGAGTCTCCAAAAGCCGATCGAGAACCCGATCGAGAACCATCGCCGTCCAGTCGATATCGGCTTCGGTGGTGTCCCGTCCGAGGGTGAGGCGAATACCGCCCAACGCGAGGCGATCGCTATATCCCATCGCCCGCAGAATCGGGCTGGGTGCGAGTTTGCCGCTGTGACAGGCCGACCCGGCACTGATACCGATACCCGCTAAATTCAGTTGGCGAACGATGGTTTTACCCGTGATGCCTTCCCCCGCACCGGTCAAACAGAAGCTGACGTGGTGGGGGAGGCGGTGCCAGGGATTATTGATAAGCGATCGACCGCAAACTCCAGTGGGTTGCAAGTAGGGGTTCTCGGCAAGCTTCGCAAACAGGCGATCGCGCAATTGCATCAAGCGGCGGGTTTCCAACGCCATTTCCTGCTTGGCCGCGCGCGCGGCCGCCCCAAATCCGGCAATTGCCGGTACGGCTTGGGTTCCCGAACGCAATCCCATCTCTTGACCGCCTCCACCGAGTAGCGGCACTAACTTTGCTTCCGGTCGGACGTAGAGCGCCCCCGCCCCCGTCGGTCCGTAGATTTTGTGGCTCGAAAGGCTCAATAAGTCTACCGGTAACTGCTCCACATCCACCAGCAATCGTCCGGCTACTTGTACCGCATCGGTGTGGAACAACACCCCGCGCGATCGGGCGATATCTCCCAGGACTTGAATTGGCTGGATCGTCCCCACTTCACTCTGTCCGTAGATAACCGACACCAGCACTGTATTCGGTTGAATGGCATCTTGCAACGCCTTCGGATGCACCCGTCCTTCTCGATCGACGGGCAATCGCGTCACCTGCCAGCCTCGTTCCTCTAACAGGCGCGCCGGTTCGGAAATCGCGGAATGTTCGACGCTCGAAATAATTAAATGTTGGGGCGTGCGATACCGACGGGCAACCCCCATCAGTGCCAGATTGTTCGCCTCGGTTCCCCCACTGGTAAAGACGATCGCCGTGGAGGGAGCGTTAATCAACTCTCCCACGTAGATGCGGGCTTCTTCAACGAGGGTTGCTGCTTGTTGACCCCACTCGTGCAAGCTCGAAGGATTTCCCCACTGCCGCGTTAGCGCGTTTTGCACCGCAGCGATCGCCTCCGATCTTGGGGGGGTAGTCGCGCTGTAGTCTAAGTAAATCTGCATTATAAAATTCTGAGATTCGAGCTTCCCGAGTCAGAATATCGACGCGGGGGGACGACGGGAAGTTCGCATCGACTCAATAGATCGGGCAGGATCTTTGAGGGATGACAAATGGCGATCTCAAAACCCGCGCCGCCCTAGCTGCCGGGTTTTTTAACATTGTAATCTTCATGGGATAAAACCGCCTGGGGTACTGTTATTTTACCATCGTGGCGGCAGATCATCCGGTAGTTCCGAGTAATGGGAATGCTGATGATATGTCGGTTGTGTCGCAGTCGCTTGCCACCAAATAATCGATAATCGTGCCGTTGGTTCAAACCGTCGATAATTAAGCGAGATTTGAGGACAACGTGGGTGGGCAAGGATTTGAGATCGATCGGATCGCTCTCGAACGTGGCTTCCCAGGCAACTTTTTCTTCTCGCTTGCGATCGCGATGTCGAGCTTCCTGAGATTGCAATGCCTGTTCTTGAGCGCATCGGTGACACACTCTCCCATAACCTTTATGACCGCACGGAAATGTTTTTTTTCGTCTTTTAGGCATAAACCAGCAGTGCGGGTTATACCCACACTTCGTCAATGGTACACCTGGGAATCTTTTAACCGATTGCAACGGAATATTTTACGGAATATTTCCAGTCGCCAACAATTGCTCCCTATTTTTATGTTACTAGAGAGACCGAACCCGATCGCGAGCCGTGCCAAATTTTTTATTCGATCTTGGCAGAACCCGAGTCCCAAGGGGTCGAGGTCATCACCGGACTCCTTGGGCGAGCATGAGGAATTCACCCACAACAGGGCGATCGATGGAGGGGTGCTTTTCGAGACGATACCTAATGGAAAACTGCGGTCGAACTTTCGGTTGGGAATTTTATTTTCAATTCTTACGATCGGGTCTAATTCTATTCGAGATCGAGCGATCGAGTTGTACGATCTAGAGAAATTACGTCACACTAATGAAATGCGATCGATCCTTCGAGGGTTGTTGGGTGGAGTGCGGTGGGATCGCGAGTATCCACAGCATCGGAACGTGCGATTGCCGACAATTGAGCTGGCGATACTTTGAAGTTCGATCGATTTTGGTCTGCATGTCTTGACTCAATACAAAGCTGGATATTTAAAATATGCATCTAAGTGAAATCACAAACCCGAATCAATTAAAAGGTCTATCGGTTCATCAATTGGAAGAGATCGCCCGCCAAATTCGGGAGAAACATCTACAGACGATCGCCGCTAGCGGCGGACACCTCGGTCCCGGATTGGGAGTTGTCGAACTGACAGTCGGGTTGTACCAGACCCTGGATCTCGATCGCGATAAAGTCGTCTGGGATGTGGGACACCAGGCGTACCCCCACAAGCTACTCACCGGGCGCTACGATCTCTTCCACACCCTGCGCCAGAAGGATGGAGTCGCCGGATACCTCAAGCGTTGCGAAAATAAATTCGACCACTTTGGGGCGGGTCACGCCTCTACGAGTATTTCGGCGGCTTTGGGAATGGCCCTCGCGCGCGATCGTCAAGGGGAAGACTTCAAATGCGTCGCCGTGATTGGGGATGGGGCCCTCACGGGAGGGATGTCTCTCGAAGCTATCAACCACGCCGGACATTTGCCCAACACCAACCTGTTGGTGGTTCTCAACGACAACGAAATGTCCATTTCCCCCAACGTCGGGGCAATTCCTCGCTACCTCAACAAAATGCGCCTCAGCGATCCGGTGCAGTTCCTCAAGGATAATTTAGAGGAACAGTTCAAACATCTACCCTTCTTCGGCGAAACTTTCACCCCGGAAATGGAACGCCTCAAAGAAGGCATGAAGCGGCTGGCGGTTCCCAAAGTCGGGGCGGTGTTTGAAGAGTTGGGCTTTACCTACATCGGTCCGGTAGACGGCCACAACATTCAAGAGTTGATTACTACCTTCAATCAAGCCCACCAAATTCCCGGTCCGGTTCTCGTACACGTGGCCACCACTAAAGGAAAAGGATATGCGATCGCCGAAAACGATCGCGTCGGCTACCACGCCCAGAAACCCTTCGATCTGGCGACGGGGAAAGCCTACCCCTCCACCAAACCCACTCCCCCCAGCTACTCCAAGGTATTCGCCCAAACCCTGGTGAAATTAGCCGAGGATAACCCGAAAATTGTCGGGATCACCGCAGCGATGGCCACGGGAACGGGGTTGGACAAGTTGCAGGAGAAATTGCCCAAACAATATATTGATGTGGGCATTGCCGAACAACACGCCGTTACTCTAGCGGCTGGGTTGGCTTGCGAGGGGATTCGTCCGGTGGTGGCGATTTACTCGACGTTCTTGCAGCGGGCTTTCGACCAGATCGTTCACGATGTCTGCATCCAGAACTTGCCCGTGTTCTTCTGTTTGGATCGGGCGGGTATCGTCGGGGCAGACGGTCCGACCCACCAGGGACTGTACGATATTGCCTATCTACGTTGCATCCCGAATATGGTGGTGATGGCCCCGAAAGACGAGGCGGAACTGCAACGGGCCCTGGTGACGGGGATCGAGTATACTGACGGTCCGATCGCCATGCGTTACCCGCGCGGCAACGGTTACGGCGCGGCCCTGGCCGATCGAGGCTGGGAACCCCTGGAAATTGGGAAAGGGGAAATCTTGCGCAACGGCGATGACGTATTGCTGGTGGGATATGGAACGATGGTCTACCCGGCGATGCAAGTCGCGGAAATTCTCGGAGAACACGGCATCGAAGCCACCGTGGTCAATGCTCGCTTCGTCAAGCCGCTGGATACGGAGTTGATTTTACCGTTAGCCGAACGGATTGGCAAAGTGGTAACCCTAGAAGAAGGCTGCTTGATGGGCGGTTTCGGTTCCGCCGTTGCCGAGGCGTTGTTGGATAACGACGTGTTGGTTCCGGTGAAGCGGATTGGGGTTCCCGATAAGTTGGTGGATCACGCGACAGCGAACGAGTCGAAAGCGGATTTGGGCTTGCTGCCATCCCAGATGGCCGATACGGTTCGCAAGACATTTTTTACTCAAAAAGCTGATGCAGTTCGAGTGTAATTTGTAGGGCATTTCGAGATTTATCAATATCGCAGTTGGGGCGAAGTATTGGGGTTATTTCTCACTGCTTCGCCCTTTGAGATCGGGTATTTTCGATCTCATTAAAATTGTGAAGAAAGCAGCCAGAATTTAGAGAACTATAGTCATTCTGAATAAGAATGGGACACCAAGAAAGTAAAATGAAGAAAAGGATAAGTCATTAAAATAATGTCTCATAGTCTAGATTTACGAACAAGAGTCATTCATTATATTGAAAATG
>JAXHUC010000204.1:0-7388 GCA_034189805.1 Cyanobacteriota bacterium
CGGAGTTGGGGGGTCTCCCCCCAAACCCCCCGGTGGGGGACGAAACGCCTCCCCCACACCCCCTGCGTACAAGAGGGAAATCGTGGGAAATCAAGGTGTGAAAGGAGCCGAGCTATTCGAGCCAGTCAACTTGACATCTAACCAAATAGCTTAAACCTTTCACAAATGCCCCACACCCCACACCCCAGCTCCCCATCTCCCCTATTCCCTATTCCCCATTCCCTATTCCCCGCCTTCACCGGAAACTGTCTTACCCTGCGCCTGACAAGAGCGAATGGCGATCGCCAAGATATTTGCCAAGTGGGTAAAGCGATCGACTTCCACGATATCCCAAGCATGAGACTCGGTGCAATAATGACCGCAGAGCACGCCCCAAAGTCGATCGCCGGTTTGAATGGGAATCATCAGCGCGGAACGGGCGAAATCGGCACCGTCGATCTCTTTGAGGGCGATCGTTTTGCCCTGGCGATATCGTTCCTCGTACTGGGCGAATAAACCCAACTGTGCGGCTGATATCTCGGGCAGTGGGGGAATGTCGGCCAACTCGAAGGAAATCGGTTCGCCGCCTTCAACCGGAGCGATCGCCACTCGCTGCATGGAAGACGCACTTTGCAGTTCTTCCTTAAAATCTCTCAGTAATGCTGCGATCGCCTCGTGAAGGTTTCCCGGACGATCGACTTGGCGAGCAATGCGGGCGACGATCTGAGCGAACAGCACTTCCCATCGCCGCGATTGGGGGTCTCCCGCACTGGCTGCGAGTAAATAGCGCACTCGCTGGGACAACACCGCCCAGTGAATGGGTTTGGTAATGTAGTCCGTCGCCCCCGCTTCAAAGGCACGATCGACCGATTCGCGATCGTCGAGTACCGTAATCATCAAAATCGGCGTGCGATCGCCCCCTGGTAGTTGGCGCAAACGCTGACAGCACTCAAACCCATCCATTTCCGGCATCATCGCATCCAGAAGCACCATATCCGGCTGCTGGTGTTTGTACTCGCTCAAACACTGCTCCCCATCTTTGGCCCCCGTCGCCCGATAGCCTTGTTCCGTCACGGCTAAATCCAGCAGAGTTCGCATCGAGCGATCGTCATCGGCAATCAAGATTAGAGGAACATCAGACCCAACACTCGTACTCGCGCTCATACTTCTCTTTCCATTGCAGCTACCCGCAAGTCCTCAGTCGCGGGCGATCGCTCGTCTCGATCGACTGAAACATTTGGGCGGTGTAATTGGCTTAGACCCCTAATATCATGCCCGATCGCAATTCGTTTGATTCCGGTGAAATTGGTGCTCGGCGATTGGTTTTGAGCCATTTGTCAAAACTAGCTCTTCCTAGCGTGTCGCTTCGTTAAATATTCGCATCTCCGAGGCTTGCTGCTATCTGTACCTCGATCGCGATCGGGATAATCCAATCCTACACCAGTATCTTTCTCCCCTTACTCCCGTTTCTCCCGGCTCTAGGGTGAATTTTCCCAGACAATCGATTGCATTCCCCAAAAAATGAGATGCTCGTCTACGATCGTCGTGCGGGCGATATCGGGAAACTGAAACATCAGGGCGTTGGCGAGAATCTGGCAATCGCCTCCGGTGAGGATCGCCCGACTTCCGGGAAAATCGCGCCACCACGCTTCGATAAAGTCTTTCACCCCGGCAACGGTCGAGTAGAGCACGCCACTTTGAATGGCGCTGGGGGTATCGAGGGCCCAACGAGGGGGGAGCGATCGCCGCTCGTTTGCCGCTAATTGGGGTAAATTGGCAGTATTGCGAGCGAGAGATTTAAACTGCGATCCCAAGCCGGGGAGAATCGCGCCACCGACGAGTTCGGGTCGATCGTCGATGCCTGTAAAAGTGAGGGCGGTTCCGCCATCGACGACGAGAACCGGTCCGCCCCACCGATGGTACGCTCCCCACACTGCCAGCGCCCGATCGATCCCCAAAGTCGGGTAAACTCCAGTGAGGGGAATGCAGCTCAGATCGATAATTTTTATTTGGGGATAGGTCTGCCAAAATTGGAGTTGTTCGGGAACGACTGACGCGATCCACAGGGGTGTCGTGCCATCTAAGCCTTCTCCCGTCGCGGTTTCCCCTTTCTCCCAACTCCGATCGCGGTGCGGTGTATCCCAAGCTCTGCGCAGCATGTCCCCGGCAAATTCTCCCCAGTGCAGTCGGGAGTTGCCGACAATTAGGGCAATCCAACGATTGTTTCGAAAGGTGGGTGGAAACACATCTTTACCTGTGGGTTGGGGAGGGATTGCCGGCTTTTACAACTATCTCAGAAGAAGTTGAAAGTTATGCTATGTTAGCGATTGGGTGTCATACCATCGTGCATGTCTCTTCAGATTAATATACAGGCTCTCCAATTGTTTCCCTTTTTGCCAAAATTTTAGAGATACACTTCTTCAGATACTGATTTATAGCAATTTTCGTTGAGGTTGACCCCAGCGGGTGAGGGCGGGTAGGACACTAGATCGCAGTGAGGGCAACATTTTCTTCGATTACCCGCCCCTAAGATTGTCTGGGTTCTATCTTTGTGAAAACCGCTATAAATACTAACTCCTATCGTTCTCGAGATCGTTACATGACAGAATTCCGTTCTTCCACGGCCAGACCCGATCGTGTGGAACTCGATCGCCAATGCTCCGAAACCCTGTTTGACTCCTCCGGTGAAAGCCAAGCCTCGACGCTGTTGAGGCTTTCGATGGAGATGAATCGGATTCTGAGTCAAGCGCTCGATTTCGATCGAATTTTAGAGCAAGCCTGCCAGCTCGTCGGCGAGGCGATCGAAGGCACTCGAGTCACCGTCGCGATCGAGGACGTTCGCGGCACCGATCGCTTTTCGATCCGAGGGGAGTATCCCGATCGGTTTCGAGGGGGGGAGACTCACGCTAAGGTCGTTCCCCAGGCTCTGGTGGAGGTATCGAGAATGGGCGCGAGCGCTCGAGGAGCCGGAGAATTGCTAGAACGCGCGGATGTGGAGGAGACCGGGGAAGATTTGGCGATCGCGACTTGCGATCGGGGTCGGTGTAACGGCATCCTCTGGGTACGATCGCTCGAGTCCGATCGAGAATGGACGAGCTTCGAGAGACAACTTTTAGAAATTGTTTCCGTTCCTTTGGGAATTGCCATCGAGCGCGAGCTTGCTCGTCTGGATACTTGCGAGATCGCCCAACGGGACGCTCTCCTGCAATTTATCACCCATCAAGTTCGCAAGACCCTCGATCCCGATAAAATTCTTCAAACTGCGGTTCGAGGTGTTCGTCGCCTGCTCGATACCGATCGGGCGATCGTTTACCAGTTCCAGGACAACTGGCACGCCAAAGCGATCGCCGAGGATGCGCTCCCCGGACGCGCGTCGGTATTCGAGCTGGGTGCGGGGGATCGGTTTGCCGCTCGGTATATCGAGCTGTATCGAGAGGGAGAGTTTCAAGCCATCGGCAATCTCGATCGCGCCGATCTCGAGCCGGATTACATTCGGTTTTTAGGGCAGTTTGAGGTGCGAGCGCTCTGCATCGTTCCCATTCTCATCGATCGAGGAACCAACGGAGAGAGTCAGTTGTGGGGATCGATCGTCATCCACGATTGTCAGCGATCGCGTCAGTGGCAGGAGTGGGAAGTGCGCCTGCTCGGTCAACTTGCCGATCGAATCGCCATCGCCTTGCAACAAACGGAACTCTACCATCGTTCTCTGGCTCAAACCCAGCGAGAGCGATTGTTGTGCCTGGTGAGCAACCAAATCTACAGTACTCTCGATTTGCAGACGATTTTGCAAACGGCGGTACGAGAAGTGCGCCAGTTTCTCAAAACCGATCGGGTGGCGATCTATCAATTTGCTGAAGATTTGAACCGGGAGACGATCGTCGAGGATGTCGGCGATGCGTGGCCGTCGATGTTAGAACTGGCGCGAGGGGAATCCGAACGGCTCGATCTGAGCGATGCGAGGGTTCTCGAACGCTTGGTCGTTCGAGCGGAGGCGATTTCTCCGATCGTTACCAGTCAGAGCTATTCCAACACCTCCGGTGAATGGCAAGAGGTGATTCCTTTCCTGTGGGGGCTGATGGTCGTTCACGAGTGCAAAAGCGATCGCACGTGGACTCCCGAAGAAATTGATTTTTTAGATCGAATTGTCGAGAAAGTCGCCATTGCCATTCAACAGGCTCAACTCTACCGTCACGCTCAAGAACGCGCTCGCCGAGAAAAGCTATTGCGCGCGCTTACCCATCAAATTCGCCGTTCGTTAGATGTTAAGGAGATTCTGCAAACAACGGTGACCGAAGTGCGCAAGCTGTTAAATACCGATCGGGTGGTTATTTATCAATTGCAAGATGATTCGACTGGGGAAATTGTCGTTGAAGATCTCATGCAACCCTGGCCGTCGATTATTAACGATCGAATTGCCGATCGCTGCTTCAGCGAAGAGATCGGTCAACTGTATCTTCAGGGTCGAATTCGGGCGATCGATGATATTTATGATGCCAATCTCGCGCCCTGTCACCAAGAATTTCTCGAAAGTTTGCAGGTTAGAGCCAATATCATCGTTCCGATTATTATTTCGAGCCAATCTCCGACGGTATCGAGCGATGTCCGAGAAAATCCCGATCGCGAACTCTGGGGCTTACTCATCGCCCATGAATGCGATCGATCCCGCGACTGGACGGTTGAAGAACAAAATTTATTAAGTCAACTGGCCGAACAAATTGCCATTGCCCTCCAGCAATCTCACCTTTACCATCGATCTCGCACCCAAGCCCGACAATTACAAGAGGCGATCGAAGAACTCAAAGAAGCACAGTTGCAACTCATTCAAAGTGAAAAGCTCTCCGGTCTCGGTCAACTTGCCGCAGGAGTTGCCCATGAAATCAATAATGCCAATAACTTTATCTATGCGAATTTATACTATCTCAAAGAGTATACTCAGACATCGATCGATATTATTAATTCCTTAGAGAAAAGTATTCGAGAAAAGATTGAAGATGAAATCGAATTTTCTTATATTCAACAAGATTTTCCCAAATTAATGGAGTCGGTTGAAAGTGGGTCCGAACGAATTCGCAAAATTGTAGAGACTTTGCAAATTTTTTCGAGTCAAGAACGTGCTCGATGTCAACTCTTCGATTTGCATGAATGTTTAGAGGCGAGCTTAAAAATGTTGAGCTTGCGGGTTAAAAAAATTGCCAAAGTTCGCAAAAAATATACCAATATTCCCTTAGTTACTTGCTGTCCGGGTCAAATGAATCAGGTCTTTTTTAATATATTTTCTAATGCGTTAGATGCGATTGAAGAAGTGAAAGAAGAAGAGCGAAGTTTGGGGGAGATTGAAATTGAAACGGCGTTAATCGGGAGCGATCGAGTCTCGATTTCCATTCGCGATAATGGGATGGGGATGGCTTTAGATGTTTCCCAGAAGATGTTCGATCCGTTTTTTACCACGAAAGAACCCGGTCGAGGTACGGGATTGGGACTCTCAACCTGCTATCAGATCGTAGTGCGCGGACATGAAGGTACGATTCGCTGCGTCAGTGAAATCGGCAGGGGAACCGAGATTGCCATTGAGTTACCCATCCATCAAAACTTGTCAGGATGTTCGCCCAGTTGAGGTTCGAGATGTCAGCCATCAGCCATCAGCCGTCAGCCGTCAGCAGATTGCCATCGCCCAATTCGTTGCCCTCGTGAGATCGAGTTCGATTTTAGCGCTCGAACCCGACCTTCGACACTCAACATCGAGCAACCCTTCGGGTAAGATAGGATGTATTCCCGGCGCGATCGAGCATCTAGTGCAAACGACGTGCGACGAAGTTCGGCCCAAAAGCTCGAGGGAAGCCAATCGGGCGGGTGACGAGTTAAAACTCAGTCTCTTTGGCCCCCTCGTCAATGTAATGTGCCGAGTAATGTGCCGAACGTTACCCGTGTAAAACTTGAAAACCGAACAACCACACCACAACCCACACCAAAATTACGATGGCAAAACCCAAAGACTCGACACCCAAAGGCTTCGGTCAGAATGTGAGCACTCAAAAGCCCAAATCGGCACGAGAAGAGAAGACCGAACAGGGTGGGTTTGGCTTCACCCCGCAAGCGGAAACCTTGAACGGTCGATTGGCGATGCTGGGTTTTACTGCTGTCTTACTGATTGAATGGTTTACCAATCAAGGCGTGTTGGAGTTTCTCGGTCTACAGTAATGGATTAGTAACAGTTGCTTGCCATTGACTAAAACGAAAGCAGACCCCGATCGCCGTCTAACTCCACCTCCACACCAACGGGTAAGGCGGCATTCACCCCCTCATGACCGAAAGGCAGCTCGGAAACCACCGGAATTCCCAAATCTGAGAGGCGATCGCGCAAGACTTCCGACGCGCTCAAACTGGGGATAGCCGGGTTGACCTTGCAGCTACTAAACCGCCCCAAGGCAATACCGCCCACTCGCTCCAAAACTCCGGTCGTTCGCCACTGAGTCAGCATTCGATCGAGACGGTAGGGCGCTTCCCCCAGATCCTCAAAAGCCAAAATTACCCCGGTCAAAGGCGGCAACCCCATCGTTCCCAGCAGACCCGTCGCCACTGCCAAATTTCCCGGCAGCAGCATTCCTCGAACCCGACCGCCACCCCAACCTTGTCCTTGCAGGTCTTGAAGCGGGCGACCTTCGACTAAATCGAACAGGCGTTCCACCGACCATTCCGGTTCTGCTGCGAGACTGGTGAGAACGGGACCGTGAACGCTGGCAATCCCTCGATCGCCTAAACTCCACAACAGAGCGGTAATATCCGAAAATCCGATTGTCCATTTCGGCGTTTCGATTTCGGGCCACGACCAATTTTCCAGCAGCCGAGTTGCCCCGTAACCCCCTCGGGCGCAGAGAATGCCGCGCACTTGCGGATCGGTCCAAGCCCGTTCGAGTTGTTCGCGTCGCTGGGTATCGGTTCCGGCGAGATATCCCCAGGTGCGATTGCATCCGGGATCGATTTGGACCCGATATCCCCGCGACTTCCAAATTTCCACCCCTTGCAGATAAGCTTCAACCTCGTTGCGACCGCTAGGTGTCGTTTCTCGCAAGCAGCCACTCGGGGTAATCACCTGCACTAAGTCTCCAGGTTTCAGGGGAGGGGGGAGTTGGATGGGAGTGGGTGGATTTGGCATCTAGAAATGAGGACAGTAACGAATAATGAATAATCGATCGCGAACATTAGACCTTTCCTCGATGGCGAGTTGTTCGAGGATACGGGGATTGCATTTGCCAAGGATGAAGTACGATCGCCTGACCTCTGGATGAATCGATCGCATCGGTAACGGCTTGAATTTCGCTTAAAATCGACAAGCCGATTGCCATTCGATGGGACAAGTGCGATCGGCGATCGGATTGCCACGGAGGAGAAGCAGTTCCAAACGGGTCAAA
>JAXHUC010000205.1:0-7344 GCA_034189805.1 Cyanobacteriota bacterium
GCCTGCTACCGGAATTTACCTTTAACCTTTACGGAACCCCCGAATCGAAAACCAAAAAACGACTCGATCGCCTGCAACAGCAGCTTCCCGATAACGTTCGATTTCACCAACCAGTTTACGAGGCTCGCAAAGCGCAAGTTTTAGCCAATGCGAGCTTATACGTTCAAACCTCGCGCTGGGAAGGATTTCCGATTTCCATTGCCGAGGCGATGTCTTTAGGGATTCCCTGTGCCACTTCCGAACATCTGGGGGTGGCGCAAATTTTCGCGCGGCACGATCTCGGTTTGCCTTTATCGGTCGATCCTCCAGAGGCGGCCGAGCAGCTTAGAAGTCTCTTCGAGAAGCCCGAGAGAATTCAAAATTGGTCCGATCGATCCAAAACGTTTGCCCGATCGCATTTCTCATCTGCGACCGTAGCCGACGGCTATCTTAACCTGTACCAAAATGTTTTAAATAGTTTCTAAACCTATGAAAGTTCTCCTATCTGCTTATGCGTGCCAACCGCACGAAGGGTCCGAACCCAGCGTTGGCTGGAATACCGTCGTCGAAGTGGCTAAATCTCACCAGGTTTGGGTGCTAACCCGACGCAACAATCAAAGTGCGATCGAAGCCGAACTCGCCCGCAACCCGATCGAGAACCTCCACTTCATCTACCTTGATGTCTTGAATTGGACAAATCGCTGGAAACCCGGAGAAGTGGGTAAAGCCGTGCGAATTCATTACTACCTCTGGCAGATTCGCGCCTATTTTGCCGCCCGTCGCCTCCATCGCCAAATTGGATTCGATTTGATGCACCACGTCACCTACGTGCAATATTCCGATCCCAGCTTTTTATCCCTGTTTTCCGTGCCGTTTATTTGGGGTCCGGTTGGCGGTGGCGAATCCGCTCCCCCATCGTTTCGATCGACATTTACCAAACGGGCGCAGCGCTACGAAACCCTGCGCGATATCAGTCGCTCGATTGGGGAAGCCGATCCCTTCGTGCGGCTGACGGCAAAACGCAGCGCCATCGCGTTGGCAACCACCCAAGATACGGCCGATCGCCTGCAAGCGTTAAATGCACCTCAAGTTCAAGTCGTCGGACAATGCGGCCTCAGTAGCGCGGAAATCGATACGTTAGGCAGTTTACCCGCCCCCTCGGCAACACCGCTTCGTTTCATCAGTATCGGGCGCTTCTTGCACTGGAAGGGCTTCGATTTGGGTTTGGAAGCTTTTGCCCGCGCTCGAATCGAGGGGGCTGAGTACTGGATGGTGGGAGACGGTCCCGAACGCGATCGGCTCCAATCCTTAACATTATCTTTGGGTATCGCCGATCGCGTAAAATGGTGGGGCAAGCTCCCCAGAGACAAGACCCTGGCAAAACTAGGAGACTGTCACGTTCTCGTACATCCGAGCTTGCACGATTCGGGGGGATTTGTCATCTTAGAAGCGATGGCTGCCGCGCGTCCGGTCATTTGCTTGGATTTAGGCGGTCCGGCAACTCAAGTCACTCCAGCCACGGGGTACAAAGTTCCGGCAGGCGATCGCGATCGGGCAATCGTCGGTCTGGTTCGAGCGATGACCCAGTTAGCTGCCAAGCCAGAATGCTTAGCGCGCATGGGACGAGCCGGGCAGTCTCGGGTCAAAGAAAGCTACGATTGGAGAGCCAAAGGTCAGTTCTTGTGCAAATTATACGAGAGCGTTCTGGCTCAAAAATCTAGAAAACAAGTCATCGTACCCGCAGACCCTCAGATTGGTTAGTTTTGTGCGATCCCGGCGCGATCGCGAAAATCAATCTGCCGTGTGAGCTTACATGATTTCTTAAGATGTCATAATCTAAGTAGGTCGTTCTAGATACGATCGGGTTTCCTAGCTTGCGACCGCGCGCTGAAATTAGGGGAGCCAAAGTGTTCATCATTTCGAGGGAGGGTCAGTGATCCACATCGAGCAGAAAACACACACGACAAAAGATGGATTAACCGTAATTGTCCTCGCCCCCACGGGTCGTTTGGACATTACCACCGCATGGCAATTTCGCCTGAAACTGCAAGAATGTATTTCCAAACAGAGCCATCATGTCGTAGTGAACTTAGGTCAAGTCAATTTTATTGACAGCTCGGGCTTGACTTCTTTGGTTGCTGGGATGCGAGATGCTGATAAAGTGAAGGGCAGTTTTCGCATCTGCAACGTTCATCCGGAAGCCAAACTCGTATTTGAAGTCACGATGATGGATTCGGTGTTTGAAATTTACGAGACCGAAGAAGAGGCTCTCGAGGGCGTACCCCGCAATGTGGCGAGCTAATCTCGCTCGAGCAACTCGTTTTGCACTCGGGTTGGCTCCAATCGACCGATGTCCTCTCATGGTTGCTACCGTTGGCGAACGTGACGAGCGCTAAGCTCGATCGTTTGCGGCTTCGCAAGCGATCGTCTTAAACCCGTCCGCGCTAAAGCAAAAGATAAACAAAAAGACAAACAAATCGAAAGCCGTTGGGAAACGCTTCGGCAGGCTCGAGCCTCTGTCGCAAGCAAACCCATTGGCACTCTCAAATCGGCGATCCCCGCCCCGATCTTGGCAAAAAGATGCTCAGAGGGGAGAATAAAGTCAATGCATCCCTATATTTTGTCCTGTGGATAACGTCCCTACTGTCTCAGACACCAAAAGAGCTTTTTATAAGGTTCACACCCGTCCGATTAATTCAATTTATCGTCGGGTCGTGGAAGAATTAATGGTCGAAATGCATTTGCTATCGGTCAATGTCGATTTTAAGTACGATCCCATCTATGCTCTGGGGGTAGTATCGTCTTACGATCGCTTTATGCAAGGCTACCGACCCGAAACCGATAAAGCATCGATTTTCCAAGCCCTATGTCAGGCAATTGGAGTCGAACCCCAGCAATATCGCCAGGATGCGGAGTCGCTAGAATCGTTAGCAACTCGCTTGTCGGCAAACGAGGCGATCTCGACTTTGAGCGGTTCGGAGTCTCCACCGCAAGCCGAGCAACTCGCCAAAATTGTCGGAGAGATTACCGCCTCGGAAAATTTTAAGTACAGTCGCTTGTTTGCGGTTGGGTTGTATTCTTTTCTCGAACTGACCGATGCGGATTTCGTCAAAGATGAAGGAACTTTAGAAGAAGCCATCCAATCGATCTGCGAGAAACTCGGAATTTCATTGGAGAAAACCAAAAAGGATTTGGAGCTGTACCGAAGTAATTTAGAGAAGATGGTACAAGCTCAACTGGTGATGGAAGATATTCTCAAAGCCGATCGCAAAAAACGTCAGGAACGAGAAGAAGCCAAAAATACTGTAACTTCTCCACCAAGCGACTCTCCAGACGAAACACCCGCCCAATGAGATCGGCCTAAGTCGAGATAGTCCCCTTGGGGAGTCGTAATTTTTCGAGTCAAATCTCGATCGGCTTGTAGATAGATCGAATGTAGGTCAAAACCCCTCTAGTCGGCTGGTCGGCGATCGTGTTTAATATTTTCTTTATAGATGGTTCTTTAGGGTTATCATCCTAGAAGAGTTCATCTTGAAAGATGGATATTTCGAGTAAACGCAAGACTATGGCTTCTGTTAAGCAACATGTTGCACTGGTTTCCGTCCACGGCGATCCGGCAGTCGAAATTGGGAAGGAAGAAGCAGGCGGTCAAAACGTTTACGTTCGTCAAGTGGGTGAAGCTCTCGCCAGACAGGGTTGGCAAGTTGAGATGTTCACTCGCCAAAGTCATAGCGATCGACCTTCGATCGTGGAACATTCCTCGAACTGCCGTACCATTCGCCTGACCGCTGGGCCCGAAGATTTTGTGCCCAGAGACGAGCTTTTCGACTATTTACCGACTTTTGTCGATCGACTGCTCGAATTTCAGGAACATGCAGGCGTTCGATATCAGTTGGTTCATACCAACTATTGGTTGTCAGCTTGGGTGGGTATGGCGTTGAAAAAACACCAAAAGATCGCCCAAGTCCATACCCATCACTCCCTCGGAGCCGTTAAATATCGTACGGTTGCTTCTAAACCCCCGATTGCCAGCGTCCGCCTGGAAACCGAGCAAGCTTGCATCGAAACGGCAGAGCGAGCGATCGCCACCAGTTCCCAGGAAGTCGAAGACATGCGATCGCTGGTGACACCCAAGGGAAATATTGATGTCATTCCCTGCGGCACGGATATCGAGCGATTCGGGTCGATCTCTAAATTAGACGCTCGTCAAAAACTCGGACTCGATCCGAACGCCAAAATTGCCTTTTACATCGGGCGTTTCGATCCGCGCAAGGGAATTGAAACCCTCGTGCGAGCAATTCATTTGTCCGAACTCCGCAACAAAACAAACTTCCAACTCATTATCGGCGGTGGTTCTCGGCCCGGACAAGCCGATGGTCGAGAACGAGAGCGCATCGAACAAATTGTGGACGAATTGGGGTTGCGATCGCTAACCCACTTTCCCGGTCGGATACCCGACGAACTCATGCCCGCATACTATGCGGCCGCCGATGTCTGTGCGGTTCCCAGCCACTACGAACCTTTTGGTCTAGTGGCTCTCGAAGCCATGGCCAGCCGAACCCCTGTTGTTGCCTCCCAAGTTGGCGGTTTGCAATACAGCGTGGTTTCCGAGGAGACGGGATTGTTGGTTCCCCCTCAAGAAGATGCCGCCTGGGCCGCATCGATCGATCGAATTTTGAGTGATGAGACTTGGCAAAAACAGTTGGGACAGGCAGCTCGAGCGCGAGTTGTCCGACATTTCAGTTGGGAGAGTGTCGCCTCGAATCTCGCTCGCCTTTATACTCAACTTTTAGAATCCTCGCTTGAGAAATAAAGACAGAAAATCTACAGCGATTGTCTGTTTGAGTTTTGCTGTATCTTTAAATTCTAAAATTTGTCATCCGAAATAATACTGAAATTTCTCCTTTTACATTAACTCGATATAAAGCTAGAAAAAGTGGGTCGAAGTCAAAAGATTGAAACGATCTCTCACCAGTGAAATAACCCAAATTATTCGAGTACTCTAAATTTTAGATCGCCTAATTTTGTTTGCTATTTTTTACGAGCGATCGTCACAGACGCATTTTATCGCAATATAAATTTTACCGATCGGCCTAAACTCCAGATTCACCGATTTCCTGTCTGGCCGTCATATTCAGCGCTTCAAAATCTGGGCGGAATACCGCACTACTAGTACGATCGCTTTCGCAACTTGAGATTGAAAGTGTAAATCGTCGCTCTCGATAAGAGTTGAATTCTTCCAACTCCAGAAAGAAGGAACGGTGAATTCAAAAACATTTAATATTTGGGATTTATATCCCAATCGAGTATGACGATCGCAACTTATAGACGATCTCGATCGCACTCAGGTACTTGATTGATTATTTAGATTGATGAGAGAGTTACAAGTTCTAGAGGACGAGCTAATTCAACCTTAAAAGTCAAAATTTCACATAAATCCTCTGAGCTTAAAGACTTCACAAAGCATTTCAAAATCGTTGACAGTTGAAATTCAAATTGAATATACCTGAAAAGTAGCAGGTTAATACGCATTTTGATTTTGTCAGTTTTATGAGGTCGGTTTTAGTTCAATAATCCGCTCATTAAATCAGAGAATTCTTAGCAGGAGAAATCATGAAAATTAAGCAGTCTTCAATTATGTTTGGTGTGTTGGCAGGAAGTGTTTTGGCTTCCGCTCTCGCCCCAGCAGCACAAGCCGGAACTTTTGGCATGAGCGCCCAGGACATCGTTGATGCCGCGTGCTTAGGTCAAGAGGTCTGTTCTAGTGTCGGAGATGATGGCTTCTTCACCGTGACCGCCGGTCAGCAAGAGTTGTTCGGAGATGAAGTCGAGCAATTCAAAGGACTGAGCGCTAAAGACGAGCGCGGCGTTCTTGGGATCGGTGTTTCCTCCACCCCGGGAAGCACGGTCTTCAATCGCTACAGTGGCAGCAGCGAGATGCACGACGTTCAAAAGACGAGCGACCAAGGAGGCGACAACGTTAAATCTTGGGGGGAAATCGATAAAGATGAGTACCTCGATATCGGTTTCGACGGTCCGGCTGTCCTCAAGCAACTCGATTTGAGCACCATGTTCCAACCGGGTATGCACGGCGACCGGGTTTTTGAATCCGTGAAAGTGATGGCAAACGTGTTTGGTGGTGGAATCGTCGAAGGGATTTTGACCGTGACCGGTGATGATACTGCAAGCTGGACTGTTGCTGGAGCCGCACAAGCGGGAGCTAGCGTGATGAATCTCTCGCCTTCGACCTTGGGTGCGGGTGGTTCCTACAGCGTCTCGAATCTGTTCGGAAACAGCTTGTTGACTGGTATTCGTTTGGCCTCTGACTACCAGCGTGCCAGAGGGGACTACGGAATTAAGGATTCTGACTTCACCTTCTCCGGTATTGTTGTCGAGCAGCAAAGCGGTGTGAAAGGTGTTTCCACTCCCGAACCCGGAACCATCGGTGCGCTCTTCGGTTTGGCCGCTGCCGCAGGTTTGAAACTGCGTCGCCGTCCCGAAGGTGATGCTGCCTAAGTTTGGGTTCTGATTCGGTAAGTGTTCGATTTTAGAGCAATATAATGCTTGACAAGTTAGAGCTGGCACTCATTTAGAAGTACCAGCTCGGCTTATGTTTGAGGGCTTCGATCGCCAATGAGTGGTAACATTCAATGGCTCGGGCTAAAATCTAAAGATTTGTGACAAAAAGTTTGTGTTTATTGTTACAATACATTTAGAGGAAAACTCAAAGTTTTAAAAATCCGCTGCCAACTTGGGAACGTGCAGTCTGGATTTCCTCAATTGCTATAACGACAACGCTATCAAGCTATCAATTTTTATCGGAGCCAGCTTAAAGCAAGCTGGCTCTTTTCTCTTGGAAATTTTGGGATTGTAGATTTTCAGACTCGATCGGGCGAAACGAGCGTGCAAACATCGACCCTAAATCTGGAGCTTGACAAATAAGCGGACTGGTTACGATCGATTACTTTTCGCCAATATCAATTCCCCAGCATCTGTAGCTTGTAAAGACTCGCGTACAGACCTTCTTGCTGCAATAGTTCCTCGTGGTTGCCCGACTCGACTAGTTGTCCCCGCTTGAGGACGAGAATTCGATCGACATTACGAATCGTCGAAAGTCGGTGGGCGATGACGATCGCCGTGCGATCGGCCAACAATCGATCCAATGCCTCTTGAATCAGGGCTTCCGTCCCCACATCCAGACTGGCCGTGGCTTCGTCGAGTACTAAAACTCGGGGATTGCGGATCGCCGCGCGGGCAAATGCCAACAGTTGTTTTTGTCCCCCGGAAAGGTTCGTACCCCGTTCTCGCAGTTGGGTATTGTAGCCTTGGGGTAATTCTTCGATAAATCGATCGATATTGGTTTGT
>JAXHUC010000206.1:0-7244 GCA_034189805.1 Cyanobacteriota bacterium
CCGATCGTAGAGCGCTCGATCGTACGTTTTCAAGGTTTCCCCGTCAAAACGCTGCTGAGTGATGGACTGTTTTACTTGGCTGGCGGCCAACATCCCCGACACCATCGAATTTCCGGTACCGAAACAGGTAAGGGGATTGCACAGTCTGGCGGCATCTCCGGTCACCAGATAACCCGAACCCGATACGGAAACTCGCTCCGAGGGGCCAACCATTACCGGCCAAGACCGCAACTCACTCGCCGATTCGGCATGGGTAAAGCGGGTCGATAACTGAGGATGGTGCCGCATCACCTCATGCAACAGTTCCGATAAATCAACATTTTGCTGTTGCACGTCCGATCGCGGTTTGCCCACACCGACATTAAAAATCCCATCCGCCAGGGGAGCAATAAAGAAAAAACCGGGATTGGATTCGGGGAGGAAATGACTCTCAATATGGGAAATCTCCGTCCCTTCAAAACCCGTCACGCCTCGAAAATAGCCCTGTACGCTGTCGTAGTATCGCTCGATGGGTTGCGCGATTCCTAATTTCTGCAACACCGTTGAGTTCGCACCATCGGCAGCAATTATCAGTTTGGGATTTAGGGTCGTCGTTTCGGTAGTGGTTTCCGTTGTTCCTTCTCCAGAGATTTCCAAGGTGACGTTCCACCTGTCCTGCTGGCGTTCCAAATGGGTCAGGGTTGCTCCTAGTCGGACATCAGCGTAATTTCGATCGAGCTTACTCACCAAAAAATTATCGAAATCCCGACGGTTCATCGTGAAAAAGGGCGCGTCTTCGCCCAATTCGGTCTCGGTGCGATCGCCCGTTCCATTACCATTGGATGTGGGAAATCGCAGGTTGAAGGGTTTGCCGTTGGGGGTAAACACCCGCGCCACGTTGCACCCCAACGCCCCATTGGCCAGTAATTCGGGGAAATAGTTGGGGTCGAGGCGATCGAGGGTTTCGATGACTTTCGTGCCGTAAACGTTCCCGTCCGCCTTATCCCTGGGAAATGTAGCCCGATCGATAATGGTGTGGGGAATGCCCTCTCGCGCCAGAAACAGAGAAGCGGTCGCACCGGCCGGACCTGCGCCAACGATTGTAATATCCGTTGCAGATAATGAAGTAGACATCGTAAATTCCTAGTGCAATTTATGAGTGCAATTTTTAATGCAATTCTCAAAGAGAGTTTAAATTAAGGTGAATTTTCCGCTATCCTCCCATAAATCTTCTTCTGGAAACCGATACGTTCACCATTCTTCGTTAACCCAGGCTAGTGTGGATGTAAGGCTGTCGCCTGTTAATGATGGACGGGTGTTGGCGAGCTGGGAGGAGAGAATTAAAAATGCGTCTTGAAAAGTTGAACGGGAGGGAAACCGACACCGCTCACTTTTCGCAAAATGCAAAATTTAAAATTCTCCCTGGCCGACTAACAATGCGAATTGGATGTGAATAGGATGCGAACTGGAGATGACATATAGCGTCAGAATTACCGATTTACCGAACACCGAACGGCCGCGCGAACGATTGATCGCCCACGGCGCAGCCACCCTCGCCACCGCAGAACTGCTGGCAATTTTACTTGGGACGGGACAGGGGAAAGGAAAACTCTCTGCGGTGGGTTTGGGGCAGCATATCTTGCAGAAACTGAGCCAACACCAGCGCGAACCCTTAGACGTATTGCGAGAGATCGGCGTGGCAGAACTGACGCAAATTCCCGGTGTGGGACCGGCGAAAGCTACAACCATTTTAGCGGCGATCGAACTGGGGAAGCGGGTGTTTCAGATGCGTCCGAGCGATCGTCAAGAAATTGGCAGTCCCGATGCGGCAGCCGCCTGTTTGAGCCACGAACTGATGTGGCAATCCCAAGAACGCTTGGCCGTGGTGATGCTCGATGTGAAGAACTGCCTCATCGGCACTCAGGTACTGACCATCGGTACGGCGACTGAAACCCTCGCTCATCCCCGCGATATCTTTCGGGAAGTGATTCGTCAGGGGGCAATTCGGGCGATCGTCGCTCACAATCACCCCACAGGAAACCTCGAACCCAGCGAAGCCGATCTGATTCTAACGCGCACTCTCCTTCAAGGGGCAATCTATCTCGATCTACCCATTATCGATCATTTAATTTTGGGGAATGGCAACTATCGCAGTCTGCGAGAAACCACGTCTTTGTGGGATGATTTTCCGCAAAAGGAGTGAGATGGTGAAATTGAGCTTGGGGAGCTTGGGAGAGACAAGGTGACAGGGTGACAAGGAAGAATGCGCGTATCTTGCATTCATTCTCCCCCCGCGATTGCCAGCTTCCTCACCTCCCCCATCTCCCCTCTCTGCGTCCCCCCGTCCCCGCGTCACCGCGTCATCTTCTCCCCCATTTCCCCCGTTTCTTCCCTCCCCCATCTCCCCTGGCAGTTGACACCCCTAAAATGCGATCGAGACAACTCTCAGGTAGAATCAAACGACTCATCAATTGGCTTTTCCTTCCATCGAGTCAGGGGAACGCAGTCAAAGCCAAATCCATCTAAGGCTCGCGCTACCACGAAATCGACCAAATCTTCGATCGACTGGGGATTGTGATACCAGGCGGGAATTGCGGGAACGATTCTCACTCCTGCTTCGGCGAGAGCCGTTAAGTTGCGCAGGTGGATTAAGCTAAAAGGAGTTTCGCGAGGGACTAACATCAGTTTGCGCCCTTCCTTAATTTGCACGTCCGCCGCCCGTTCGAGCAAATCGGAACTCAAACCTGCCGCGAGTTTGGCTGCGGTACTCATACTGCACGGCATCACCAGCATTCCCAACGTCCGAAAAGAGCCGCTGGCAATATTTGCTCCCACATCGCCAGCGGGGTGGCAGCGGAGTTTGCCTCGCGTCTCCACACCCGCTAACTCCCGCCAAAATTTCGCTTGTTTCTGGGGGTCGGCGGGCATTTTCACGTTTTGTTCGGCTTGCCATACCATATAGGATGCTTTGGAAGCCACCAGTTCGATCGCGTAGTCGGCATCGAGGAGATGTTTTAAGGCGCGTACGGCATAGATTAAACCCGAAGCCCCGGATACGCCGAGTATGAGGGGTCGGGTTTTGGATGGAATTTCTTGGGTCACTGAGAATGGGGAATGGGTGTGGGAAAAATTGGGGGAAACGGGGGAAGCTGGGGGAGGTGAGGGAGGTGAGGGAGGTGAGGGAGATGGGGAAGCTGGGGGAGAATGAATGCAAGATCCGCGCATTCTTCCTTGTCACCTTGTCCCCTTGTCTCCCCCTGCCCCCGAAGCCCCCGAAGCCTCCGAAGCCTCCGAAACCCTTGCAACTAGTCGTCGTCGGAGTCGAAATAGTCGCCGTTGGTGGCTTCGCTACCGCCGCCGATGGGGGCCAGATCGATTTGCTGGCGGTAGTAATCGACGCTTTTGACTTGTACGTCTACCCGATCGCCCAAACGATACTGCTTGCGGTTTTTGCGACCGACGAGGGTTTGCTGGCGGGAGCGATATTCGTACCAGTCATCTTTGAGGGAGGAAACGTGAACGAGTCCTTCGAGACGACTTGGGGCCGCACCTTTTTCCCCCGATTCGAGTTCGACGAAGAACCCGTAGGATTGCACGCCGGTAATTAAGCCCTGAAACACTTCTCCGGTGCGCTCTTTCATCGCTCCGGCTTTTTGCAGGCCGCTCAAATCTTCTTCGGCTTCGATCGCCAATTTTTCTCGCTCGGTTTGCGACACCACCATTGCATTGAGCTGAGTTTCAAGTTCGTGATGTATTTCGGGGGGCAAAACGTTCCAGTTAATGTTGCCGTGGCAGGAGGAATGGTGCAAGTCTACCCGATCTTTCGATCTTGTCGAGCGGCGATCTCGTCCTCGATCGAACACTGCATGTAACACGCGCAACACTTGCAAATCCGGGTAGCGTTGCATGGGGCTGGTGATGTGGGTATAGCCCGATTCGAGGGCCAATCCGAAATGGAATCCGGGTTTGGTGCTGTAGTAGGTCGATTTGAGGGTGGCTTCGAGCAAATAGGTCAAGATTTTTTCGTCGTCGGACTCTACGAACTGTTCGGTGAACTGCTTGAAATCCGTCGAATCGATCGCTTCTTCATCTTCGAGCCACAGCTCTACCCCCATGTTGCTCGCGAGTTTCATCATATCTTGCACGTCGCTCAAATCCGGGGCGGGATGAACGCAGAAAATACCGGGAACGTCGAGGGCCTTCAAATGTTCGCCGACGCATTGGTTGACAAGGACGAGTAACTCGCACGCCATGGCGCGCGCCGGAAGCATGGGAGAGAGAACCATCACTCCCAAAACGTCTTCGTTATCGAAATGGTTGTGGGTTTCGGGTAAGTTCAGCTCGAACGCACCCCGTTGCAACCGCTGTTCCCGAATTGCCCCGGTCAGTTTGAAGAGTCTGTCGATGGACTCCAACACCTCTTTGGGTAAATCGACTTCCCCTGCTTCGACATCGCGATCGAGAACGGCTTGTACCTCGCTATAGGTTAACTGGCGATCGACTTGGATAACACTCGGCTGAATCTCGAACCCGAGGGTTTCCCCTTGGTCGTTGATGGTGAGCGCAATCGTCATTGCCAGACGATCGACTTCCGGAGTCAGGTTGCACGCAGCTTTCATGTTATCGGGCAAGAGGGGCAAAATCATGTCGCCGACGAAAATGCTGTTTCCTCTTCTGCTGGTTTCGCGATCGAGGGGAGAGTCTACCGGGATGTGGTGGGAAACATCGCTGACGTGAACGCTAATTTCCCACTCGCCGGATTTTTTGAGCTTTTTGACGCTAAAGGCGCGATCGACGATATCGTTGTTCGAGGTTTCGTCGATAAACCCCAGAGTGACGGTTTTGCGCAGATTTTGCCGATTTTGCGTATCCGCGCGCTTGAGTTTGCCCGAAATTTCCGCATCGGCTTTGAGGGCTTTGGGTGGAAACGCGCGCGGTAAATCGTGCTTGCAGCAGACAATATCGATATCGTCGGCCGCTTCGGCATCGCTACCGAGGATTTGGGCCACTCGTCCGACGGGTAGAGACGAACCCAAGGGATAGCGCATCACTTCCACGTGCACCAAATAATCGATCGCCTCTTGCAAGTTGGTGCCGTTGGCAGCGAGTTCGATTTCAAACAGGAGGCGATCGTCGAGGGGAACGGCTCTATAGCCTTCGTCCGAGTCTTTAATCCGCGCTAGAACGCTGGGATTGGCCCGTTCGAGAATCAGCTTGACTTCTCCTTCGGGAGAGCGACGGCGAGACCCTTCTTTGATCACTCTCACTAGGACGCGATCGCCGTTCCAGGCCGTACTCAGGTGAGATTCGCGAACGTAGATATCTTCGGCCCCTTCTTCATCTTGAATCGCAAAACAAAACCCTTTACTCGAACAGCGGAGTTTGGCTTCGACGATATCTTCTTCAAATTCCCGGCGATACCGTCCGCGATCTTTAATCAGAATTCCAATTTTTTCGAGGGCTTCCAAGATAATTTGGAGTTTGGTTAAACCCCGTTCGTCTTCGCACTCTAATTTTTTCTCCAAGACTTTGGGCGCGACTAGCTTGTCATCTGTGAAGTTCGACAGCAGCGTTGCGATTGAAAATTCCATGTAGTGTATTTAGTCCTTACTATCTTGATGGGTTGTCTCAACCATCGGTCGTTGTTGCAGGCGATCGAGAATTGAGAAGAGACGAACGAGGAAGCTCAATAGACCTGCGTTCGTGCCGTCGGGAGAGCAGACTCGCCCTCGCTGGAGTCTCGACTCTCCTCCGATTGAATTTCAGGTGTTTGGGCAACCCGGTTTTGGAAGTTCGCACGAGCCTAAAGTCACTTTATTTGCGCTTCTTTAGTGTCGAGCGCAAGCAGTTGGGCAACCAGAGTCCGATCGGATGCATTGGAGTCGAGGGCTAGGGTGGTACTTGCCGAGCTTCAGCAACATGTCCTCAACTTTCTCTCCAGAATGGGAGCCTCTAAAACCATGGGGAAACAAGTGTTCTGAAACAGTGGGCGTTCGCGGAGCAAAATCGACACGCAATTACCCCACGAATGAATAATCTTTCTTATTCTAGATTTAACCCTCTTCTGGCACAAGCCATTATTAAAGAACTTTGAAGAACTTTATGGAGTCGATCGTGTTGCCAAAACTATTGCAAGAATTTCGAGAGCATCACCCGACTGGGAGCTTAATTTGCGAGTTGACCGCCGTTTGCGATCGCACTTACGTGGTTAGGGCGATCGTGGCACTAGATGGTGAAACTGTGGCGACGGGTTTTGCCGGGGCGAGTACCATCGAAGAGGCCGAAGATCGCGCCCGAGTCAGAGCGCTCGACGTTTTAGGTCTTTCGGTGTCCCAGCAAGAGTCGATCGAGACCCCGCCTGGAGAAGATTCCGGAATTTCTCTCACCGCACCCTCCCAAACTCCAGCTTTGGCACCAGCGGTTGGTCTGACTCCTGTAGAGCCTTTACCGGTAGAACTTCCACCGGTAGAGTATCCCATAGAGCGTCAATCTGGGGAAGGGGATGCCCGATCGAGCTTCGAGCCAAATTCGATCGAGAGTGAAGGGACGATCGAATCGGTCGAAGACGTGGAGCAGTTGATGAACAAAACCACCATCGAAATTCGGCGTTTGGGATGGAGCGCGCAACAGGGTCGCCGCTACCTCGAGCAAAAGTACGAAAAGCGATCGCGCCAACACTTGACCCGAGAGGAACTCGTCGAATTCCTGGCGTATCTCACATCCCAACCCACACCTAATTAACGGCGACGGGTCGTCCGGCGAGGTTGCGGTTATCGATCACTTTATCGATGAGTCCGTATTCGACCGATTCTTCGGGGGACATGAAGAAATCCCGTTCCGTATCTTCTTCGATGCGCTCGAGGGGTTGACTGGTATGAGCGGCGAGCAGTTCGTTCAAGCGGCGTTTGGTCTTGATGATTTGTTCGGCTTGAATGGCGATATCCGTTGCCTGACCTTGCGCGCCACCCAGGGGTTGGTGAATCATAATCCGAGAGTGGGGCAAACTCAAACGCTTGCCTTTGGTGCCGCCACTGAGCAAAAACGCGCCCATACTTGCTGCCAATCCCATGCAGATGGTGGAAACGTCAGGACGAACGTAATTCATCGTATCGAAAATTCCCATTCCGGCCGAGACCGAACCACCGGGAGAATTGATGTAGAGGTAAATATCTTTTTCTGGATCGTCGGCTTCGAGAAAGAGCAGTTGAGCCACGATATTATTGGCTAGCTCGTCGGTGACGGGCTGACCGAGAAAGATAATCCGC
>JAXHUC010000207.1:0-7119 GCA_034189805.1 Cyanobacteriota bacterium
GCGATGACGATCGCCGTGCGATCGGCCAACAATCGATCCAATGCTTCTTGAATCAGGGCTTCCGTCCCCACATCCAGACTGGCGGTGGCTTCGTCGAGTACTAAAACTCGGGGATTGCGGATCGCCGCGCGGGCAAATGCCAACAGTTGTTTTTGTCCCCCGGAAAGGTTCGTACCCCGTTCTCGCAGTTGGGTGTTGTAGCCTTGGGGTAACTCTTCGATAAATCGATCGATATTGGTTTGTTCGGCTGCTTGATAAATTTGCGCCATCGAATAGTCTTCCCCGAGGGTGATATTCGCTTTCACATCTCCAGCGAACAAAAACCCATCTTGTAAAATGACTCCGAGATAGCCTCGCAATTGGGCTTGAGGAAGATCGCGAATATCGATGCCATCAATGAGGATGCGACCTTTGCTCGGTTCGTAAAGACGACACAGAAGGCGGATAATCGAGCTTTTTCCCGCACCAGTGGGCCCGACGAGGGCAACTTTTTCACCAGGGCGAATGGTAAAGTCGAGATCCCGGAGGACGTATTCATCACCTTTGTAAGCAAACCAAACCCGATCGAACTGAATTTCTCCCGCTTGCGGCTGACCGTCGATCGCCTCTGGGATCTGCATTGAAGTCGGGGCTTCCGCATCGCGAATTTCGATCGGTTCGTCAAGCAAGTCGCTAATTCGTTCGACAGCAGTAAATCCCGATTGGATCGAGGTAAATTTTTCCGCAAACTGGCGCAGAGGTTCAAAAAGGCGCTGAGCGAATAAAATGAACGACGCAAGGGTTCCGAAATCGAGGGCATTATTCATAATCCGAATGCCACCCAGCCAGAGAACGCCCCCAATGGCTACTAATGCAATCCATTCTAAGATTGCCGACACCATCGAATCGTGAAAGATGGTGCGATCGACTTCCTCCTGATAGCGGTTGTTGATTTTGCGGAACAACTGGGCATTAAACACTTCCCGCCGGAACAATTGAACGATATTAATTCCCGTCAGATTTTCCTGTAAGACAGAGTTCAAGTTCGAGAGTTCTTCACGGGCGCTATAGTTGGCTTTGCGAAACTGTCGCTGAAAATAGACCACCGCCACCGTCACTGGAATCAACATCAGCAAGAGCATCAGCGCCAATTGCCATTGCAAGCTAAAGGCAATAACCAGAATCGTCACGATCGAGGCCAAGTCCGTCAGAATACCGATGGCCCCGGTGGAGAACACATCGCCGAGGGCATCCACATCGCTGGTGAGGCGGGTAATCAAGCGTCCGACGGGGGTGCGATCGAAAAATCGCGCCGAGAGAGAAGTCACGTGGACGAATAAATCGCTGCGAATGTCTGCCGTCATCCGCTGTCCCACCTTTTGCACCAAAAATCCTTGAATGGAAGTAAGGGCAAGGCGAACGACGATCGTGAGAAATAGTAACCCCGAGAGAATATACAACCCTTGGGAAAGCGTTTTACCTTCTAGAAGAAAGAAGGTTGGTTCTTGGCGAATCAGCGAAATCGCCTGTCCGATTAAAATCGGCTGAATTGCCCCCGAGATTGACAGCGGCACGAGCAATGCCATCACGATATACAGCAGGTGGCGATTGCGTTTGGCGTAGGGAACCAGGCGTAAAAAAAGCCGCCAATCATTATCGCGGGGACGGCGTGGATTGCGAGGGGGGGCAGATGCGGTGGTCATTCAAAGCTAAAAGGCGGGATTTAACTATAGTAACGTCAGTTTGGGATCGGACGGTTTCACCGCGAGGGTGGGGTGTTGGGTCTAGACGCTAAAATCCTCAACGACCGCCTCCAACGGACAACTTCTCCCCGGTGCTCGCCTTTACGCCATGTCCTCATTAAATTGGCGGTTGCGATACAAGGTGGGGAGATCGCAGCGATCGCTAAATGGCTAAATAATAACGATAATCATTATTATAATATTGGCATTTCACCCAAGGGACCCACACTGAAGGTTATGACTAAATTGCAGACGGACATCGCCATCGTTGGGGCGGGTCCTCAAGCGCTGACCCTGGTGACCCACATCCTGCAAAAGAAGAAGCTGCTGCACGATCGCATTCAAGTGTTCGATCCGAGCGGCACGTGGATGACCCAGTGGCATCGCCAGTTTGCCGATCTCGAAATCGCCCAGTTGCGATCGCCTGCCGTCCACCATCCCGACCCGAACCCCCATGCTCTGAGAAGCTTTGCGCAAGGGCGCGATCTCGAACTTCATCCCCCCTACGCTCGTCCCGGAACTCCACTGTTTCAAGAGTTCTGCAATGCGATCGTCCGCCGCTGGCAATTGCACGATCGGATCGTGCGAGCGCAAGTGACCCGACTCGAACCGTTGCAGAAAAAACCCTCCCGATTTCGGCTGACGTTAAATACGGGCAAGACGATTCTGGCACGGCGAGTTGTGTTGGCAACCGGTGGCGGTCGCCCTCAGATTCCCGATTGGGTGCAGCGAGTGGCTCCGGGTTATCCAGCCGAACGCTTGTGTCACGCGAATCAGATCGAGCTACCGTCTTTAACCTCGCTTTCGGGGGAAACCGTTCTCATCGTCGGCAGCGGTCTAACCAGCGGGCATCTAGCGATGGGGGCGG
The DNA here is from genome assembly GCA_034189805.1 of Cyanobacteriota bacterium. GTDB lineage: Bacteria > Cyanobacteriota > Cyanobacteriia > Cyanobacteriales > Geitlerinemataceae > Zarconia. The sequence continues at coordinate 2,590 of JAXHUC010000207.1, forward strand.
TAAAACGGGGTGCAAAAGTCTTGATGATGGCGCGACGCACCTTTCAAGAAAAGCTGTTCGATACCGACCCAGGTTGGCTCGGACCCAAATATCTCAAAGGCTTTCGTGCCGAACCCGATATGCACGCCCGCTGGAATATGGTGCAGCAAGCCCGGAACGGCGGCTCTTTGACTCCGATGATGATGACTCAACTGCGGCGACGATCGCGCCAAGGACTGGTGACATTTTACGATCGCACTCAGGTTGCCGACGCTCGCTGGAAAGGAGATGCCTGGCAGGTGTACTGCGATAACCATGCCGTGCATCGGTGTATCGAGGCTCAACCCATTCACCGAATTTGGCTGGCAACGGGTACGACTTTAGATATCGATGTCCATCCCCTACTGGCGGATGTATTATCCAAGCACCCCGTGGAAACGGTTAACGGCTTGCCGATTCTAGACGAACACCTCCGCTGGCCCGGATGCGAGCTATTGGTCATGGGGCCTTGGGCAGCCTTGCGGGTGGGACCTGTCGCCCGGAATTTATTTGGTGGCAAGTTAGCTTGCGAGGGAATTGTACCCGCTCTGACTAAAGCGAGTCTGGCTCGAATTTAGCCTTCGATCGACTCTCAAAAGTAAGTTTGCAATTCGATCGCATCCTCGAAAAAAAACAAGAAATAAAAACCCCTATCCTGCAAAAGAATAGGGATAATTAACAGTATAAGGTGCGCATTTATCTTGTTTCTATATCCAAGATAGCCAGCGTCAATCGGCAATCACCTCATCCGATCGGGTGAATTTAAATCCACCGAGTTAGAGGATGCGCGTTCGACCGTTTTTAGGATTCATCGCAGCAAAATGCTCCAGAAGAAGACGATGAATGAAGATATAACCACCACCAACTTTCTGTAAAAAGATGCGATCGGTGGCGTAATCTAAAAACCGGGCGTAGTGCCAAGGAGTCGCACCGCTACAGGTGAGAATCGATCGCAAAATCAAGTGTTTGACGCAAGCCGCACCGCCACCGATCGCCATCCCGAAAGAAGCGCCGAAAGTCCCCCAAAACAGCGGTAGCCATTGTAGGGGAATTGCCGCCAGACTCAAGACCGTAAAGCCGATACTGGCAAACACGAGGGCATTTTTCCCCGATTGCCAGATACCTTGATTGGGGCGCGTCGCTTTGGGAATGACCGATCCGGTCATGCCGCGTGTAATGCCAAATAGCGTTCCCATACTCAAGCCAAAAACGGCACCGCGAATTAGGGCATACGTGGGAAAACTAGCCCAGGAGGTTAAAATTTGCCAGTGAAGGGGATGGAAAATGATTTCATAAATAACTTTTAAAAGAAATAAAGAAGACGTACCGATCCCAATTCCCAGTATTAAATACTTGCGCGCTTTTTTCCACGACCATTTTAAAGTTTCCACCGGTTCGATCCGCTCGAATCCAAAAATGAGCCAAAACATGAAGCAGCTAAAGGGCAAAACAACCGTTAATCTTTGCATCGATAAAACTAAAGAACCGATCGAAAATCCGCACAGAAAAAATAGGGCGATCGCCGCCAGACGATAAACCCATTTTTGCCAGGATTCAGTCAGCCAACTCGGCTGCATGCGTTCGATGAGAAAAATCGTTTGCGATCGACCAGACATCGATTTTGCCAGCCAAATCAGCCAGTGCAGCGCCCGTTCTTTGGAGTAGCGGCGAGTATTTTGACTGCGGCGATCGAACATGCGGCGAATGTAGGTATCGAATAAATGCTGGCGTTGGGCTTCGAGGGTGGGAATTTTGGGCAGGCTATCGGGAGACATACCGCGATAGGCCAATGTGATGATGTTGAGAATTAGGGGAGATTTTGCCAGTTCTTGGAGGGCGACTTCCTGCCCGAGTAAGCGTCGCACCCCCGCCAGTTCCGATCCGGCATTTTCGAGATAGGTTTGAATTTGGCTGAGGGTGAGGGGTTGCAAACAGACAGCCGCTTGGAGAGTCAGGCGCGCTTTCAGGGCTTGATAATCGCGGATGCGGCTGCACGCAATAATTTCCGTCGTCCCGTGAGATCGACCGAACCGATTGAGGGCGGCGATGCAGTTCTCTCGCAAGTCGGCGCGCACTTCATCCAATCCGTCGAGTAACAGCAGCAATCGCCCATCTTTGACCCAGTTGCGACCAATTTCTCGCGAGACTTGGTATTGACGGTTGAGTTCGGTCGCCAGCCAAGCGGAGATCGAAGATTTACCCTGCCAGGAGGAGAGGTTGAAAATCACCGGGAGAGGTTGGTTCGCGTTGGTTTCGGCGATGGCGAGCAAATCGCGGGCGACTTCGAGAAGAGTGGTGGTTTTGCCCGAACCCGGTTCCCCGAGAATCAAGAGCGATCGCCCCGAACCCATCTCGCGAAATTTGTCGCTGACTCGCACCCCCGAAGGCAGGGTTTGCGGGGTCGTGTCGGTCCCTTGCCAAACCAACCCCCAAGGACGATCGACGAGATCGTTGCGTTCTTCCAATCCCAGTTCGATGGCGGCGCGATCGTGGAGGGAGGTTTCGAGGACTCCTTTAATCCAGTAGTTTCTCACTTTGTTGAGCAGGATTTGTCGGTAGCGGTATGAGGTGGCACTCAGGGGAGTGGGAGAGGATGGAGGAAAAATAGTATCTGCGTCGGGCGGGTGGCGATCGCTGGGTTGTCCTTGAGGAGTTTGGACTGAAGTGAGTTGTGCTGGGGTGAGTTGTGCTTGAGTCGGTTGAGATCGAGTCAGTGGTGGTTGGGTCAGATCGATTTCTCCCTCACCGGCGATGCTGGCGAGGGCTGCTAAGACTTCTGCGGCATTGGCGTAGCGATCGCGGGGGTTATAGCGCACCAGTTGAGTGAGAATATCGAGAAATGCCCCAGAGAAGTTCCCATCGCGCGGCAGGACTTCGCGCCACAGGACTTCGTTGGTGCGGGGGTCTTCAGGAAGTTGGTGGGGCGAAACGCCTGTCAGACCTCGAATTGCCACCATTCCCAATGCGTAGAGATCGCTACTCGATCGAGGTTTTCCGGCGGCTTGTTCGTTGGGCATGTATCCGGCAGTTCCCACGGCAACGGTTAAGTTGTCCGGATCGAAGTCAGTTCCCGATTGCGTCCCCACTTGTTTGACGGCACCAAAATCGATCAAAACGAGGGCGCGATCGCCAGTACGGCGAATGATGTTGCTGGGTTTGATGTCGCGATGGATGATGCCTTGCTGGTGGATGAAGTCGAGAACCGGCAGCATTTGGCTTAAAAAGGCGATCGCCTCGGCTTCTCTCCACAATTTTCCCTGTCGCCATTCCTGTTTGAGATCGGACCCGAGAACCAATTGCTGCACCAAATAAAATTCCCCACCCACCTCAAAGTGGGCGAGGAGTTGGGGAATGCGATCGTGGCTGCCCAAACGATAGAGGGTTTGGGCTTCAGTCTCGAACAGCCGTCGCGCCGTTTGCAGAACCGATTCGGCTTGGGACTGGGGAAACAGGCGCTTGACCACGCATTCGGGCTGTCCGGGTAAATCTCGATCTCGGGCGAGGTAGGTTTGACCAAACCCGCCCCGCCCCAGAAAACGAATAATTTCGTAGCGATCGCGCAGAACGGTTCCCAGCATGAAGGAACGAATGGATGGTGATCGATTGTTATTCGGGACAGAAAATTAAGCCGACACCCAAAATATAACCGTTGACGGGAGAAGAAATCGGCACCCACCCATTTTCGCCGCGATTGACGATGGTGACTTGCTGTGAGTCTGCCACCGTGCCGAGAATGTCGCCGTTGAGGGAAGGACGCTGGTAAACCTGCATCCCGTCTGTGGCAGAGACTTGACGGCAGGTACTAGTCAGCAGAGGATCGACTTCGACAATCGGAGTCGTACAAGAGGTAAGGTACTCGCTGTAGACGTAACCGGTAAAGGGAGAGGAGATTGACACCCACCCATTTTCGCCACCATCGACAATCGTCACTAACGCGCGATCGGACAGAGTACCGACAATTTTGCCACCTGGTTCTAGGCGGACGTTGAGAACGCTTTCTTCACTGATATTCACCCGGCGACAGCTTCCGGGTTGAATGGTGGATTCTTCACCGGTTTCTCGAACGGGTGCGGGTTTGGGATTTTGCGCCATTGCTGGGGCGATCGACCATAGGGACAAAATGGCAGTGAGGGCGATCGGCATCCCTCGACGCTGAGCGTTCGTCATCATGTTATAACTCCTTTTTATTGACGCAGAGCTGTAGATTGCCGTCCTAAACAATCCTAGGTTCTGCTGCACCACACTATGCAGTTTGGACGATTGGTGTTATACTACACTACCGTAAGGGCATGTAGCTCAGTGGATAGAGCACCAGATTCCGGTTCTGGGTGTCGGGGGTTCAACTCCCTCCATGCTCGTTAGTTTGGCAGATGTTTGCAAAAAGAGCGTCTCGATCGCTTAAGCTTTTAATGTCGTAAACTGCGTTGTTGGTACGATGGCGAGCTAAGCTTCACTCGCGATGCTCCCGGACAGAATCTCGAAGCTCTTTACTCTCTATTATTCCACGCTTCG
>JAXHUC010000208.1:0-7020 GCA_034189805.1 Cyanobacteriota bacterium
GGGCAGAAATGCCGTTCCCACCGCGCCGAGCTGGATGTAGTCTCCCAAGTTCCGCTTGTCTTGCTGTTGTTTCAACGTCTCTTGGAGGGAAGGGTCGGAGTTATTCTGACTCAGCGTTGCTAGTTCGAGCTGGGTTTTCTCGATTTGCGCGTCTTGCAAGCGGGCGATCGCATCGTAGCGGTACAGCGCGTCTTTTAAGTTCGAGCGGGCGGTAATTGGCCAGACCAGTACCGGACCGAGAGCCAGTTCGCAGGCGATAGCATAAGCGAGCGAAGTTTTGCCCGAACCGGGATTGCCCGTCACCAACAGGGGGCGGCGCAGGTGCAGTGCGGCATTGACCGCATCGATAATCGGCGAGTGTCCATCTTTTTCTTCAACTCGGAAGCTCTGTCCGCGCTCGATGGAGCGAGAATCGACAGCAGCTCGCTCCCTTAATAAATCCCAGCGTTCTGCATCCTCGGCTTTGAGGGGTTCGCTCAAGCTCTCCCAAGGCAAAAACGCTCGCCAAGGCGGGCGATCGGGCATTTGGGTTAAAGGACAAGGCTTTTGGGCGCAGTTGCCGCGAAAGAGCTTCCAGTCGGACATTTGTAATTAAGAATTAAAAGTTAAAAATTAAAGATTTAAGAGATTGGGAAATTTGTCGCGCGAGATGACTATAGCAGTTAACTTCCCGGAGGGCGAGCGCGGGGAATATTAGGCTGACTAGGTAGAGTTGGTATCCGTTCCGGGCAATCGCATAACATTCCTAAATGATAAGTTGCCTTCCCCGGTATGCGTTTCTTTTGAATCTCTCTTGCTAACAAACTAAAGTTATTTAAACTAGAAGTAGTTAGAAAGCCATTAAAATCTTGGATAACTTGTTGGATAACTCGCTCGCCACAACACTCTGCCCGATCGATCCAAAAAGTAACAGGGACATGCGATTTGATAAGCATCCAAAAAATTGAATTTCGCCGTTCTCTATCCTCTGGTAATCCGGCGGCTAGCTTTACACCAATTTTGTTTATCAGCACATTTCCAGACGATAATTCCTCACAGGTTGAATCTCGTACATCGATGCAGTGACGAGCGATCGTCTGGCTTGCGCTAATATTTTGCGACCAACTCATCCACGACCTGTTAAAATTCTGCAACCATCTAGGATTCATGGCTCGCTCGAGCGAGCGAACGATAAAAGGACAATACTCACCCAGCTTCGTCCGCTTGTCAAAACCGTCAATTATCTCCCACTCATGAACCCGCAAATCAAGATATTCTGGAGGTAAAAAGAATTCAAGGGTAAATGAGGTAATCTCTTTATCCGATCTCAGTTCTGCTTCTTCGATGAGTCGGGATAGCGGTTCTGCGATCGTCTGGGAAATTTCTACATCTCCATCATCGGAAAATGTGCAAGAAAACCATCGATTGTTCGGATCGAGATCGATGGGTTGCCCGTACTTCTCGCCCGTTCGATGTAATTCGGCCAATAAGTGGATGCTTCCACCTTGTCGTCTGAGTGCAACCAAAAGATACGCATCAATTTGCTGGGAGTGGACGGGTATGCCAATCTTCGGATCGACTGCATGAATTTGAGCGATTTGCTCTCGCCAATCTGCAATTGCACTCGTATCGCGAGCGTCCCCCTCAAGTTTGGCTATTAACCCGATCGCCCGATTGGCAAAGGCAACGGCCAATTCTGGTTTATCGTACTTTTCCAAAACCTGACGCACGTGAGGGAGTGAATCCAATTTCGGGCAGTCGGGATAAATTTCTTTGAGTTCTAGTTTGAAACAATCTTTAAATGCAGCCTTACAAGATTGGGCGATTATATGTAAATCATTTTCATTTAAAATAGTAAACAAAGACTCCCAGTCTTGAGATAATATCTTTGTCTTATACTGTACTAATTTACTTATTTTTGACTGTAACGATTTAATTCTTCGACCGTATGTTTGATTATCTTTATTTTTTTCAAAAAAATAGTTAAAAAAATCATCTAACTCGCCAGACTTCTCAAGACGCTGGATTATATCAAACGCACATTTGTCTAATTTCGATGCTTGGGTAATATTGGCAAGATTTTTATCTATACTGTCAGCAACAAACATTTCTAACTCGCCAATATTCTGATAGATCGAAATCAATAATTCACGAAATTCTTTTTTCGCATCGTTCGTCCAATTCATTCGACGTTTCTATTTTTCGGGGGGGTCAATTCGAGCGACAAATAACGTGTAGAAAATTAGCAGTAGAGACCCGTATAGCGGTCGGTAAAAGGAGAGGGTAGCAAACGGTCCGCCCAAAGCAAAAATCCACACCCCAAATGCCCCCGTCGCAATTATCGTTTGCGTCCGAGCGGGCTTTTTCTTCGGGTCCTGGGTTTGACCGAGGGTCCACCAAGCCGTAGCCACAAGACCCAAGACAAAGCTCAACCACAACAATCCCGACTTGGGTACGTCATCCCCAGCACTTTGAATCAAACCGTTAACCGTCAGCCAAGCACCCACTACATCGGCAGGAATGTATTTAAGCACACGATCGAAATAGGAATCGACCTGGGCTTTTCCTCCTCCCGATTGATATTGAACGGATACGATCCGACGACCCATCTTTCAAACTCCTTACAATAAAAACGGCGCGATTTCAGCCCGAATCGACTCAAATAAAATGCCCTCGCGAATACTGCCAAACCCCCGAGGCACTTCAGCATGGTGCAGGGCGACCAATTTCCAATCCTCGTCAAAGCACGGCGACCCACTCGACCCTCCAGCAGTACAATTGACGTACCAAATTCGTCCCCGCCCTTCATCCGCAGCGACGATGCCATTACTGCTGAGCGACACTTTCATTCGCTCGCCATCGGGATGTTGCAAGACGTTCAAACCCTTTCCCTTGTTGGGAACCGAAGTCGCAGCAGGGGAGATAGGTTGAATGGAAGTGGTGCGATCGATTGCTGCTTCTACCCGCAACAGCACGTAGTCGAGTTGCTCGGTCGGACTGGCGGCTACTATGGGTTGCTCGGAATCTACAGAAAACACCTTCGTTGAAGGCAAGCGACCCACCTCGGTGCTGAGATAGCCAAATTTAAAGCGAATCGCGCGCGCGATCCGATCCAATTCAGCAGTCTCATCTTCACTGAGAACGTGGTAGTTCGTCAGAATCAGATTAGGAGCGATCAGGACACCCGTCCCGTATCTCTTACAGTCGGTAAACGTTATCTTACACACGGCATTGGCTCGATCGAGTCCGCGTTTGAGCAAGCCCACATCCGTCTCGAAAGAAAGTTGCCGAGGCAAGAAGGCTTGCAGCTCGACACCATCGAGGGAACGGGGTAACTCAAACGGAACGGGCGGTATTGCCGATGGCGACCGCTCGGAGTCAATTGCGATGCGCTGCCGCAAATTGTCTTGAATCGATAAGCAAAAGCGCCGAACGGCTGGGTTATCTGGTACGTCCCGATAGACTCCGATAACCAGATCGTCAATTCGACCTTTAGCTACCGCCCATTGGATTAATTTAAAGACGATTTGGGTGAGGTTCCGACCGCCTGCAATCGCAGCCAAGTTTTCGTCGAGTGCCTCATCCGCCAACATTTCTAGGTCGCCCGGATCGGGATAGGCAGATAGAATTGCATCGCGCAAATCCTTGCGATCGTCTTTCGATAGGTTCAGCATTCACTAACTTTGTCTTGGGTTTCCAAAACAGCCAATCGCCGCTCCACTTCTGCCAAGCGAGCGCGCAACGACATCGCATCCGTCGCATTTAGATAGGACGCGAGGGCGTTCACGATCGTCTCGGATTTGGATTCTCCCGTTCGCTCGATATAAGCGAGAAGCTTATCGTGCAACTTGTCGGGCAATCTCACCCCTACCGATACCGTTGCCACCTGTCATTTCCAAAAATCGGTCTAACTTAGTCTAACAAGGTAAAACCTAAGAGCGTCTGAGCGAGACAAATTTCACGTTTGCTCCACGATTCATCCCCAGGCTCCGGGCTTGGCGAACTTTGTGGGTCAACCGGATGAATCTTCCACTGGGTAGTACTTCCCGTCGCGATACTCGTAAACCTTGCCGATGCGCTCGAGGCAAAACCGTGCCAGCGTCTCTGGGTTGTCGCGAACTCTCATGAGCTGTCGCTTCCCCGTCCCGAGGACTTTAACCATCTGATTTCCCGAGAGTCCCCCTTCGGCTGCAACGGTAGATGGGGGAGGAGGTAGCACTCGGTATGCTGCGGGGGCGGGTCCGGTCATCGGGGGAATCTGGCGATCTTGCCGCTCGACTTTCCCAGGCGCGCGTCTAATTCGTTCAAGCGGTTAACCAGAGGTGCTAGGCGCTTATCTAGAGCATCGGCTAATCGCTCGACATCCGATTGTCTGATGTACTGGCGAGGGTCGATGTCGCCGTCGATGTAGGCGGCTGTAAACCACTTCAACAGCTCGGCTCCCGATGTTCCGTTCTCAGCAGCACGAGCGAGAAAAGTTTCCCACTGTTGACGATCGCAGCCAAAAGTCGCGAGCTTCTGGTTCTTTTTGAGAGTCATGATATTTAAAAAGCTAGGTATTTTTATAGCTTTAAATCTATCCTATTATGCTTTTGAAGCTTTTTATTCGAGCGCGTCCTCGAGTAAGTTGCTCATTTCTTGCTGGTGGTCCTGGCGGTTGTCGTCGTAGATTTGGAGGGTGCGAATATCGGCGTGACGGCTCAAGCGCTGTACTTTCCGGTAGTCCGAACCGGATGCGTCGAGGGCTGCGGTGATGCTGGAGTGGCGGACGCGGTGGGGGGACATGACTTTCTCGACCCCAGCTTTTTGGGAATACGATCGCACGATGCGGTAGACCGACGACCCTGCCAACCGACCGGGGGAATGAGCTTTATCGAGTCCGACGAACAAGGGAGCGCCCGGATTGCTTTCCCCTCTCGCGTCAAGCCAGTCAGCTATTGCACTGCAAGTCCCCCGCGCCAAATCGATCCATTCGCGGTTGGATTTTCCTTTGCCCAGGATTTGCAAGCGCTGCCCTAACGGATCGAAGTCGGAAATATCGCACCCCACCACTTCGTTACGGCGCAGGGCGTTCGTCCACAACAGGCGCAAGATGGCGTTATCTCGCTTACCCTTGAGCGTGGAGGTATCGACTGCTTGCAGGATTTGGCGATACACTTCAACGTCTACCCCAGCGGTGTCTCGATAGCGTTCGATTTTCACCGAGCGCACGTCTTCGAGGGTGATGGTGGTCAGACCGATTACCCTGGCGTGGGACACCAATGCTTTGACCGCACTCACCCGCCGTTCGATGGTCGCGTCGGAAAGTCCCCGCGCTTTCTCTTGCATCTTGAAGTAGAGAACGAGTTGCACTGCTTTGGGGGTAGACAAATTCAAGAATTCTCGAATCAGAATCTCGGTGAGTTCCCGGTCGGGGGCGATCGCTTTGAAGAAAAGTCGCAAATCTTTTTCGTAGGCGCGTCGGGTGTTGGGTTTGTGCCTGGTCTCTAGAAAGGAGTCTAATATTTCTTTCTTGAGGGCGGGGGAACTCCCCTCGAAATAGGCTAAATTACTCATCATTTTGGCGCACGATAATGTACCTTTGCGTTCGCTCGTTGCCAAATTCTATCTTTTTATCTAGCCCTAAATCTAGTCTTTTGCGACGGGAGCTGTATTTCAAGCATCGCTACCGGGAGGCAAATTATCCAGTGGGGACGCTGACAGAGTATTTCCGGTTTGAAGCGGTTAAGCCGGTATTGGACGATTTATTTGCCATACCGCCGAAGGTGTTAGCCCCCGAAGAGATGGAGTTATTGGGGGAGGTCGGGGCATAGGCAGAGTGCGAGGGGCGAGAAGCTTTAGGCGGGAAGGATATCGATGGGTACTCGATCGAGGGTCGGACTTGATACTTGCTGGTAGGGGAGAGTTGGAGTAAGACACTCGTCAAGACCAGTAAGCTTTGATTTCACGAACGAAGACATCAACTCCTTCTCTTGAAAGCTCTGGATAAACATCATCGAACTGGCTTTGCACGTTGCTACTGATTGCTTCTTCGGATGGAGACAATCGACGTTCGATGAAAATGACTTCAGTTAGACGATAGAAGTCGCAACCAATACTTCATTTTTTTGAGAGTTCTTTTGGATTACTTTGCAGCGTTAAAACATCACCTTTACGAGGTAGCCCGTATTCAAGTGTTGCTTCATAAAACTTCTCTTCGCAATATTCCGCTGTCGAGCTACCGAGATTTATCAAAAGTTTTTGAAGTGCTTCAACATACTGCGGCTTAATCACAAATATCGTCACTTTTACGGAATTGTTTTGATTTGACATCACATCCTCACTTAAGTGAACTTACAAAGCATATTTATTTTGTTAGATTAACAGAGATTGTGCCGAGAGTGTGTTAGAGCCACAACTACAGCCACGACCGCAGCCACGACCGCAGCCACGGCTAAAACCCTTGTGGCTCCGTGATTAGTGGCTCTATTTTCGTGTGGCTGTGTGGCTGTGGCTCTATTATGTCATCGAGTTCAACCCGGATTTTCTCTCAAAGAAGGCGAATCAGAGTGCGACCTTCTTCTCCCGTTTCCAGGATTGCTAATTCCTCGCTAACTGCGCGAGACAATATTGACTTTAGGTTGTTGACGTTCCCGTCATATAGTTGACGCTGACCCGTCGAAATGCTGCGGTGAAATTCAGTTGCAGTAAAGAAGTTATGCCCGTATTTACGCTCTGCTAACTCAAGAACATCTATCAAAACTTGGGTATCGACGATGTAACTATTGTCCCAGTCCGAACTTCGCTCGATAGAGGACGAGACATTATCTTTTTGATAAAGGTTTTCGAGTTTTTGCACGATAGAGTTATTACCTGATTTGTCCGAACTTGCAGAAACTGAAGCCACTTTTGGGATGCCCGGAAGCTCTCCCACTTCTCGCCATTGTCCGTCGATAAAGCAGATGCGATCGCCTTTGAGATTTTGCGGGGGATAGGTCAGTGCCGAGAAATTTCGGGAGACGTTCTCGAAGGATTCTTGGTGGAATTTCACCGGGTTGCCGT
>JAXHUC010000209.1:0-6948 GCA_034189805.1 Cyanobacteriota bacterium
GTTAGAGCTATACCAAAGCTCCACATCGCCAGGACAACAGCTTGAGGTTTGCTTAAGTACGGCATTTTCTGGGTCACTACTCTTACCCATGTTCGGTAGCCAGATGGTAGATTCTTTCTCACCAGTTCACGATCGCCCTGATAGCTTGACCATTCCTTGGGCTTGACCAACGAATGGTCAAGCCCAATTCTAAAAAACATTCCCTTGTAAGAAACCCCCCGCCGGGGGTCTCTCTACTCCCCCGACCCCCCCGCGCACTAGAGTGAAATCGTGGAAAACACTAGCATTAAAGGGGTCTAGCTATTCGAGACCGTCAACTTGACATCTAGTAAAATTGCTTAACTTGTCACCCATCGGTAGCTCTTGGAGGCTTCGAGCGATATCCTAATTCCGCCGTTTCCCCCAATTCTCCCCCTCTCCGCGTCCCCCCTTTCTCCCTCTCCCCCGTTCCCATAAAAAAGCGCCCGATCGAAACCGAGCGATATCACAAATAGGATAAATAGTCAAGACTTGGCTTAGCCTGCAAGCGCTTCCGCACCGCCAACCACTTCCAAAATTTCTTGGGTAATTGAAGCCTGACGCGCTTTATTATAAACCAAGGTTAAGGAGCCGATCAGCTCGCTGGCGTTATCGCTGGCGTTGTTCATGGCAGTCATCCTGGCGGCTAGTTCGCTCGCGGCAGATTCTTGCCAGGCCCGCAGCACCTGATTGTTGACGTACAGGGGCAGCAGGGCATCCAAAATTTGGGTGGGGTCTTGCTCGAAAATCATGTCGGCGGGTAGGTCTTCCATTGTAGAAGAGACCTTTTGCCGCTCCACTTGAAATTCGCCGCCTTTGCTGGTGAGTCGGAAGATTTCGTCGTCTTGAACTTCCAACCCTTGGGGAGTCAGCGGTAGGAGGGTTTGCACGACGGGGCGCGAACTAACTAGGGAGACGAACTTGGTGTAAATGAGTTCCACCCGATCGACTTCCTCGGACAGGAAGAGGGAAAGCAGCAAGTCTGCCACTTGGGCGCTATCTTTAGCGGTGGGAATCTGTTCGTTATCGACGAAGCTTTCCACGATCGGGGCATTGCGCCGATTGAAGTACTGAGTGGCTTTACGACCGACTAAAATGTACTTGTAATCCACGCCTTCGGCTTCGAGTTCCCGAGCGCGGATTTCCGCTTTTTTGAGGATATTGGTATTGTAACCGCCGCAAAGTCCCCGATCGCCGGAAATAATCAGCAGTGCGGTAGATTTGACCTCTCGCTGTTCGAGGAGGGGCAAGTCTAGGGCTTCAAATTGCAAGCGAGACTGCAAGCTGTGAAGGACTTGGGCGAGGGCATCGGCAAAGGGGCGAGTGGCGAGTACCTGCTCTTGGGCGCGACGGACGCGGGCGGCAGCCACCAGGCGCATCGCTTCGGTGATTTTTTTGGTATTCTTGACCGTCTTAATGCGATCGCGAATTGCTTTGAGATTGGCCATGACGAAGAACGATGAACGATCGAATTGAGGTGTAAGCATTCAGCGATTAGCTGTGGGCCAATTTACCGGACTGACGATCTGGCTGTTTCGGTTTGGCTGATTTTAATTCACCTAAACGAGCGAAAAGCCGAGTCGATCGGACTTGAGCAGATTGCTGAATGACTTACATGAGAGCTAGAAGTTGAGAATGAAGAGAGCGTCTAACCCGTCGCAATAGCCTAAAGCTAATTGCTGACGGCTGAATGCCGGGGGTTCTTCATTCTCAATTAGACGAGGATTTAGCTCGAGACGAGGAAGGTTTGCTTGAATTCGCTAATACCTTCTTTGAGCAGTCCTTCGGCTTCTTCGGTCAGCACTTTTCCGCCTTGAATGAGTTCGGCGAACTTCGGCTTACTCGTGCGCAGGTAATCCCGCAATCCGGCGTTGAAATCAGTGACCTTTTCGATGGGGATATCGTCGAGGTAGCCGTTAATTCCCGCATAGACGATCGCCACTTGCTCGTTGAGCGGTAGGGGCGAGTTTTGCGGCTGCTTGAGAATTTCCCGCAGGCGCTGACCCCGAGAGAGTTGGTTCCGAGTCGATTCGTCGAGGTCGGAGGCGAACTGAGAGAACGCTTCCAATTCGTCGAACTGCGCCAGTTCCAATTTGATTTTACCCGCCACTTTCTTAATCGCTTTGGTTTGGGCGGCCGAACCCACCCGCGACACGGAAATACCGGGGTTCACTGCCGGACGCTGACCGGAGTTGAACAGGTCGGAGGAGAGGAAGATTTGCCCGTCGGTAATCGAAATCACGTTGGTGGGAATGTACGCCGACACGTCCCCAGCTTGGGTTTCAATAATCGGTAGGGCGGTCATGCTACCTTCGCCAAGTTCGGGGCTGAGTTTGGCGGCCCGTTCGAGGAGGCGGGAGTGGAGGTAGAACACGTCTCCGGGATAGGCTTCCCGTCCGGGGGGACGACGCAGCAACAAGGACATTTGACGGTAGGCCTGGGCTTGCTTGGAAAGGTCGTCGTAGACCACCAGGGTAGCTTTACCCGTGTACATGAAGTATTCGGCCATCGCCGCACCAGTGTAGGGGGCGAGGTATTGGAGGGTGGCCGGGTCGCTGGCGTTGGCAGCCACGACAATGGTGTAGTCCATCGCGCCGCGATCGGCTAGCGTTTGGATGACTTGGGCGACGGTGGAAGCTTTCTGACCCACGGCCACGTACACGCAAATCACATCCTCGCTCTTTTGGTTGAGGATCGTATCGATGGCGATCGCCGTTTTACCGGTTTGACGGTCGCCGATAATCAGTTCTCGCTGACCCCGACCGATGGGAATCATCGCGTCGATGGCCGTAATTCCGGTTTGCAGGGGTTCGTACACCGATTTACGCTCGATGATACCGGGGGCCCCCGATTCGATCAGGCGAGATTCGCTCGAGTCGATGTCGCCTTTGCCATCGAGGGGACGACCGAGGGCATCGACTACCCGTCCGATGAGACCTTCTCCCACGGGAACCTGGGCGATTTTTCCGGTGGCGGTTACCGAAGACCCTTCCTGGATTTCGTTACCGGCCCCCATCAACACCGCCCCGACGTTATCTTCTTCGAGGTTGAGGGCGATGCCGATGGTTCCGTCTTCAAATTCGAGCAGTTCGCCGGCCATGGCGTTTTCCAAGCCGTAGATGCGGGCGATTCCGTCGCCGACTTGCAATACGGTACCGACGTTGGTGACTTTTAGGTCGGTTTCGTACTGCTCGATTTGTTGCTTGATAATGCTGCTAATTTCGTCTGGTCTGATCGCTACCATAATGATTGTCCTTGGTTCTTTATCGTTCGTTGGTGACTTTCAGGTCGGCTTCGTACTGCTCGATCTCGCTGCTAATTTCACCGGGTCCGATCGCTACCATAATTTTGTCCTTGGTTTCTCGATCGTGGGTGACTTTTAGCTCAGCTTCGTACTGCTCGATTTGCGGCTCGATCGTACTGCTGATTTTATCCTTGGTTCCTAGTTCCCCAAGAGTCTCACTCTGCGAAACTTTACGTGTATGAGAACTGTGGATTAGCTCAAGCTCACCGCCAAGCGGCGCAGTTGTCCTCGCAAGCTGGCATCGAACACTTGCGAGCCGACTTTGATGATGACTCCGCCGATGATGTCGGGATCGATTTTGGCTTCGATTTCCACTTGCCGCGCCCCGGTGAGGTCTTTGACTTTGGATTCGATCGCCTCTCGTTGAGAACCGGCCAGTTCTACGGTGGAAGTCACTTCGGCGAGGACGGTTTGGTTGCGTTCGCGCAGTAGCGCCCGATACCGTTTGCAGACTTCTTCGAGAAACAAAATTCGTCCCCGATCGACCAGTAGCAGTAAGAAGTTGAGGGCAACCGGTTCGATTTCCGACTCGACGACTCGCCGCAGGACGGCTTTCTTATCTTCGGGTGCGACGATCGGGTTGTCTAAAAACTCCGCAAGTTCCGGCGAGTCCTTCAGGAGTTGTTGCAACATCGCCATATTTTCGCCAATGCGGTTGGCTAAATCGCGATCGTCGGCGATCGACATCAAGGCTTTGGCGTAGGGATCGGCAATTTGCGCCCCCATGGCACCACTTTTCATCCCTTACCTCCCAACAGCGAAATAGCGCGATCGATGGATTTTTCTTGGTCGGAGCGACCCATGCGCTCTTGAAGCTGCGCTTGAGTTCGTTCGATGGCAATTGCCGTCACCCGCGCGCGCAACTCGGCGATCGCCCGATCGCGATCGGCACTCAGCTCTTGACTTGACGACGCTTTCATGCGTTCGACTTCTCGCTCCGACTGCTTGAGGATCGCCTCTTTAGCAGATGCAGCTCGCTCTTGGGCTTCGGTGCGAATTTTTTGGGCTTGGGCTTGAGCCTGAGTTAACTTTTGCTGAGCGTCAGAGAGAGACTCTTTGGCACTGCGCGCTTTGTTTTCAGCTTCTGTGATTCTCGTTTCTATATCCGCTCGTCGATCGCTCAAGGTCTTAATCAAAATTCCTCGACCGAAATAGACGAGTACGCTAATAATAATGGCTAGATTAACGATATTGGATTCCAATAAATCGAAATGGAGTCCAAACCCTTTTTCTTCTGTTGCTAGCCACAAAAATGTTTCCATTTTCGCCTTTAAACCTCTTTCGTGTGTCTGCCAGGTTTGGGTCGGATTGCTGGAAAAAATCGACCCCAGCCGCCGTCATATGGCGAGTTCCTAGCCCAACAATTTTTCTAGCATCCGTTCGCTCAGGGCGTTCACTTCTTGCTCTAGAGATTGCATCGCCACTTCTTTCTCTTTAGTAATTTCGGCGGCGGCAGCTTCTCGAGCTTCTTGGGCTTCTTTTTGAGCTTCAGCTACTTTTCGATCGGAGGCTTGCTGGGCTTCTTCTTGGGCGGCAACAATAATCGCTTGAGCTTCTCTACGGGTATCCGCTAGCTCTTGCTCGTATTGACTGGCCAACCCTTCGGTTTTTGCCAGACGTTCTTCGGCATCTCGATCGTTGGTGCGGATGTATTCATCCCGTTCGTCTATCACTTGAAGGAGTGGTTTGAAGAAGACCGCATTTAAGATTGCCGTCAACACTAAAATTTGCACTGCCATGAAAGGCAAAGTGGCATCGAAATCAAACATCGCTTTGCTCGGAAATACAAGAATTTAAAAAGAAGCCACCCCGATTGGGTCGAGCTATTTTTTTTCGCGGACGAAGGGTAACTGGTATTGATAACACCAATTACCCCGAACTCGCTATTGGATGTTTTATGCGAATGGGTTGGCAAACAACAACACGAGGGAAATCACCAAGCCGTAAATCGTCAGCGATTCCATGAATGCTAGGGTCAGCAGCAAGGTTCCGCGAATTTTTCCTTCTGCTTCGGGCTGGCGGGCAATTCCTTCAACGGCTTGACCGGAGGCATTACCTTGACCCAAACCCGGTCCGATAGAAGCCAAACCGACGGCCAAAGCGGCAGCGATAACAGAAGCAGCAGCAACTAATGGGTCCATGAGTGTATTTTCCTTACTGTATTAATTACAAAACAAAAACCGAACGAATCGAAATGCTCGAAGGCACGATGGGTTATGGTTCCCCCACTCGGGAGGCGGTTAATCGTGCTCTTCTTCACCGTGACCTTCGAGAGCTTCGTGAATGTAGGCCGCAGCCAGGGTAGCAAACACTAACGCTTGAATGGCACTGGTGAACAAACCCAGCATCATCACGGGAATGGGGACGAACAACGGAACTAGGAGAACTAAAACGCCCACCACGAGTTCGTCAGCCAAAATATTCCCGAACAGACGAAAACTTAGGGAAAGGGGCTTGGTGAAATCTTCTAGAATCGCGATGGGTAGTAGAATCGGCGTGGGTTCGATATACTTAGCGAAGTATCCCAAACCGCGCTTTCTAAACCCGGCGTAAAAATACGCCAGCGAGGTCAGCAACGCCAGGGCAACCGTTGTGTTGATGTCGTTGGTGGGGGCTGCCAGTTCGCCTTCGGGTAACTCGATGACCTTCCAGGGAATGAGCGCGCCAGACCAGTTCGACACGAAGATAAACAGAAACAAGGTGCCGATGAACGGTAGCCAGGGTCGATATTCTTTCTCTCCGAGCTGGCTTCTTGCCAAATCGCGCAGAAATTCCAGGGCGAATTCCATGAAATTTTGGATGCCGCTGGGTATTCTCTGGGCGTTTTTAGTCGCCAGAACCGAAGCGCCTATCAACAGGGCGATGACAAACCAGGAAACTAGAAACACCTGTCCGTGAATTCTCAGGTTCCCAATATGCCAATATAGGTGGTTGCCGACTTCGAGTTCGGCGATTGGGAGAAAGCTAAAGGTGTTTAAAACATCCAACATTGTCGATTTAGGAGGATTCCTCAGCAGTTGAGGATTGGGACTCCCCAGAGGATTGAGTCTCTGGTAGAAGCGTAACGCGCACCGTATAGACGATGAGGGTGGCTTTATAAGTTAAAAACCCTAAAAAGATGGGTAAGATTTGCAGCCGATCGACTTGGGAAGCAAATAGGATTGCTACCACAAATACCGCCAACCGACTTTTACTCATCGATCGATCTTCCGCGCTGAGACGATCGACGTTCTTCGCCAAAAGTCTCAAGTACGCGAGGCCCACCAACGCGCCGATGGCATAATTTAATGCGATATCGAGGGCGTAAAAGAACCAGACTGTCGCAAAAATTAATCCCGTTAGAACGAGCGTGATCCAATACAACTCTCGCTTGAGTCGCGCGTAATCTTCGAGTCCCTGCTCGATCTCTTCTAAGGAGATCGCTGGCGAAGGAGCATCCGATGGAGTGGATTCTTCTCCAACCGTTTCGGAATTCCCAGAAGCTGGAGCGGCGGTTGTCCGATCTAGACCTGCATCCGATCGCCGAAAGCGCGGATAGTAGGACTGGGAATCGGTTCGATCGCCGGGAGGAAACATGATGTTTTACGCGATTGGAATTGGAGCACGTTCGGGAAAAACTCCGAACT
>JAXHUC010000021.1:0-63312 GCA_034189805.1 Cyanobacteriota bacterium
ATCTGATATTCGCCAAATTGACCGAAATAGACGATGGGTTCGAGATTTGAGTCAGTCATAGTTGTTTTCGATCGGTTCTATTACATATCTTATCGAGGAGGGCGATCGAGGAGAAGAGCTGGCAAGGGGAGAAGATGACGCGGGGACGCGGGGACGCGGAGAGGAGGGGACAAGGAAGAATTTTGCATTTTTAATGCGCGCATTTACTCTCCCTCATCTCCCTCATCTCCCTCATCTCCGGCAGAACCAACCTCAAATTACAATGGTTCCGCACGAGTTACCGCCTTCCCCTGCGGCCCTAGGGTCAACCTCAACGCTTTGCCATAGGGATGCGATCGCGCCGCTTGTCGGTACACTTGCGAGTTCGCCCCTAGAGTGGTCGAGTCGCCAGCCAAGGTGTAGGTTATCTGATAGTCTACGGTTTTGAGCAACTCTGCCGTGCCGGGGGTCTCGTTCGCTTTCGTCCGTTGTTCGATCGCATCGATATCCGGCTTCGTCGGCAGTACCGGCCACCACAAACCGCCATCGTCTTCGAGAACGGCCCCGTCTGCGGGTTTTTCACCATTAACATTGAGCAAGGAATTCGAGCCAAATTCTTCAATCCGCCACCGATTTTTTTGCCCCTCGCGGAAGTATTTCACCGACCACGTATAGGTTGTCAGTGCCGTGGCTTCGTAGCGATCGACGGTCAGATCGCGACAGCCAGAGACCACCAGTGCCGTCAACAGTAGCAGCAATAGATAACCGAATTTTCGCCTCGGGGCGCGCAATTTAATCTTCATCTTTCGGCGATCGACTTGGTATCATCAATAACAGATTGCTCGCAGATCTGACGATCGCTCCTATTATGACCGAATACGCCCTCGACGACATTGAATCCGTGCGTCCCGACCACGCGCAAAGGCTCGCGTTGGTGGGGATTACCACCGTTTCCCACCTGCTTGAAAAAGGAGTCTCGGATATCGATCGCGCCGAACTCAGCCGCATCACGGGTATCGATCGCGAGACGATCGTTCAATGCATCGAAATGGGCGAGTTGTTGCAAATCAACGGCATCGGCACGGGATACATCAAACTCTTAGAAGCCGCAGGAGTCGATTCGGTCGAAAAACTCAAGCAATACTTCCCCAAAGATCTCCACATCTATCTCGTTGAAATTAACCAACAGCAACAATTGGTCAAAGTGCTGCCCACGCTAACGGCCGTGGAGTCTTGGGTGTCTCAAGCCAAAGCCAGTCAAACCTTAGCGCTGGCTCCCGAACCCGAGTTTATCAGCACGCAGAACTACAGTGAATGGTCGATCGAATGGGCAGATTAGAGATTTAGATATCGGCGATCGAATCGCTCCAGATTGCCATATTCGTTACACTAATTGAGATACATTTTTAATTGAAGTGCCGTCAATACCCGTTAAGTCAGAGCGAAGTCCCTGGCATTTACTGTGATGGGTGGTTCGATGGGGTATTCGATCGGTGGTGAGATTCTCGTGTTGGGTTTTTGAGCGCCCGATCGCCTTCTCGAACACAAGAGGGTCGGTGTAGGTGTCGATAGTAAGCGTTCGTCGTTCCGGTTCGAGTCAGTGTAGAAATAATGTCACAAACTGCATTCGATCTCTTTTTGGTTTTCGCGCTGGGATTTTTAGGCAGTTTCGGTCACTGCGTCGGCATGTGCGGTCCTCTGACAGTGGCTTTCGCACTTTCGCGATCGACTCCCACCCCCCAAACCTCGCGGGCCGTCAATCGCTGGGGATTTCACCTGCTGCTGAATCTCGGACGCACCGCCAGCTATGCCATCGTCGGGGCCGTGTTGGGGGGAGTGGGTTCTGTGGCGATCGCCAGCGGACAACTCGCGGGAATTGGTAGCGGTTTGCGCCAGTGGATGACCATTGTCACCGGACTGCTGCTAGTTGGGTTCGGGTTGCGACAAATCGCCCCCGACTTGTTACCCCAACTGCCCGTTCTCCACCCGCTGCAAGGGCGACTGCACGATCGCCTCAACAAAATTATGATGGGGCTATCGACGCAAACCCAATGGTGGACTCCAACTCTTCTCGGGGGGTTTTGGGGATTGATTCCCTGCGGCTTTCTCTACACCGCCCAACTCAAAGCCGCCGAAACCGGAAGTCCGATCTCTGGGGGGATGACGATGCTGGCGTTTGGATTGGGAACGATGCCAACGATGCTGGGGGTGGGTATTTCCGCATCTCGACTCAGCGCCGATCGTCGCAGTCAGCTATTTCGGTTGGGGGGCTGGGTGACTCTGACGATCGGGATTTTGACCCTGTGGCGCACCGATGCCATGGTGGACTATACCGGACACGGGGCGCTGTTTTTGCTGATGCTGGCGCTGGCAGCCCGTCCGATTTCCCGGTTTTGGGGAACTCCTCTCAAATACCGGCGGGCAGTTGGGGTAGGGGCGTTCGTGTTATCTGTGGCGCATATCGCCCATACCATCGACCATACCCTGAACTGGAACCCACAGGCGATCGCCTTTATGGTGCCGCAGCATCGCTGGGGATTGTGGGCGGGAATGACGGCATTAGCTCTGATGACTCCGGCCGCCCTAACGAGTTTCGATCGCGCCCAACAGGCGTTAGGGAAGCGCTGGCGGCAGATTCACTTGTTAACGGTTCCGGCGTTATTATTTGCTGCGGTTCATACCATTTCGATCGGTTCTAACTATTTGGGCAGTCTGGTTGCCAGTGGGGAAGTGCAAATCCGGGTAGCGATCGTCAGTATTTTGACTCTGGCAATTCTGCTGGGACGATGGCAGGTGAAATCTTGAATGGGGAAGCTGGGAGAGAAAATGACGCGGAGACGCGGAGACGCGGGGAAGAAGAGACAAGGGGATAAGGGAGAATTGTCGATCTTGCATTTATTCTCTCCCCGTTCCCCATTCCCCATTCCCCGTTCCCCATTCCCCATTCCCCGTTCCCCGTTCCCCATTCCCCATTCCCCGTTCCCCGTTCCCCATTCCCTATCCCAGCCTCACTCCACATCCTGGGGATAGAGCAACACCTTGTAGGTGTCGGGGATGGCTTTGTCAATGCGATCGACTGCTATTTGTAAATCTTTGAGGGGATAGCGATCGCTAATCAACTGTTCGACATCAATACGTTGGTTGAATAAAATATCGATCGCCTGAAACTGATGCTGAAAATCCGCGCCGTGACTGCCGAGCAGATCGATTTCTCGACGATAGAGCAAATTGGGATTGATGGTAATGCTGTAGTCGGAAAATTCCGAACAAATCAAAATCTTTCCCCCTTTACGGGTGCAGTCGAGGGCTTGGCTGTAGGCGAGTTCGTTGGAAATTGAAAGCAGGCTGGCATGTACCCCCAACCCATGGGTGAGGTAGTTGACTTTGGTATGTAAATCTCGATCGCTCGCCAAAAAAGCCGATTCCGCCCCAACTTGTAAGGCTTTATCTAGGCGCTCGGGATGGCAATCGACCACCACCGTTCTCGCTCCCAAATACCGCAGCAGCAGGATTAATAGCAGTCCTCTGATATCTGCACCCGCCACAAACACGATTTGACCGGCCCAAATTTCTGCTTTTTTAATTGCTTTTAGGCAGCAGTTGACCGAATATAAAAAACTGGCTCGTTCCAAGCTCACCGGTTCGGGGACTTCAACCAGTCCACCGTTGCGAACGATATGACCGGGAACTTTGACGTATTGCGCAAAGCCGCCGCCACTGGGGATAAACCCGCTAGTGGTGGTAATTTCTTCATAGGTTTTGCACAAGGAAAACTGACCGTTCAGACAGTAGTTACAGCGAAAACAGGGCACGTTCGGCATCACGGCGACTCGTTGCCCCATCGACCAATTCTCAACGCGATCGCCCACAGCGGCGATCGTTCCGGCAATTTGATTGCCGAAAATGCGCGGCGGACTGTACAAAGGATAGCGAATGCGATCGAGATCTTCGCGACCGAGACCCACCACTTTGACTTCGATTAGCACCTCATCGGTTTCCAGGGTTGGAATGGGTACGTCTTCATAACTCAGTTGATTCACACCTCGGAAAACTTGTGCTTTCATCATCAATTGTCAAGCCGCTCGTGCAGTATTAGGGAACCTTTGGGTTTTGCCCCTTCTCCTTCTGCCGTCTTTAATCTGCTGTGTTTCCATCCCTTCAATTCTATTGTGACACCCGATCGTCCCCCAAAGCGATGAATGAGAAACCAACACCGAGTTGTACAGTAGATTGAGAATTTGAGCCAATCAGTTTGAGCGAATTATGCCTAGAATCTTCGTTTATCACACTCCGGAACTCACGCCAACCGACCCTATGCCAGATTGTGCGATCGTCATTGACGTTTTGCGGGCGACGACGACAATCGCCACGGCATTGGCAGTCGGAGCCGAAGCCGTGCAGGCCTTTAGTGATATCGACCTATTGATGGGAGAGAGCGAGAAATGGTTGCCCGAAAAACGCATTCGCGCCGGAGAACGAGGAGGCTCGAAGGTTGAAGGTTGCGATTGCGGCAATTCTCCTCTGGAATATACTGCCGAACGGGTCGAGGGACGGCGATTGTTTTTGAGTACCACCAACGGAACCCGCGCCCTCGATCGCGTTGCCACGGCCCCCACTCTCCTGACAGCCGCTCTGGTCAATCGCCAAGCCGCCGTTGATTACCTATTAGCCCATTCCCCCGAAACCATCGGCATTGTCGGCTCGGGATGGCAAGGCAGTTACGCCCTCGAAGATAGCGTCTGTGCCGGAGCGATCGCCCATCGATTCATGGAAGCCGCGAACCTCGAGTTTGCCGATATTGCCGGAAACGATGAAACCATCGACGCGATCGCCCTATATCTGCAATGGCGCGATCGACTTTTAGATCTGCTCTCCCTCGCCAGCCACGGACAGCGCCTGCTCGGCCTCAACTGCAACGAAGATCTCGTCTACTGCGCCAAAACCGACATTCTCGACGTACTTCCGATTCAGAAAGAACCCGGCGTTTTAGTTCGGTTGTAGCGGGGAACGGGGAAGACGCGGGGACGCGGGGACGCGGGGACGCGGAGAGGGAAAAGAGGGATAAAGAGGACAAGGAAGAATTTTGTCTCTCCCTCACCTCCCTCATCTCCCTCATCTCTCTCACCGGGTCATCTCCCCGATCCAATTGAGATACGGAGTCGAACCGGCAGCGAGGTCTATGGCGATAATTTCGGGGACTTCGTAGGAGTGGAGTTGTTGGACTCGCGCTTCTAGGGCTTGAAACCGCGCCAAATCCGTTTTGATTATCAGTTGCCATTCACGATCGTCTTGCACTTCGCCCTGCCAAGTGTAAATCGATCGAACGGGCATCAGGGTGGTGCAGGCGGCAAGTTTTTCCTCGACTAAAGTGCGGGCGATCGTCTCGGCTTCTGCTTCGGAACTGGCCGTCACCAACACCAAGCCGTACTGAATCTCGTTTTCGCTCATTCTTCCACTTCCGATCGAAATAGATTCGCCAACCGTTCGGCTTCTCGATCGATATTATGTTGCTCTGCCACGCGCTCGGCTCCCGTGCGTCCCCAGGTTTCGAGTTCGGCGACGGGCATTTGCAACATCGTTCGCATCGCCACAGCTAGATCGTTGGCATTGCCAGCCGGAACCAACAAGCCGCATTTATTGGGTGTGACTAACTCCGGAATCCCGGCGACATAGGTACTCAGCACCGGGCGAGCCAGCGCGAGGGATTCCATAATCACCACGGGCAAACCTTCGGCAAAGCTCGGTAGAACCAGCGCCCGCGATTCGAGTAGGTATTGCCGGACAGTGGCACTACTCGCCCACCCGGTAATTTCGATCGAATTTTTCAGGTCGTACTTGGCTATTAGGTCTTCTACTTCCGATCGCAGCTCGCCATCGCCGACAAACACCAGCTTAAACTCCACCCCAGCTTTGGCTAACTGTCGGGCGGCTTCTAGCAGCAGTAAATGTCCTTTTTGCGCGCTCAGGCGACCGATGCAAACCAGTTGGGGGGTTTCGGGAATCGGCACGAACTCCCCCGCCAGGAAACCACCATCGACCCCGCAGCGCACGATATGAATTTTCGACCAATGCTGGCGATCGCACCATCGAAAAAGCTGACTCTTGCCAAAGGAGCTAATCGCCACCACGAAAGCCGCCCGCACGATTTTTTCCCCCAAGGAAATCGCCCCGGTTTTATCGAATTCTTCGGGTCCGTGGACGGTGAAGCTGTAAGGCGGGCCGCCGAGAACGCGGCAAAGCATGGCAACGGTGGTGGAGTTCGTCCCGAAGTGAGCGTGCAGGTGAGTGACTTGGCGATCGCGCAGCCAGCCGCGCAAAATGCAGGCTTCGGCGAGATACGCCAGATGGAGAACGACACCGCGATCGGAACCCCAACCCACTTGCAAGGCGAGTTTCAAGGCTTTGAAGAATGCCACGGGAGACGAGAGTGCCACCGAGAGCAACCCCAACAGCAAACCGACAATCCCTTCTCGCAAAATGACCTGCGTTTTTTCGAGTTCCTGTTTGTCGGCCTCATCTACTAATTCTCCATCGCAGGAACGAACGGCAAAACGTTCGACTCGAACGCCACATCGTTCCAGGGCGAGAATCTCGCGACGGATAAAGCTGTGGCTGACTTTTGGATATTGATTGACTAGGTATGCAACCTTCATTAGTCGTTAAATTTAGGACGGCTTATAGATAGTTTGGAGGCTAGGAAGCTTCGGGGGCTTTGGGAGCAGAGGGATGAGGGAGACAAGGGAGATGAGGGAGATGGGGAAAAGGGAGTATTTGACGTTTATCATTCATCATTTTTCCGAATTCCGCGCTTCCGAATTCCGAACTCCAAGCCTCCCCTGCTCTCTATCCCCCGTTCCCCGTTCTCAAGAAGAACGCGGTGCGGCTCGGTAGACTTTAATCGGATCGGCACTGAGGACTTGATAAGTTTGCTTTTCTTGAATTTCAAACCCCGCGCCCAAAGTTGTATCGAAAATTCGATCGACCTCCTCTTGGGTCTGGCAAGTTTGCCAGCACACCACCCACAGGCGCGATTGCACGGGTAGCGCTTCGCCCACTTGTTCTTGAATCAGAGCTGGGGTCAAAAGTGCGGGATCGGGCTGCATATCCAGGGTGTAAATCGGTACTGGTCCGCGATAGTAGCGAGGTAGGGAGCGCTCGAAAAATCGGGGAACGGAATGGTAGATAATCACATCTCCGGGTTGTTCGTTGGCTGCGATCGTCCGGGCGACCCCGTGCCAGTCATCGCGGTAGAGGTTGGTGTAGTAGTCGAACAATCCACCCCCAACGGCGATCGCGTAAAAGACGGCAATGGAAATGGCTGCGACTTTTTTCCAGTTCCAGAGAATGGTCAATCCCGCCGCCACCAGAATAATAATGTAAGGTCCGACGAACATCAGATAGCGAGGGAACCAAAGGGGTTTTTTAATATACGAAATCGCCAGCATTGCCAGGGAGGGAACGATTCCCCAAATGGCAATATCGAGTAGGTGACTCGATCGCCGTTCCGTCCGGAAGGCGACGAACGCCAGACAGACCAATCCCGCCAACACCATCAAAAACGCGCCGTAGAAAAATAGGGGGAAGGCGTTGGGTTGAAGAACGCGACTGATTAAATCCGCATCTCCGAGTTCGCTATTGGCCAGTTCGATTTTGTTGGACTCGAGCAAAAACCGCAAGGGCCAATACGCCACGTACTGCAAAAGCATTCCGCCAATCTGGAGGATACCGGGTTTGGCGTAGTCGCTTACCTGCTGTTCCATAAATTCTGCCGACTCGCCCCCGAAGCTGAGGATGCAAAAGGCGGGTAGAAATGCCAGTCCGATGGTGACCAGCCCGCCGCCAAAGGCAAACAGCCAGTTTATCTTACGACGGAATCGCCAAGCCGCCAGCAGCATATCGGGAAACAGGATGAGGACGTTGTTGGCGTTGGTTAATAGCAGGGCAATTCGGAAAATCGCCCATACGGTCAAGGAGGCGTTGCTCGGACGCTCGAAGGCGCGGCTGAGAGCCAGGGTTCCCGCCAAACTCAAGAAGGGAATCAGACTATACATCCGAATTTCTTGAGAGTGGTGGATGAAGACGGGGGAGAGGGCGATAATTGCCGCCGAAGCCACTCCGGTAAACTCGCCGATGGCTCGCCGACCGAGTTCGTAGGTCAAGTACACCGTACCGAGTCCGAAGAGGACGGAAAGAGCGCGCAACCAGGCATCGCTCGAACCGAGCACCATCCAGAATCGTAAAAGAATAAAGTAGAACGGGCGCACGGCAGGGGGATTATCGGCCCCCTCAATACTGAGCATCTCATCGATCCAGAGTGCTTCAGTCCCCAATTGATAGATGCGTAAAATCGTCGCTACCCCTAAAACGATCGCGATGGGAAGCGATCGCTCGCGGTCGAAAACTCCGATTTCTTGGAGGATGCCGGGTACTTTAAATTTCATCAACATTGACGATCGGTCTCAAGGGATGAGATTGATATTAGATTGGTTTAGGTCGATATTTGAGTTGAAGCTTTAAGTTTGAGTGCGTTGGAACACGAGCCGACGCTAGAGGTGAATCGGATATCGTCCGGGCGATCGCCACTGGGCAATTGTCACTGCGAACTCTAGCACGGGCGATCGAGTCGGCGTTGCATTCATTCGTCTACCCGAACGTGTGAGTCGATGCGATCGCTTGCCGTCTCGGCACATCCGAGCGCTCGACCTGTTTTTTCTGGGAAGATTGCGCTGTGGGAGTTAGATCGACCCGAAAAGACGATACCTACAGAGGCTTGTTTCAGATATTAGCACTTGTTACAATTTCTGGGCGTTACCGATTGCAATCGGCTCAAATTTACGGTGACTTGAGGCTTCGACATCGCGATCGCAGTTTCTTTTTTAATTCTTCAAACTTCGATCGTCCAAACTTTAATTCTCTCAATACCAATCTTCTAATTTTCATGAACGCAGCAGACGACAAAACAATTGTCAAAGACTATTTCAATGCCACCGGATTCGATCGCTGGCGGCGCATCTACGGCGATGGCGATGTGAATAAAGTTCAACTCGATATTCGCAAAGGACACCAACAGACGATCGAAACGGTTCTCGATTGGCTTGAAGCCGACGGCAATCTCTCGGGATTGTCGATTTGCGATGCGGGTTGCGGTGTCGGCAGTTTGAGTATTCCCCTCGCCCAGGCGGGGGCCACGGTTTACGGCAGCGATATTTCTGAAAAAATGGTGGGAGAGGCATACCGCCGCGCCCGAGAGGTATTAGGGCCTAACTGCAATGCCTCCTTTAGCGCTCAGGACTTGGAGTCCCTCAGCGGTTGCTATCACACTGTCACTTGCCTCGACGTGCTGATTCACTATCCTAATGACAAGATGCCCGAGATGATCTCGCACCTGGCATCGATGGCCGAGTCGCGCTTGCTGCTGAGTTTTGCCCCGAAAACCCTCGCGCTGACCGTTCTCAAGAAAATTGGCGATTTCTTCCCCGGTCCGAGTAAGGCCACTCGCGCTTACCAACATCGGGAAGCAGATGTAATTGCCATCCTAGAAAAGAATGGTTTTTCGATCGCCCGCACGGCAATGACGAGTACGAGTTTCTACTATTCTCGTTTGCTCGAAGCGGTTCGGTAGCAGTCGATTTTCCCAGTCAAAGTTTTCCACCGAATCGTCAGAGCGAAGTATAGATACAATACATATTTTTAACCATTTTTAGGTTAAGAAATATGAAAAACTGTCTGGTTTTCAGGTAGGAACAAATCCATCGCTCGATTCGATGAATAAAATAGAGTCAGTTTCCCACCTCAAAAAGCGATCGAGTTTTCTGGGTGGGAAGCGCTCAAATCTATCGAGAGGCGATCGAAAATTTTATGACTGGGACCCTCAGAATCTTCAAAAAGTTAGCAGCGACATTATTCTTACTTTTCGGGATTCCCTTTTCTGCGGCATTTATTGCAGACATGATGAGTCCTAATAACACCTCAGAAGAGAAAGAAGACGCACTCGCAGCATTACTCATTGCGACGCTCCCCTCCACGGCTTTAGGCGGCTGGCTGGTCTGGGGACTTCACCAAGACCACAAACGGAAACTCGCCGCTGAGTCGGACGTTGAAAACGATCGCCTGCAATCGGTTTTCTTTCAAGTACTTGAAGAAAATTCCGGTCAAGCAACGATTTTGCGCATGGCGAAAGAAGCTTGTATCTCCAAGGAAGAAGCACAAGAGTATCTCGATCGCAAAGCCTTAGAATTCGATGCCACATATGAAGTGGGAGAACAAGGCGAGATTACCTACCAATTTCATCTGTAAACTAAGAGTGTAGATCTTTTACGATCGCTATTAGAGTGTTTAAGCGCGTGGTTGCCAAAGATGATGACCCCTACTTCCCCCTTCAAATCAGCTCGAAAAGCGGCTGCCGGACTTCTATTCGCGATTGGATTTCCGATCGCTTTACTTTCTGGCACTCACCTGTTCGATCCCAGTGCTGGAGTTCGAGAACTGTCGATGGTGATTTTAGCGTTTGTCGGATTACCTCCAACCGCAATCGCTGGATGGTTGATGTGGGGACTGCGAGAACAACATCGAATCGAGCAAATTCAGCAAGATCGAGCAAGGGTCGATCGTTTGGCGGCAACGTTTTTCCAACTGCTTCAAGAAAATAATGGGGTTGTCACGCCTATACAATTTGCGATGAAAGCCCAACTTCCCGGTTCTGAAGCCAAGGAATATTTGGAAATTCGCGCTCGGGAATTCGAGGCAGAATATGAAATCAACGATCGCGGTACGATTCTGTATCGATTCGATCTGCCCAAACAGCTATCGGATTGGTAAGATTAAAGCGGATTTAGACCGTTTGTCCGATAGAGTTTTTTGCGCGAAAAAAGCACGATGGTGGTTGTGGAGAAGAATAAAAGAATATGACGAAAATTTTTATTGCGATCGCGGCAATTTTGGGCGCACTTTCTGTGGCAAGCGGTGCATTTGCTTCTCACGCACTCAAAGAACAAATTAGCGAGCGATCGCTGGCCATTTTTGAAACGGGAGCCAGATACCAAATGTATCACGCTCTCGCCCTTTTACTGGTGGCATTACTGTTAACTCGCTTGGAAGTCGTTCCTACAACTCTCGTCACTTCTGGGATTTCGTTTATCGTCGGCGTTCTCTTATTTTCGGGTAGTTTGTACGCGCTGAGTTTAACAGGAATCAAATGGTTGGGAGCAGTTACTCCCCTCGGTGGCGTGGCGTTTCTAATTGGCTGGGGATGTTTGGCGATTTCTGCTTGGAATTTTAATTGAATCGCAAAGAGTTTAAGTGTCGCCTAACTAGGCTAGCTAATTGATGTAGCTCTCTAATTGAACAATTTTGTAGTTACTCAAACTTCATCATTAAATAGATGACTGCAATCGGTAAGTGAATTTGTTCAAAAAATAGTAGATGGCTAGGTTACAGAACTCTAAACTGGCACAGGAAAAATCAGTCGTGCAGCAGGTCTACTCTAAAATTTAGACATCGACTCTTCACAGTACAACAATCGAAATACTTCTAGCGTACGTCCTCACCAATTTAGCGATGGCTAGAATTCTGAGTAAATCTGACTTGACGGTAATGTGTTGAAAGATTCATGAAATCTTCACACAAACTGGCGATTTCCTTTGCATTTCAGCGAACAATTCAAATTGATGATACCCATGACCAAAAATATTCGCCGACCCTTATTGACCCTCGGAATTTTGACAGCATTTATCGGGTTTTTAAGTGCTGGCTGCTCGTCATCCGATGCTGAAGCTGGGATTGTCAGGTCTGTGGCGATCTCCGAGACTGTAACCGATAATAATACTTCCGAAATAGCAGGAGATACGTCTGATGCGGTTGCTCCTCAGTCCGAGCCTATCAGAGGAGATGTATCTGTGGTCTGGGCCGCCGAAGCCGGAGAAGACGCTTTCGCCATTGAAGATCGCTCTGGGACAACAATTGCTCAGACGGCTACACCGAACGATTTAGTTTTTGAGATGGGAATGCCTTACGCCGAGGCAAGAGAACGGATTCTCCAACAAGGCTGGGTTCCCGAGGAAGGTCCCGAACCCGGTCCCTATGGTGGAGAACGAGCGCTGTACGAGGCGGGCTTTACGGAAGTTGACAGCTGCTCTGGAACTGGGCTGGGGCCGTGCCTTTTTTACTTCTCGCACCCAGAGCGTACCGGACCTAACGAAGAGAATATCCTCCGGGTTCTCACCTACGGCGGCTCATCCAGACCCGAGATTGCGGACTGGAGTACTCATCACAACTCCGGCACTCCATCGACAAATGCGGTAGTCGCCGAAATTCCCGTTCAATTCCAGGGTACGTGGGATGCGGGTGTAGAACCATGCTCTATGCCCTACAGTGATGGTCGGATGTCAATGGAGTCGGACTACATTACGTTCTACGAGTCATCGGGCCCAGTGACAGAGGTTGTCATCCACACAGAGTCTAAAATTACAATCTATTCCGAACTTTTCGGTGAAGGTGAATACTATACGAACGTAAGGACTTTGGAGCTATCCGACGATGGCTCGTTCCTCACCGATCCCACGATCGATTACGATATTGCCTGGTCTCGCTGCTCTGACAATTAAAGAACGTGCAAAAAAATAAGATACCAGCTTGCCAATAATTTGCTGTAGGGGTCAACGGCCGCGTTCCCCCTACGGTTGGTATGTTATTTTTTCTGGCATATCCCATAAACGATCGCGAGACTTGTGAATAATAGACATCTGGTGGAAAAGAGGGAATGGAAAACAGGAGTGAGAATTGATTGTTTATGAGAGTTGCACTGCACCGCAAAGTTTCGTGAAAAAAAAAATGCAAGAGTGCACCATGGGGTACACCCTGACACATCAGCTAATGGAGTCTCATATCGTTAAATAGCTAACATCTTGAATGCTATTGTGCCTCGATATTTCAAACTCTATCTCAGCCTGAAGTACTCGACAATTCTACTTCGCTAACTGACGCTTGCGAGCTGACTTAAAGCCGAAAGAACCGATAACCAATAATCCCAGTACCGAAGCGGGTTCGGGAACGGACTTCACTTGGTCGCGAGTGGCAATAGTAACGTTATCCAAACCGAAGCCATCTTTGCGAATTGGACCATCTGTTAAAAACTCTACGTCTGTAAACAGTTTGTCGGGGCTGAGGTAGCCGAAGTAAAGCTCGGAACCATTCCCAATCCCGACGGTATGAGGAATATCCACTAACTCGCTCGTGCCATCTTCATAGGTGAAGTTTAAGGAGAAGTCAGCACGGAAATCGCCCATATCTGTTGCCCAGAAACCAAAGGCTGCTTGAGCTTGGTTGAAGGCAATTTCGTAAGTATCTTGAAGTTTTTCTGCATAAGTCAAACTCCAATAATTCTCGCCAGAAATGGCATGAAGTCCGGCAAAATCTGCATTTCGAATGGCTCCCCCACCCGTTAAAGTGGCAGTGCTATCTTCAAAGTTTAGGGTTAGCGGGTTCTCGCGAGAAGCCGCATCTCCGGCATTAAATCCTTCAAAATCTTCGATAAAAATATCATCAAATTGGACCAGAAATTCTTGTTCGGCTTGGGCGGCTTCATTCACCGTATCCCCAATTTGATATTCACCAAAAAATACGTTCCCGGCTTGAGCTGGGGCGGCAATACTTCCGCAGAGTAAAGTAATGGTTCCGAGAACTTTTGAAGTGGTTTTAAAAGGGTTCATGATGGCGTGGCAAATAACCTGACATTCCAAGACTAACATTTACAGACTTAAAATTTATATTTTTTGTGAGATTAATTAGCACGTACATGATTTATTTACATTTTCACCAAAATACCAGGATTAAAATTTAAATTTAAGCCATAAAAAACAAAAAAAGTGTTTCTTACTTAAAATACTATCGTTTTGTCAATCAAAAAGTAACAAGGAAAAGCCCTTTCAATATGAAGAAACTCACGGTTGAGCGGCTAATTTTCTTACTTTCTCATAAAAATATATTTTTATGAGAAGCTAGTGAGCTTATTTTTATATATTTAAATATTGCTTGAGTCGATCGGGCAGTATGGAGAGTGTGAGGCGGGCTGAAGCTTCCGGGATTCGATCGGCATCGCGACGATCGCCTACGATATAACGAACAGTAAACAAACAGAAGCGATTGGGATTGCCTTGCCATCGCGCCTCGCAATGACACAATAAGTATTACGATCGCGCAGTACTACTCTCCCGTCTCTCTCCCTCCCCTCATCACACCCGGTTTATGTTTACCGACTTCTTCATCAAACGCCCCGTTTTCTCCGCCGTCTGTTCGATTCTGATCGTTCTCGTGGGACTCGTCGGCTATACCCGCCTCCCCGTCAAAGAATTTCCCACCATCGACCCCCCCGTTGTCAGCGTCTCCACCACCTATCCCGGCGCGAACCCCCGAACCGTGGAAACGGAAGTGACGGAAATTTTGGAAGCGCAAATTAACGGCGTGGAAGGGATTAAAACCCTAACTTCCGAGAGTCGGGAATCTGTCAGTTCGATTACCGTGCAATTCGATCTCGATCGCGATATCGATGTGGCGGCCCAGGAAGTTCGTTCTCGCGTTGCCCAGGCCGTGGGACAATTGCCCGACGAGGTGGAATCCCCAGTGGTGCGGAAGCGATCGGGAGATGCCTCGCCCATCATGTGGTTTAGCCTTTATTCGGAGGATGGCAGCATTTCCAATCTGGAATTGAGCGATTATGCCGATCGCTTTGTCGTCGATGCCCTCGAAACCGTGACCGGTGTGAGCAATATCATCATCGGGGGAGAACGCCGCTATGCCATGCGATTGTGGATCGACCCCCAGCGATTGGCAGCGCGCAACCTCACCATCTTAGAAGTCGAAGATGCCCTGCGGCAGGAAAATGTCGAACTCCCCAGCGGCCGAGTGGAAGGGGATGCCACCGAATATCCCGTACGGACTCTCGGGCAATTGCAAACCCCGGCAGAGTACGAAAACTTGGTGGTGCGCACGACCCCCGACGGCACGCAAATTCGCCTCAAAGATATCGGCCGGGCGGCAATTGGGGCCGAAGACGAGCGATCGTTCGTTCGCTTCAACGGTAAACCGGCCGTCGGGTTGGGTATCGTCAAACTCTCCACGGCGAATATCTTAGAAGTGGCCGAAGCCGTCAAAGCCAAAATGGAGCAATTAGCCCCCGGCTTTCCCGAGGGAATGCGCTATCAACTCCCGGTGGACTCCTCGGAATTCGTCGAGTTGGCGATCGATGAAGTATGGGGGGCGCTGTATCTAGCAACGTTTCTGGTGATTCTCGTGATTTTCTTTTTCTTGCGAGATGCCCGCGCTACGTTGATTCCCGCCTTCACCATTCCCGTCTCCCTCGTCGGCGCGTTTGGGGTAATGTTCGTCCTCGGCTACTCCGTCAACACCCTGACATTATTTGCCCTCACCCTGGCAACGGGGTTGGTGGTCGATGACACGATCGTCGTCCTGGAAAATATCGTCCGCTATATCGAAGAAAAAGAGATGAAACCCTACCGGGCGGCGATGGCAGGGATGCGGGAAGTGGTGTTCGCCGTGATTGCCACGACGGTGGTGTTGATTGCCGTGTTTCTCCCGGTGGGCTTCTCTGGCGGGACATCCGGTCGTTTATTTACCGAGTTTGCCCTCACCCTGGCCGGTTCGGTGGTGATTTCTTCCTTTGTCGCCCTCACCCTTGCCCCCACCCTTTCCGCGCGGCTGCTGAAATCCCGCCCCCAGCAACCGAACTTCGTCTTTCGGGCGATCGAAGGATTTCTCGATCGATGCAGCAACCTCTACGCTTCTTCCCTGGCTAGAGTTATGTCTTGGAAGGAAATCGTGGTTATCGGCTTTTTCCTCTCCCTGGCAGTGACGGGTATTCTTTTTAGCCAACTTCCCCAGGAATTTCTCCCCACGGAAGATCGCGGTCGGATTATCACTTTCATCCGCGCCCCTCAAGGAGTGACGATCGATTATACCGATGACGTAATGCGGCAAGTGGAAGAGACTTACAGCCAAATTCCGGAGGTGAGGGCCTATTTCAGCGTCGGGGCTTTCGGGCGGGGCGCGCCGGGACAGGTCGATCGCGGTATTACCTTCGTCCGCCTCAATCATTGGGACGAACGGACGGAACCGGGGCAATCCCAGCAGGAAATTGTCGGACAGTTGTTCGGTCGCTTTTCTGGCATCTCCGAAGCATTAGTCTTCCCCATCAATCCTTCCTCTTTACCGGGGGCGGGATTTGGGCAAGCGGTACAGTTGGTGTTGCAAGGTAGCGATCTCGATCGCCTCGCCGACGTCTCTGCGGAGTTGGCGCGTCGGGCGAACGAACTGCCCGAGTTGGTGAATATGGACACCAACCTCAAACTGACCAAGCCGGAGTTAACTATTCAGGTGAACCGAACGGCTGCGGCGGATTTGGGAGTGTCGGTGCGGGATATTTCCCGGACTCTGCAAATTCTGCTGGGGGGACAGGAGATTACGAATTTCAATCGCGGCAACCGCCAGTATGAGGTGGTGGTACAGGCCGATGACAACTTTCGATCGACCCCCGATAGCATTCGGGAAATCCAAGTGCGGACTCGAAGCGATCGCCTCGTCCCCCTAAGTAGCTTAGTGAGTATCGAAACCACCACCACACCCCCAGAAATCGGTCACTACAATCGCTTTCGCGCCGCCACCATTGAAGGCAGCCCCGCACCGGGAACCAGCTTGGGAGAAGCGCTGGCGGCGTTGGAGAATTTGGCGGCAGAAGTGGTTCCGCCGGAAATGTCGATCGACTTTGCCGGACAGTCTTTAGAGTTTAAAGAAGCGGGGCAATCGACCTCGTTTATTTTCTTGCTGGCATTGGCGTTTATTTTCCTAGTCCTCGCCGCCCAGTTTGAAAGTTTCCTCGATCCGATCGTCATTCTTCTGGCCGTTCCCCTTTCTTTGCTCGGAGCATTTGCGGCGTTATTTATCGCCCAACTCGATTTAAACGTTTACAGCCAAATCGGGCTAATTATGCTGATTGGATTGGCGACGAAAAACTCGATTTTAATTGTCGAGTTTGCCAACCAACAGCGCGATTTGGGCATGGGAGTTGAAGCGGCCGTCACTAACGCCGGACAGGTGCGCTTTCGTCCGATTCTCATGACTGCATTTTCAACTATTTTCGGGCTGCTACCCCTGGTTTTCTCTACCGGTGCGGGGGCAGCCAGTCGGGTCTCAATTTCGATGGCCGTGGTGGGAGGAATGCTGATCTCGACGGTGTTAAGTTTGTACGTGGTTCCGGTCTTTTACGCGATCGCCGCCAGGACTCGAACTCAATTATTCAAATCGATGGGTTCCCAAAATCTCTCCGGTGCGGACATGCGATCGAGTGTTCGAGAGTAAATACGACTGGCATCCGAGCGAACCCCAAAAAATTCAGGCAAAAAATTCAGGCAAAAATTTAGGGTAGTGCCTCAGACACTACCCTATAAAACCCGAGTTAGGTTTTTCATGAGTTATCGAGTTGCGATCGTGATTTTGCCGAACTAGAAAACTGCACGTTTGCAGAAGTCACGCTACCAATTTGACAGAAGAATTTCGAGTCGAGTTGCGACAATCAAATACTTCTATCTCATTACTCTTCGCAGTCAGTGCTGTAAATCGAGCCATCGGGCATTGTCGCACCGCAAAGGTGCATACTCTCGAGATCGAATTCGTTGAGGATGGCTCGACGCAAGTTGGCTCCCCTCAGATCGGTTTTACCCAAGTTCGTCCACTCTAAATTCACGCTACTCAGATTCGCACCACTCAAATTGGCACCTTCTAAGTTTGCCCATTCGAGAATTACACCTTTTAAGTTCGCTCCCCGCAAATCGGTTGAATCGAGGTGAGCGTCGGTTAAGTTTGCTCCCGATAAATCTACATTCTGTAGATTGGCTTGGTGTAGGTCAGACCCGCCTAAATTCGCCCCGCGCAAGTCTTCATCGCTGAGATCTGCCCCAGAGAGATCGCACCCAAGACAGTATTTTGTTTCCCTGAGCTGGC
This sequence comes from Cyanobacteriota bacterium, assembly GCA_034189805.1. Classification (GTDB taxonomy): domain Bacteria; phylum Cyanobacteriota; class Cyanobacteriia; order Cyanobacteriales; family Geitlerinemataceae; genus Zarconia. The sequence continues at coordinate 17,989 of JAXHUC010000021.1, forward strand.
GAACGTGGTCGGGATTTGCTGCATAATTTGGAACAGCCCACCCAGTCGGGATGAGAAACATAGCGATCGCGAGAATTTTTCCTTTCATCGTTTCCTCCGATGTCCTTAACTATTGCTTCTACTCACCCCGTTTTTGATAAATTAGTAGGGCTGCTAAAACTCTCTACTTAATTATTGCTATTTCTCAAAAGGACTGTCTTCGGATATTATGCTGAACTTTAATAGGATTCGTTTTAAAGGAAGGGTAAATTTCTGCGTAAATCTCGTAAAAATTACGTAAATTTTCTTAAATCTCCAACCCCCAAAAGTTCTCGCTCTCAAAAAATCAAAGCGATCGAGCGGATTCAAATCCTTACCCAATGGGGGTTAGCTCGACCTCGACCTCGAACTCGATCGGTCAATTCATACAAAATGCGTATCCTTACGTATTTCTACACCCTCGAGATCGAAAACGGTTTTTCAGAGCTGTTTGAACGTGAGAGGCTCGCAAAATTGTTGCACCCCTTGCTTGATGACGTAAATGGCGACGGGAGTGGCTAAAATCGCCGGACAGCTTTTCTGCGATACCAGGCGATCGACCACAGGAGCGAGTTGACCGTTTCGCAAGCTTTCTTGTAGATCGTCTTGACAAATTGTAACCCGACATCGCTTGGCCAAACCATCGAGCCAATCGCTACGATCGGGTTGTTGCCCAACTTGAATACCAAGGGAAATTGCCGCGTCTTCTAAATCGCCTTCACAATCTTCGATGATATCTAAAGCGGAAAGTGCTCCCGGACATTCTGCTAATTCAGACCGATACCGAGCAATTTCTTGGCTAGTCAAAATGGTCATTTTGAGTGTTGTTTTTGAAAGTTATTTTAGGTCTAAATACAGTTAAAATTGAATGCTTGCGGTCTAAGTTCGATCTAAATTTAATCTAAAAAAAGGTCTGTTTATTAATTTGAGAGATTCGCCATTACACCCTTTTTTTACAAGATCGATGACCTCGAAATACAGGCATCTAAATCGCAAGAATTGGGGGTCAATGGAACCTTAGTTATCGCAGAAAAGACAATTCTTCGGGCAAGTTATAACGGAAATAAGTCAATAGAACTCTTTTCCTCTATCGGAGAAAACCCTCAACTTTGTTTTGGCCTCGACTCGTTATTTTTTCCGCTCTTGCAACTTCCGATAGACCGATCGCAAATCGACTTGATGATGGGCAAGCGCCACCAAGGTATGATACATCAAGTCCGCCACTTCCGATGCGATCGCCTCGGGATCGTCATCTTTACAAGCCATCACCACCTCTGCGGCTTCTTCTCCAATCTTTTTGAGAATTTTGTTATCGCCACCGGCTATCAACTTACAAGTGTAAGACTCCGGTTGGGGATTATCTCGGCGATCGCAAACTGTGGAGAATAGTTCGGAGAGGGTATCGGCAGGAGGCGGGGCGATCGTTCCTTCAACTTGATGGAAGCAACTGCGTTCTCCCGTGTGGCAGGCAATATCCCCGATTTGTTCGACTCCCACGAGCAGGGCATCGCTATCGCAATCGTACCGCATCGATCGCACTTTCTGAAGGTGTCCGGACGTTGCACCTTTATGCCAGAATTCCTGACGGGAACGACTCCAGAACCAAGTTTCTCCAGTATCGAGCGTTTTTTGCAGCGACTCTCGATTCATCCACGCCATCATTAACACCGTCCCATCTAGATAATCTTGGACGATTGCCGGAACCAATCCTCGATCGTCGTAGCGAATTTTGTCGGCGGGAATGGCATGATTCGATCTGGAAACCTGAGAGTTTGACATCGTTGACTTGTGTGTTCGGTTTGGGTTTTCGGTTCGGGTTTTCGAGCCGGGTCCGATCTCGTCCGTTTAAATTTGGATCTAAAATTAGGTTTGAGTTTTGGCAAAAACTCCGATCGCCACTGGGTTCGAGGAGGATTTTAACAGTTGAAAACGAAAATTTTCTCCGCACGATCTCGGTGGGAATCTGGAGTGAAACGATCGACGCTGCCAATCTTGCTTGCCCCCTATTTTTTCTCAACACTTAGAAGAAATTGGGGCTGTCGGTCTATTCGTACGATATCATTTTTGGGCGATCGTCCGATCGAGATTTAAGCCGATCGAGAAGAGGGCAATTTTTCCGTTCGTCTTCCCCAGAGAATTGAGAAGATCGAGATCGCTTCATCCCTTCTCTGGAGGCCTTCTATGGAGGGTTTGCATCTCGGTTCTCGGATAGGCGTTCTCGGTGCTGCCGAGTTTACATTAATTAAGGATTTATTTGGGTGGATGAGTCCCCCATTTCGACTAATATAGTAGCTCTTTCACAAACAACTTCAGGAGACTATTTTGGTTTACGCGGCTCTCAAAACCACTCAATCGGAAAAAATTTTTACAGAAGCTCAAAAGCTGATGCCGGGGGGAGTCAGTTCTCCGGTGCGGGCTTTTAAATCCGTGGGCGGACAGCCAATTGTTTTCGATCGCGTCAAAGGCGCTTATATCTGGGATGTCGATAACAATCAATATATTGACTACGTGGGCACTTGGGGGCCTGCCATCTGCGGTCACGCCCACCCCGACGTTCTGGGCGCACTCCACGACGTACTCGAAAAAGGAACTAGCTTCGGCGCGCCCTGCTACTTGGAAAACGTGCTGGCGCAGATGGTAATCGATGCCGTCCCCAGCATTGAAATGGTGCGTTTTGTTAATTCCGGAACCGAAGCTTGCATGGCCGTTCTGCGGTTGATGCGCGCCTTTACCGGGCGAGATAAGGTCATTAAGTTTGAAGGCTGCTATCACGGTCACGCCGATATGTTCCTGGTGAAAGCGGGTTCGGGAGTGGCAACTCTCGGACTTCCCGACTCTCCTGGGGTGCCCAAGTCCACCACCAGCAACACCCTCACCGCCCCCTACAACGACTTAGAAGCGGTAAAAGCCCTGTTTGCCGAAAATCCCGACGAGATTTCCGGCGTGATTCTCGAACCGGTGGTGGGCAATTCTGGATTTATCGTCCCCGATGCCGGCTTCTTAGAAGGATTGCGGGAAATTACCCGCGAGCATGGCGCGCTGCTGGTGTTCGATGAAGTGATGACTGGGTTCCGCATTTCTTACGGCGGCGCTCAAGCCAAATTTGGTGTGACTCCAGATTTGACCACCTTGGGTAAAGTCATCGGTGGCGGTTTGCCCGTCGGTGCTTACGGCGGCCGTCAAGATATCATGGCCATGGTCGCCCCGGCTGGCCCGATGTATCAGGCGGGAACTCTCTCGGGAAATCCCCTGGCGATGACGGCTGGGATCGAAACGTTGAAATTGTTGCAAAAGCCGGGAACCTACGAACAGCTCGATACAATTACGGCCAAACTCTCCCAAGGACTGCTCGAGGTGGCTCGCGAAACCGGTCATGAAGTCTGTGGCGGTCAACTCAGCGCCATGTTCGGCATGTTCTTTACCAGCGGTCCGGTGCGCAACTACGATGATGCCAAGCAGTCGGATTTGGACAAATTCGGTAAGTTCCATCGCGGGATGCTCGAACGAGGCATTTATTTAGCACCATCCCAGTTCGAGGCCGGGTTTACCTCGCTCGCCCATACCGACGAAGATGTCGATCGCACCGTAGCTGCGGCGCGAGAAGTCTTGTCGAGCCTCTAGAAAAATCGAGATCCAACCGAACTGCGACGATCGACTCACAAACCGTGAAAAATGTCAACTCCAGGCTCCCCAGGTCGATCGTCGCCAGGGGATAAATTTGAAAAAATCCAGTATAAATACTTAAACTTTGCGCGAGTTTTTGGTAGTTTATATGAAGAAACAAGGAATGGGGCTTGTCAGTCGGTTATTGCTTTAACTATAATTAACTATATGTGCCTGTGTTTTTACCATATCTTTACGAAAAAGCGATAGCCCTCTTGAAAGTCTGATGATAGACTCAGTGATGCTGCGTGGAAACGTTAAGCACCGGAAGGCTATCAATTCTCTCTCTAATAGTTTTGACTGCTCGGGATACACTTGCTTATTTTTCGATCGCCAGAGGGGAGTTAGAGCATCTTTAAAGTTGACTCCGCATTCAGTACAGTAAAAAAGTTAATCAGTCGAGCGCTCCTACTCCGCAGCATCCTTCGACAATCCGAACAATTCTAGCCGTGTCAAGTAGAGCACTTACCATGAAAACAAAGCACTTATTACAATTAACCTCCACTGCCGCTCTGACTGCCGCAGTCGGGATGGCCGGTGCAGCCCACGCTGCCAGTCTCACTCAAACCTTTGATATTGTCGAGCAAAGTACTGACTTTACCGAACTTTTCGAGGTCGATAAGTTCGACAGTAGCTTAGGCACGCTTCAACAAGTAATTATCTCCTTAGAAGGAACCATCGGGGGTAGCGTGTTTGCAGAAAACACCGGTCCTTCGGATGCCGATGTGACCTTGGGTCTAGAAGGCGAGTTCGACCTCATGGTCGGGGGTTTGAATGCGGGTGATGTCATCTCCCTCGTTTCCCAAGAAGAATCCCTCGACAGTTTCGATGGCGCGATCGACTTTGGTGGTGATTCGGGAGTTGAAATTGACGGTCTATCGGGAACCGAATCGATTTCCAATGTCTTTACCAGTGGCGATGCTGTCTTCAATTTACTTGCTGGTGGCCCTGGAACCGTCGATGCTGACTTTAGCGCCATTGGCGAGTCTGCCTTTAGCGGACCGGGTAACGTCTTTAACGGAGCCACAACCGTTGCTTCGGGACAAGTCAATATCGAATACGTCTTCGAGGAAGCCCCCACTCAAGTTCCCGAACCCGGAACGGCCGTTGGCGTTGGCTTAGCTGCCGCCGCTGGCTGGTTGATGAAGAAGAAAAAGGCTCATAACGCCTAGGATTGGTAATATCCTAAACCTCTCGTAATTTGATTTTCCCAGGGACGGCGAATTCGCCGTCCCTAACTTTTTTGGGAAGATTCCGATGACTTAAGCAACATTTATATTTCTAAAGTCCGATCTAAATGTAAAATTACCCTTAAGGTTATTAAAGCAGTACCATTAGAGGATAAGCATTTGAGTACGATCGGAGTCGCCCCAGATACCACCACCCTCCCTCAGTTTTGCGAGGGCATCCAATTCTTTAATAAAACCCTCCCTGGATTTTCAGAATACGCCAAAGACGCAGCGATTCCCGAGGGACAAACGGCGATCGCCTCGACGAGCGATAAATCTGCCGTTTATCAAACCCTCCTTGCCGCCGACGCTCTGCGCTATCTAACGCTGCAAGTCACCTCCAGCAAGGCTTCGGGACACCCCGGCGGATTTGCCAGTATCGCCGACGCGATCGCCGCGCTGATGATGCTCGGCTACAAAAATATCATCACCGAGGTCGGTCACCACGCCCCCGGATTTTACAGCAATATGTTCATCGATCGCTCCTTGGAAGACATGGGCATCGAGACGGTGCAGCAAATGCGCGATCGCTTCCGGGAAACCCACGGACTCCTCGGTCACCTCTCCGGCCAGATTCCCGGACTCCTCAACCCCGCAGGGCCCCTCGGACAGGGACAGCACTTCGCCATGGCCGGGGCCAAACTCCACCCCGACAAACTTTTCCCCGTCACCATCGGCGATGGCGGACTCGGGGAACCTTACATCATGAGTAGTTTTGGGCATTTCAACACCGCCTATCCCCAAGTCACCAACTTCCTGCCGATTTTGGTGTGGAACGGCTACAGCCAGGAACACCACAGCATGGTGTCCACCAAAACCAACGAAGAGACGATCGCCTACTGGAAAGGGAACGGATTCGCCGAAGTCATCCTTCTCGATGCCAAAGACTACGACGATGCCAACCAACCGGGCGATTACGTCGATAGCACCCAATTCTCCTTTGAAGGGCGCATGGCATTTACCCAAGCCGTTCTCGAAGCCACTGACAAAGCCGCGAAATCGGCAATGGGCGGCACGCTGACCGTTCTGATCGTCAAACAACTCAAAGGGGCAGGCGTTCACAAACGCGGCGCGAAATCCCACAACCTCTATCCCGGCGATACCGCTGAAAAAGACTACATCCGCAAAGCCCTCCAAGAACGGGCACTGACCCCAGAAGGATGGCAACTGGTGCGCGATAACTTCTCCCGCGCTGGCGGCGGTCCGGCGGCCAAAACCGTCGTCACCGAGTTCGAGTATCCCGTCGCGGAATTGGGAACCCTGCCCCTAGAAGAATTCCCCGTCGGCGGCGATAAAACCGTTGCCACCACGGCCATGGGGGCGATCGCCGCATACGTGGGCAAACAAGACCCCAACTTCGTCGTCACCAACGCCGACGGCAACGCCGCCTCGGGAATCAACAACATCAACGTGGCGCTGAAAATCATTCACCCCACCACCGACGAAACCTACTACCAACAACCCCAAGGTCAGGTTTACGAACCCCTCAGCGAAGATGCCTGCGCTGGATTTGCCGCAGCGAACGCCTTGTTTGGGGCGAGGACGCTGTGGTGTTCCTACGAGTCCTTTGCCATTAACGGCTTGCCCATCTGGCAGACGGTCACTCAGGCGATGGCCGAGTTGCGCCGTCCCACTCCCTCCACCATCACCCTATTTACGGCCGGGGCGCTGGAACAGGGACGCAACGGCTGGACGCACCAACGTCCGGAAATCGAGAACTACTTCGCCGCGATGATGCGCAACGGCAACGTATTTCCCCTCTTCCCCTGCGATGCCAACAGCATTCAAGCTTGCTACGAGTGGGCCCTGGGAACTCAGAATAAGGGCGTGACGATTACTGCAAGCAAGTCGCCGCTTCCGGTGCGGACGACCTTCGAGCAAACCCGGCAAGCCCTCGAAAATGGGGCGGTGGTGCTGCAAGAAACCCCTGGTGACAAGATGGTGGTGTTTGCCGTTATCGGCGATATGACGCTGATTCCCACCTACGAGGCCGCCGAACAACTCAAAGAACGCGGCATCGGTTCGAGGATCGTCTCTCTGATCAATCCCCGTCGCCTGTATCGCCCGACCGATACTGCCTGGGATACCTGCTCTCAAGCGGAGGGAGGCTTCTTAGACGATGCTGGGTTCGAAACGCTCTTCGGTGGCGACGCGCTGATTGGCATTACCGGAGGTGCGAGTGCGATGCTCGAACCGGTGATGTTGCGCAGCAGTGCCAAACGAGATACCGTCGCCTGGAAGCGTGGAGATACGGCATCGAGTGCGGCTCAGGTGATGGAGTTGAACGGGATTACGGCGCAGAATTTGGTAGCGCGATCGATCGAGTTATTAGGCTAAGGTCAAATCGATCGCAATTTGACTCGATCGAGTTGAAATTAAAGAGTTAATCTGGGAGCATCTCGTACTTGTTTTGATGCTCCCACTTTTTGAATTCATCTTTTTTTATCGATCGATATATTCTGCCAATATCTCTACATTTTTTTGAAGAGTATAAGACTCAATAAGATGGCAAACTGCAACAACCGATACAGACAAATTATTATTTATTTTATCGCTCGCTCAAAATTTTTCTCGAGCTTCGTCAAATCAATCCATTTGAGTACTTAAAAAAATAACTCGCTCTAAAGACTTAAATCGCATCAACCCTAGGTAGCATAACGAATCGAGCTGAGTGCAAAAATCACCGAACACCGCAATAAAAAGGCTAGTCCCTTGGGTGAAAAATACAAGTCCCCCAACCTCAAAAAAATGTTTGTTGCCTTCATCTCAAAGGTTGTAGCGATTGAGTACAGCGTTAATTATCTAATCAATCCGATTAGCGACCCTGACGCTGAATGTCTCTGGCACTATTGCTATAACTCTTTCAATACAGAGTTCCAAATCGTCAGAACGTGACTGGATTGGTTACAGTCTGTGAGATGTGCGATCGAAGATGTTTATCTTAGATGCTCCAATTCAGTCACCGTCTTTCTTCTGCAAAATATTCCTACGACGATCGCTAGGATAAAACGGTTTGCTGAAATTCCTGCGGCACTTTTTTCGGAGAACTTCCTACCGACTTGAAAATCCCGATCGAATTCTGGAGTCAATTATGACCGAACAACCGATTTCCAATGAAGTGGCCTTGAGAATTGCCTTAGCAGCTCGGGTCTTACCAGATGTCTCGATTGGAGATTTAATCGAGGTTTTGCAAGAGAATCTCGACGATGAAATAACCGAAGAATCCCTCAGTCAACTGACTGTCACTCAATTAAAACGGTCTTTGGGTAACATCTATGCCGTTGATGAAGGAGAGTGGGAAGGCGAAGATGCCACTAATGAGGATATCGCTACTTTTAAAGAAGCCGTGCGTATCTTGTGGGGAGAAGGAGATGAGTGCGATCGTCCCTTACCCATCGAACCTTATGAAGATGGCGATATGCCAAGTTCCATTAGAATTGCGGTGGCCTCCAATACTCAAGAGCAATTAGACGGACACTTCGGTTCTTGTCATCGTTACTTGATTTACCAACTCTCCGTCGATGAAATCAAACTGATTGATGTGCGCTCGACTATTGAAGCGGACTTGAGCGAAAATAAAAACGAATTTCGAGTCAATTTAATTCGCGATTGTCCGATCGTCTACGTGGTTTCCATTGGTGGTCCGGCTGCGGCAAAAGTGATTCAAGCGAATATCTATCCGATGAAGATCGAACAAGGCGGTGCGATCCGAGAAATCCTTGCAGATTTGCAAAATGCGATCGCCACTTCTCCTCCCCCGTGGCTTGCCAAAATCTTGGGAATTGGAGTCGATAAACGAGTGAAGTATTATCAAGCGATGAGTTAGATAAGCATTTAGAATTAGGCACTTAGCCTTCAACATTCACAGTTCGCATTTTTTAAAGAATAGATCGACCGATCGATTGCATGAGCAACTATTTCGCCGAGCTTTGAGTTCTTTAAATGTAAAAATTAAATGTAAAAAATTTCCGATCGATAGTACGAAACCGACCATGAGTATTAAACCCAATCCAGACCGAGTGCGAGAAATTCAAGAGATTACCGGACTCAAACCAACCCATTTTGCCGATCTCGTTCGAGTAGCACAACTCGTTTACGACCCCAGTGGTGGAGTATCGAGTAAAGTGGTTGAGGTGAACTGGCTCGAGTTTGGCATCCCGACAACAGTTGCGGCAAATTTGCGATCGCTCGGGCAAAAATATCAGTACGAATCGCCACATGTCGCTCTCGATTTGGTCTGGGACGAACTGACTCCAGAAACCCGCAGTTGGTTTATGGGAAATAAAAGTATTCTTTGGGAAATTGAAGAGTCTTTCCCGGCTTTAGATGAAGATTGAAAATTATAATCTATCGCAACTCAAAAGTGTGTCATTCCTGAGAGATAAAAGACTGGTCGAGCGACGAATCTCTATTCTCTAAAGGGATTAAATACTGAAAATCTTCCTCACGATCTTGAAAATAAACTAGATTCCATTAACTATAAAAAAGGATAAAACGATGCAGGTTTTAGGAATTCTGAGTAAGTTCGAGCAGTGCGTTCTCAATATGGCACTCATTCACATGTGCGATAGCCAGAGCCATGTCGGTCAACAGATGCAACAACAATATCGGGCTTGGAAACAATTAACCAACGAGGCGGTATACAATCCTTGGCTCGATATACACCAGTTTACGATTTATTTGCCCCATCCCGACCAAGAGTATGAAGATATTACGCTCGCAGAAGGACTGACACGAGGCTATAACGTGGAAGTCGAACCCGTAAAAGACCGAAGCGAACTCATTTACAATATCCCCGAAGGCGGACATTTTGTTGCCGTTCTCAGACAAAGCCAAGTCAATGGAAATTTCGAGATCGCCGCAACTGGCATTTTCGTCAGATCCCTCGGAATTTTGAGTTTAGATGCGATCGTCGATATCGATCGAAGCGAATATCAATCACTCGTTGTGACGCACCCCATTATTCGAGATTATCCCCAAGATTGGGAAACCCAATTAAGAGGATTTTTGAAACGGGAAACCCGAGGAGAAGAATTGCCCCGCTTGGTGGGATATGTCGATCGAGGTTTGAATCCAGATTACAGACCGCCGTCTTGGAAAGATGTCTACTTTTCTGGGAGTGACTTGGTTAGTTTTTAACGGGACATCTTGAATCAAATTTTGAGTTTTATCGATCTGAACATTGACCCCTACCAATCGGGCAGTCGAGGTAGGGGTTTTTCTTAGAGAGTTCGATAAATTGTTTAAACTTTCGAGTTTTGAGATTTCGAGCTTGGAGATTTCTATTTTTTCAAGGTTTATCTTGGGGCTATCTAGAAATTTACCGATATATAGCAGTTTTTGTACTTCATAGACTTGAGAATTGCTATATCTCAAAATTCAACATCTCAAAATTCAACTATCGATCGCTCAATGATTTGGGGTTGGGTTCCGTTACCGGTTCTGCTGTGGGTTCCGTTGCGGGTTCTGCGGCAGGTTCCGTTGCGGGTTCTTCTCCCAAAAACTCAGTAATTTCGTTCACGATTCCCGTCAAACCGCTGGCATCGAAATAAAGCGCTTTAAGAGGATGGCGATCGATTAACTCCAGCACGGAAATTGCATTATCATCTTCGATCGAGCGTTCTACCGCAGCGCGAATGAATTGCAAGTCGCCGCGCTCCTCAGAACCGACGAGAATTTGCTTGAGTTGCACCAAAACGAAATCCCCAGCTGGACTGTTGAGAAACCCCTCAACGCCATCTTGTAGTTGGGGACTGATATCGAGTTCGGCGGTGAGTCCGTCCTGAATCAGAGACATTACCTCTTCAACGCTAGACTCGATAAACTCGGCTTCCCCTTCGAGAAACTGTTGCAGTTCGGGGAAAGAACCCGTGAGGGCAAAGTTTTCTAAATCGGCGATGGAAACCGGAATTTCTTCTTCGTTATACTGAAGCACGATCCACTGAGCCGCAGAAGCCGGCGTTCCCAAACATAGAAGGCTCGCTCCCGTCCCGAGGAACAACGCTCGACTCCAAAACAGCGATCTAGCAGCCATTCGGGTTAGTGGTTTGAAAAAAGAGGCAAACTGAATATGCATAAGATTATCAGACGTAAACAGTAAAACGTTTTGAGCTAACTTAACATGAATGGCTTGTGGCTCAACTTGTTCCGAGCGCCAAAGTACCATCGATCGACGGCCGTATCAGCTAGCTCGCTCGAGATGACCAGTTCGCAGATTACACTACTCGGGCGGAAAACTGTATCTATCTGAAGATGGTAAATGTAGCGATCCCAGATCGCACCTGCACGATCGCGCGCACACAAGAAAGACACACCTAAAATCGGGAGTCAGAATCTCTGACTATTATCTAATGCCGAACGTTAAGCGATCGGTAATCCCCAAAGTTCAGCTCCAAACCCAACACGCTAAGATGCACAATAGATGGGAACGAACGCACATCTACGACGGTGCGTGCTTTGAGAGTTCGGACAACGCGATCGCACTCGAGGGAAGTACCTGCCGATCCGATGCGTTCGGGCCGATCGCCATTTCCGCAAGATATTCCTTTACGAGAACGCTTCATGGATAGCAACGATATCGTCAAACAACTACTCATGTTCGGCATTGGCACAACCTCCCTCGTGGCCGATAAGCTCAAAGAAGTCAGCGATCGACTGGTTCGAGAGGGAACCCTCAACCCCGAACAAGCTACGAATTTCGTAGACGAACTGATGGATCAGATCGAATCCGAACAGGGAAACGTAAAGGAATATGCAGAACGGCAGCTTCGCAATGCCATGCAAGATTTAGGCGTATCCCGGCAAAAAGAAGTCGATGAGTTGCGCGGTCGGATCGATCGCCTCGAACGTCAAATGCGCGAACTAGAAAATAAGCGCTGGCGATAGGACGAGAAGTGACAGAGTTAGCAGTCGCGCGATCGACGCACAGATCGGGTGTAGCTCTAGCTGAATCCCGATAATGGTAGGATGGTTGTTCGTGAGTTGACTTTCAGAAGGGAGGATCGGTTTTGCGAACCATTCTAATTAGTCTGGCGGTTCTAATTGTCTGTAGTGTATTCATCGTTATCACTCAGCTCTCCGGTCGAGAACAGACCACGATCGCCACGGAAAATACATCCATCGCTCAGACCGCAGATCGGGAAATACCAGAAACCCCGAGTGAAGACCTCGCCTCTGAGTCCGAACCATCCACCATTGCCTCCGAAGAGGATACCGACAGCGAAATGGAAGAAGTTATCACTACAGATTCCGGTCTGGGATACGTCAAACTCGTCGAAGGCGATGGCGCGCAGGCTCAACCGGGTCAGACGGTTTACGTTCATTACACTGGCACCCTCGAAGACGGAACCAAATTCGATAGTTCCCGCGATCGCAACCAGCCTTTTTCGTTCAAACTCGGCGCGGGTCGGGTGATTAAGGGATGGGATGAAGGCGTGGCGCTGATGAAAGTTGGCGATCGCTTCCAATTTATTATTCCCCCCGAACTCGGCTACGGCGCGCGAGGTGCGGGTGGTGTCATTCCTCCTAATGCCACGCTGATTTTTGATGTGGAACTGCTCAGACTCGCTTAGAGCTTTCTCATTTGCGATCGCCGACGATCGTATCAGCCGCTTTTTCGGCGATCGCAATTGTGGGTGCGTTAGTATTTCCACTGGCGATCGTCGGCATAATGGACGCATCCACCACCCGCAAGCCTTCAGTACCGAGAACCTGAAGCCGATCGTTCACCACAGCCGCGCGATCGTTCCCCATTTTGCAGGTTCCCACGGGATGGTAGAGCGTTTCGGTCCGATCGCGAATGTACTCGTCGATTTCTCGATCGCTTTTAGCATTTATCCCCGGTAAAAATTCTGCACCGCGCGCGTCATCGAAAGCCGCAGCCTGAAGAATTTGGCGGCATCGGAGAATCCCCGATCGCAACACCTGCCAATCCGCTTCGGTACTGAGGTAGTTGGGTTGGATAATTGGCGCATCCATCGGATTGGGGGAGTGCAGATCGATATAGCCGCGACTTTGGGGACGTAAGGGAGTTGCACCTAAAGTAAACCCATATCCGTCGGGTTTGGTAAATCCGTGGTTGAGAAAATAGGCCGGGGCAAAATGAAGCTGTAAATCCGGGCGGGGTAAATCCGGGCGCGTTTTGATAAATCCCCCGGCTTCTGCCACATTTGAGGTCAGGGGGCCGCGTCCGAAGAGAAAGTATTTGAGTAAATTGAGGGGGGTATTGGCGCGATCGAGCGAAATCCGCTGAGTGCATTCAGACAACACCCCAGCTACCAAGTGGTCTTGCAGGTTTCGACCGACTCCTGGCAAATCCACCACCACCGGAATGCCCAAGGCTTGCAGGCGATCGCCCGCCCCAACTCCAGAAAGCATCAACAGTTGGGGAGAATTCACCGTTCCCCCGCACAGAATTACTTCTCGTCGAGTCTTCGCATTTTCGATCGAACCAGAATCGTGCTGGAATTCCACCCCCACCGCCCGCCTCCCCTCCCACAACAGGCGAGTGACCCGCGCGCCCGTCAGGATCGCGAGATTGTTCCGGTGGCGGCAAGGGACCAGATAAGCGGCTGCCGTGCTATTGCGCCGACCGCGTTTTTGGGTGACTTGGTAGTAGCCAACGCCTTCGGGTTCTGGGGTATTCAAATCGTCCAGGTAAGATAGGCCCGTCGATCGCGCTGCCGCAATCAAACGATCGGAGAGTGGGTTGGTATAGGGTCGGTGGGTCGGATTGAGGAGTCCGTCCGCCTTTTTAAAGTAGGGTAGCAAGTCATCAAATCCCCAGCCGGAGTTGCCCGATTCCTGCCAGAAGTCGTAGTCCCAACGGTGTCCGCGAATGTAAATGCTGGCATTAAGGGAACTGCTACCCCCGAGAACTTTACCTCGAGGCCAATACACAGAGCGATCGCCCAATTGCCGCTGCGGTTCGGTTTGGTAGGCCCAATCGCATTCCGTGCGGAATAGTTGCGAGAACGCCGCCGGAATGTGGATTTCCAGACGGCGATCGCGCGGTCCGGCTTCGAGCAACAAGACGCGGGTTTGCGGATTTTCCGTCAGGCGGTTAGCCAGCACGCAACCAGCCGATCCGGCACCGACAATAATGTAGTCGTAGGTGTGGGTCACGATCTTTTCGACATCGGATTTCCCCTCCGTCGTTATTTTCTCCGAATTTGCTCTCTGGTTAATATAGAGATCGATCGCCACGGGCTGGGATAAATTTACCAATGTTTACGGACAGACCTGACAATTGACCGATAAATAAACATAGATGTAGTTAGATCTCAATTGCGATCGGAGTGATTCATTCACCAGTTTATTTGGGTGTTCTGACAAGCTGCGTCTAATCTTCTCGATCGGCGAATCGTCTTGATGCTAACAATTTTGCTTTGCATCGGTATTGGGGGTGCATTATGGAATGTGTCGCGCCTTTCGAGCGAACCATTCGAGAAGCTCGATCGCATTGAAGGATTGGACGACCTGCGCGTCACCCACGATTATACGATCGAACAAGATGCCATCCCCGTTCCGGCAACTTTTATCCTATTTCCTCGAAGGTTGAAATCCTTTAATGTTCGATCGTCGTGTGAGTTAGTTATACTGGGTAGTTATATTGGATAATTGTTTGGATTAAGTTCCCAAAACAAACTGGGTAGAGAGATAATCGAAGTTTCAAGTGTCTAGGTTTCAAGGCTCAATTCTTCAAAGTTACAAGCTTTAAGGCTCGAAGGCTCGAAGCAGTCTGTTATTCATCGGGAACTATCAACTGCATCTACTTACCGATTGCTGCTTTAAACCTCGAGCTTAGCATTCAACATCTAACCATCGAACATCATTATCAAACATCAGGGAGATAGATTTTCTCTGCAAAAGGAACCCTATAATGTCTTTCAAACTTTCTACCCTGTTAAGTTTGTTCCAATCTCGATTATCTCGCAAAATAACCTGGTGGATTTGGATTAGTATTCTCGCAATCGAAATCATTATTTTCATTCCATCCTACTCACGACGAAAAGACGAATTACTCTTACAACTCGAAGAAGTTTCCGAAGCCTCGATCTCCACGACAATTCGCCTGGTTCGACAGGGCATGTACGATGAGAGTAAGCTGGTTGAAACCGTCGAAACTCTCCTCGAAAAACCGATCGTTCTCGGTGTTTCTGTTTTGAGAAGTGATGGTGAAGACCTCGGTGAATTTGGCGAATCTCCCAAGCTAGAATTTGCCGATATTCCAGATTTAGATTGTTTTGTTTGCGTTCGCCGTTGGGATGGCAATCGATATGATGTGGTGTGGTCGGCACAAAATCTAGGCGTTGAATATATTTTTATCGTCCGTCACAATGCCTCCTCAATTCAACCCGAACTCTATGGATTTGCCTTGCGAATTGCGGGCTTAATTCTGATTATTTCCGTATTTGTCACGTTTTCGACTGTTCTGATTCTCGGGTCAACGGTTATCGTGCCGATATTAAAACTTCGGGATAATCTCAACCTCGCCGCTGAACTTCTCAGTCAAGGCAAAGAAGCACCGGCTGAGTTCTGTTCGATTTCCCTCGATCGTCAAGACGAACTTGGAGAAGTGATGCAAGCCTTTTGCGATATGTTCGACCGGGTCAATCGCGAAATTCAGTTTCGCCAGCAAACTGAGAATTGCCTGCGAAACGAGCGAGAAAAATCCGATCGCCTGTTACTCAACGTCTTACCCGAACCGATCGCCGAACGATTGAAAAAAGGGCAAAATAATATTGCCGATGGATTTTCGGAGGTGACGATTTTATTTGCCGATATAGTCGGCTTTACCCAACTCTCCTCGCGCACTTCACCTAAAGATTTAGTCAACTTACTCAACGATATTTTCTCCGAGTTCGATCGCCTCTCCCAAAAATATGACTTAGAGAAAATTAAAACTATCGGCGATAGTTATATGGTTGCGGGAGGATTACCCATTCCCAGAGAAGATAGTGGTGAGGCGATCGCCGATATGGCACTCGAGATGCAAGCTCAAATCGATCGATTTCGCCGCCAACTCGGGGAAAATTTGAGTATTCGCATCGGCATCAATACCGGTTCGGTCGTCGCGGGAGTCATCGGCACGAAAAAATTTATATACGACCTGTGGGGAGATGCCGTTAATACTGCCAGTCGGATGGAATCTCATGGTATTCCCGACAAAATTCAAGTGACCGAAACCACCTATCAATGCTTAAAACACAAATACGTGTTTGAGAAACGCGGCGAGATCGAAGTCAAAGGGAAAGGATTGATGACGACCTATTTACTCTCAGGGAAGAAATCGATCTAAATCCTTTTGAGTTTGGATTGGTAATAAGTATTGTGGGGATGGGGAATGGAAAGAATCTGTTTTCTCGATCGTCTACATCAACTCGTACTTGTGGTCTCCATCCCTAATCGTCACACTCGAGCTAATCTGATGAATGGAACTTAATCTTTTGGCTTGGTGTCTAAAAACATTGCCTCATATTCTCAGGGATAACGCATAACCAGAAGGACTTAGACGATCGAGCGAATAGGAGATAACGGTATGAAACCTAAAGTGATTCTTTACAATGCAGCCAGTTTAGACGGTCGGACTGGAGGTTTTGCAGTTGATATGGGTCTTTTCTATTCACTGGCACAACAATGGGGTGAAAACGCAACTGTGGTGGGTTGCGATACTTTACTCAACGCGCCAGATGAAATTCCTAAAGACGATCGAACCAAAGTCCAAACAGCGACACCGAATGCAGACGATGTCCGTCCGATTCTCGTCGTCACCGATAGTCGCGGGAGGCTCAAAAGCTGGCACTATTGGCGACAACAACCCTACTGGAAAGATTTTATTTCGTTGTGTACGAAGAAGACACCTCCCGAGCATCTTGAATATCTAACTCGTACTGGTATCAAGATAATAGAAGCTGGAGCCGATCGGGTAGACTTCGATCGAGCCTTGGAAGTGCTCAATGTTGAGTTTGGAATCTCTGTCATCCGTGTTGATAGTGGAGGGACTCTAAACGGAGTGTTGTTAAGAGGCGGACTGGTTGACGAACTCCATCTTTTAGTACATCCCACCTTAGTTGGGGGGACTTCTCAGAAAACCTTCTTCAACGATCTAAATTCTGAAGATGGTGGTGCGCTGCCTCTGCAATTGCTCGATTCGCGATTGGAAAAGCAGGGAATTTTACTTCTGAGTTACGCTGTCTTGCAGTAAAGACCTGACTAACACGTTTAAGTGTGAATCAGATGGAGTACTGCTTCGGATCGAACTTGCGTCGAACAGCGTCGATTTGCGATCGCTCGGGTTCGGGGACGAACAGGCTCAGTTGTCTTCGGATTTTCGGCATAATTTTAGAGGATGTAACCCTACTCTCAACTTTGACCAGAAGCCCTCTAAAGTCGGCACCAACCTTTTTGTGTTAGCCTTTATGATATTTTTTTCATCGTTGGACATACGCGGTGCTTCTAGACACAAAATGGAGAACGTGGCGATGGCGAGTAACTACAGTGCTGATGACATCGAAATCTTGCCGGGTTTGGAGGCCGTTCGCAGACGACCGAGGATGTACCTCGGTAGTACGGGATTGTAGGGATTGCATTGTCTGCTCGATATCGTACTGGATAATGCCGTTGAAGAAGCGATATCGGGAGAGTGTACTCAGATTGAGGTGGATTTGAATGCTGATGGTTCCGTCGTTGTCACCGATAACGGTCGCGGCATTCCTACCGATATTTATCTGAAAACGGGTAAGGTGTTTCTAGAATCGATAATGACCCGGCTTTGGACTGGAGGTCTCGATCCATATAAACATTTATACAAAATTGACGGCAGTTTGCGTGGTGGTGGCGTTACCATCGTCAATGCCTTATCGGAATGGCTGGAAGCAACAGTTTGGCAGGAACAAAAGCAATTTTTCCAACGCTACGAACGCGGGGAAACGGTAACAACCCTGCAAGTGACACCCAATCGGGAAAACCGTTGGGGAACTTCGATCGCATTTAAACCCGATCCGCAAATACTGACCGCAACCCGCTTCGATTCGACGTTGTTAGCCGTTCGGTTGCACGAACTCGCCTATCTCAATCCGGAGTTGCAAGTGGTTCTGCGCGATCGCCACTTAGAACGTATCGGCAGAACGCCGCATATCGACACCTTCTATTACCCCAACGGCATCGCCGATTATTTAACTGGGGTCAATGCCAGTCTGACTCTAGCATCGGATATCTTTCACATTAAAACCCAGTGCGATCGCCTACAAATCGAAGTGGCACTGCGCTGGTACGCCGCTTCCGAGGTAAAATATAGACATATCCTGCACTCTTTCTCCTGTACCGCAATTTTCGGACAAGCATTCGGAGAACGTTTCCATCCCGATCGTGAATTGTACGACGCGCTCCACATTACTAGCTTCGCCAACCAAACACGCACTATTCATGGAGGAACCCACGTCGAAGGGTTAAAACAAGGCGCTGTTCGTGCGATCGAGGCTTTGCATCCGCTATCGGGTGACGACATACAAGAGAAATGGCGACAGGTGCGATCGGGTCTAATGGGCATTTTGGCAGTGATGGTTCCCCACCCAGAGTACAGCGACTCGATGACATACAGACTCGAGAATCGAGAAGTTGAAGAAACGATCGCTGCTGTTGTCGAACCCTCACTATTACAGTATTTGCGAGATCGCACCGAAGTCGTTGACAACCTACTTTACTTTTGTTCGTAAATTGTATTGAGAAATCTAAAAATTGAAGAGGGTGCAACCCCCTTCTGAATTTTCACCGGAAGCCCTCTAAAATCGCCACTAACCTTTTTGTGTTAGAATTTGGGATATTTTTGTCATCGCTAGACTTATGCGGCGTTTCTAGCCCCACAGATGGAGAAAGTTGTTATGACCAGCAGTTACGGTGCCGATCAGATTCAAGTTTTAGAGGGTTTAGAAGCCGTCCGCAAACGTCCGGGGATGTACATTGGCTCCACGGGGCCGCGAGGATTGCACCATCTCGTCTACGAAGTCGTCGATAACTCCATCGACGAAGCGCTCGCGGGTTACTGTACCCACATCGAAGTGGATTTAAACGCCGAGGGTTCCGTCGTCGTTACCGATAACGGTCGCGGCATTCCCACAGACGTTCACTCCAAAACCGGGAAATCAGCTCTAGAAACCGTGATGACCGTCCTCCACGCCGGAGGAAAATTTGGTGGTGGCGGTTATAAAGTGTCGGGGGGATTGCACGGGGTTGGCGTTTCCGTGGTTAATGCTCTCTCCGAGTGGGTAGAAGTCACGGTTTGGCGAGATAAGAAGGAGCATCTCCAGCGCTACGAACGGGGAAAGCCGGCTGCCGACTTGCAAGTGAAGTCGAGTAAAGAGAAAGGCCGCACCGGGACTTCGGTGAAGTTCATGCCCGATATCGATATTTTTACCACAGGCATCGAGTTCGATTACGATACGATCGCCCGTCGAATTCGGGAACTGGCCTATTTAAATGCCGGGGTGAAGATTACCTTGAGCGATCGCCGTTTGGCATTGCTCGGTACTGACGAACCCAAAGTCGAAACCTACTACTACGAAGGCGGCATTCGGGAATACGTCGAGTACATGAACCGGGAGAAAGACCCTCTCCACGAAGAGATTATCTATATTTCCGGCGAACGCAACAACGTGCAGGTGGAAGCCGCCTTGCAATGGTGTATCGATGCCTTTAGCGATAATTTGCTCGGTTTTGCCAACAATATCCGCACTGTAGATGGGGGAACCCACCTCGAAGGATTGAAAACGGTGCTGACGCGGACGATGAATTCGGTGGCCCGCAAGCGCAACAAACTCAAAGAGAACGATTCCAACCTCGGCGGCGAAAATATTAGGGAAGGGTTGACCGGGGTGATTTCCGTGAAAGTCCCCGATCCCGAATTTGAAGGACAAACCAAAACTAAACTCGGCAATACCGAAGTTCGGGGAATTGTCGATTCCCTCGTGGGGGAAGTTCTCACGGAATATCTCGACTTTAATCCCAATGTCGGCGATTCTATTTTAGAAAAAGCAATTCAAGCTTTTAACGCCGCAGAAGCTGCCCGACGAGCGCGGGAATTGGTGCGCCGCAAATCCGTCCTCGAATCCTCTACATTGCCCGGAAAACTGGCGGATTGCAGCTCTAAAGACCCCTCAGAATCGGAGATATTTCTCGTGGAAGGAGATTCCGCGGGCGGTTGTTTAATAAGAAATACTTATGTTTCTTTAGCTGATGGTCGTGAAATACCTATCGAAAAGATTGTTGAGGAGCAGTCCCAAGGGAAAGAACATTACTGCTACACCATGCGCCCGGACGGGAAAGTGGCGATCGAGCGGATTATTAACGCTCGGATGACCAAAGCCAATGCCGAATTGGTGAAAGTCACCCTCGATAACGGGGAGAGTATTATTTGTACCCCCGATCACCCTTTCATGTTGCGCGATGGGACGTATAAAGCCGCTGAGTTGCTGACTCCCGAGGATTCCCTGATGCCGCTGTATCGGCAGGTATCTCAGAAGAACGAGAAGGGACAGGGACTCGATGGTTACGAGATGGCGTGGAGTCCCGGAACCGATCGCTGGATTTACACCCATTTGCTCGCCGACTTCTATAACCTCGCGCGGGGAGTCTATCGCGCTGCCGATGGCAACCACCGCCACCACGTCGATTTCAACAAGCGCAATAACGATCCGACCAACATTCAGCGATTGCCAGCAGACGAGCACCTGGCATTGCACCGCAAGAATTTAGAGAAAACCCTCCACCGTCCCGACGTTATCGAAAAAAGCCGCCAAATCCATCAAAGTGCGGAATTTCGGTCAATGATGAGCGAGCGGATGCAAGACCCCCGTACCCGCGAACTTCTCTCCGAACAAGCCAAAGTGCAGTGGGAGGATGAAAATTATAAAGCCTATATGGGGCAGAAGTGGCGGGAGTTTTACGAGAGCAACGAAGAATACCGCCTTGCAAATCGGGAGCAGTTAAACAAAGCTCAAGAAGAATATTGGAGCGACGAAACAAATCGTCAAGTCCAAGCAGAACGAGTGCGGACGTATTTTGAAGAGAATCCCGAACTGCGGGAAGTTTATTCCGAGACAGCTAAAGCCCAATGGCAAGATGAAGAGTTGCTCGAATGGCGGCGGGAGAAAACCAAAGAACAGTGGACGCGAGAGTTCCGGGCGAAGCGTCGCGAGGCGCTCGATCGCACTTACTATCGCAAAACCATCGAAACCCTGCGGGAAGTTTTACGGCAACTGGGCTACTTTGATTTCAAAATTTACGAAGACTATCGCCGCCGCCAGAAAGATAAGTCGATTCTCACCTACAAAACCTTTTGCGATCGCTACTTTGGTGGCGACGATTTGCGGGCGCGGCAGGCCGTTCGCAACTACAATCACCGAGTCGTCTCCGTCGAACATCTCGACTATCGGGAGGACGTATTCGATATCGAAGTCCCCAACACCCACAACTTCGCCCTCAGTTGCGGTGTCTTCGTCCACAACAGCGCCAAACAAGGACGCGATCGCCGCTTCCAAGCAATTCTCCCCCTGCGCGGAAAAATCCTCAACATCGAGAAAACCGACGACAGCAAAATCTACAAGAATAATGAAATTCAGTCCCTGATTACCGCTCTGGGATTGGGGATTAAAGGGGAAGAATTCGATGCCGAGCAATTGCGCTATCACCGAATCGTGATTATGAGCGTGGCGGGAGACGAACCCACGCTGGTGCAGAAAGACTCGGGACAAACAGAATTTGTCAACATCGGCGATTTCATCGACGACTGCGTGGAAGGACGGCGCGATCCCGATCGCTACCAAGTGATTTCCTTCGATCCCCAAACCAAAGCTACCCGGTTCCGCCCCCTGAAAGCGGTGATTCGTCACCCCCACGAAGAACCGATGTACGAAATCGTCACTCGGTACAATCGCACGATTAAAGTGACCTCCTCCCACAGCGTCTTCGTCTACGAAAACGATGGGGTAAAACTTAAAAAAGGCAACGAAGTACAACCCAACGACATTCTCGTCGCCAGCCATCACCTTCCCCGTCCCGCCAAAAGTCCCAAGCGGATCGACTTGTTGCAAACCTTCTGCCAGTTCGACGAAACCCACGCCCTCTACGTTCAGGGGGAAGACGTGCGCCGAATTGCTAAAGAGCGGGTGTTGGCGCGGGTATCGCAACCGAGTCAGTGGAGCGAACCCCGCATCGAACTGAATCCGGAAATGTGGCAGCAACTCATCGCCCAACGGCAATCGGCAGGGGTTACCCTCAATCAAGTGGCGGTGTCGTGTAACGTCAAACACGGCGGCACGATCGGGAATTGGGAACGGGGACTCAAGCGCCCGATATTGCCCCATTTCCTCACCTACTTAGAAGAAATTGGCTGGGAGGAAAGCATTACTTATCGCCAGTTGCCCGCCCGGATTAGCAAGTACCTGTCGAAAAACGACAAGAATAAAAATGCCAGTTGGCGCGAAGTGAGTTGCATCAAACCCATCGACGAACTCACCAATCGGGAATTGGCGAAACTGGGAGAAAACGTGAAACTCGTCCCCCGATCGCATCCCGACAAAGCCTTCGATCGCTACCTACCCATTACCAAAGACTTGATGTGGTTCGTCGGCTGGTACGTCGCCCAAGGAGTCCAGAGCAACCACCATATCAAACTCTACATGGGGCGGCGCGGGGAAAAGTTTATCGAACCCCTCACCAAAACCATCGAAAAACTGTTTGGGGAAACACCGCGCTGTCACTCCGACGAAGCCCGAGGCAAGTATTCCGAACTCTGCTTTAGCAGCGTCCCGGCGGCGCGACTGATGCGGGCGTGGGAACTCAACAAGCGATCGCACGAGAAGAAAATCCCCGATTTGGTGTTTAGCCTATCCGAGAAACTACAACTGGCATTCCTCGAAGGCTACTTCCTGGGGGATGGGACGATCGATCGCGATAGTTTAATTATCACCACCGCCTCGCAAACTCTCAAGGACGGTCTCCTGTATCTGTTGGGACAACTGGGTGTAGTGGCTGGGACGGGATACCATCAACCTTCTCCTACCTCTCGCGCCCGCACCAAAGGACGGCGACCCCACTACACCGTCCGGATTGCTGGGAAAGACCAACTCGAGCATTTCCGCAGCATTTGGCGGCGACATCACAATGCGGCGAATATCGAAGCCCATCTGTCCCGTCCCCGACGACAACCCCAAGAATATCTCCCCATCGGGCAAGATTTAATGGGGTTGAAAGTGGTCAGCGTTCGGGAAATCGAACCCGTAGGCGAATACGTTTACGATTTCTCCGTAGAGGATGACGAAAACTTCGTCTGCGGTACTGGGGGACTCTGCGCCCACAACACCGACGCGGACGTAGACGGGGCGCACATCCGCACCCTGTTACTGACGTTCTTCTATCGCTATCAGCGGGAGTTGGTAGACCAGGGCTACATTTATATTGCCTGTCCGCCGTTGTACAAACTCGAGCGCGGGCGGAACCATTACTACTGCTATAGCGATCGGGACTTGCAAGCCCAAATTGCCCAGTTCCCAGAGAATGCCAATTACACGATTCAGCGGTTTAAGGGATTGGGTGAAATGATGCCCGCTCAATTGTGGGATACGACGATGAACCCAGAAACCCGGATGATGAAGCGGGTGGAAATCGAGGATGCCGCCGAAGCCGATCGCATTTTCACCGTGTTAATGGGCGATCGAGTTGCCCCCCGCCGAGAATTCATCGAAACCTACGGACCGAAGTTGAATTTGATAGATTTGGATATTTAATTCCGCTTTTTGAGAGGAATCGTAGAATTCACCGAATGCGATCGAACTCTCTTTTTTATCGGATAAAAGGTTAGGTATTATTCATCTGACCTTTTTGTTTTGATTGTAAGCATTAAGCTATCAGCTGTCAGCAATCGAAACGAAAATACACTCAGCATTTGGTTAAATCGAAGTTCTCGCTTTCTCGGATAATTTAGAGTCTACAGTACGAGAATCCTTACGAAATTCTGGCTTTACGGACTTAAAATTAGCTGATGGCTGACGGCTGGATGCTTACTTTTAATTTTTTATGTTTTTATTGATTTGATTTTTAAATAATTTTAGAAGTGTCTGAGGTGAATTCGGTGTTGTCGATCGGGATAGTTTTCATATTCTTTTACTCGTTGTTAACAATCGATACATAATATCAGCTCTAAAAAATTATGAGTTTATGAAGCTTTGAGAAGCCAATAAGTTTCTAGAGATGATGCAACTACGATTAACTGAATCAGGATATCTTCCTCTGAATCGATACTTGATGAGTCTCGATCGATTTTAGAAAAATGAAACTGTAGGCTATCTTCATATCCTTGCTGGTTCGTCAAACTCCAAGCCCAGATAATTCGTTTACCAATGGCTTGACACCAAGGCTCTTTTTCGGTTTTTGAAATTAACCGATCGCCATTTGCTAAATAGGAATTGCCCGAGTAAAGTTCGATCGTATCATCAGATGCTATGGCAGTTATCGTAAAAATTCGATGTTGGAAGGTTAGTACGATCGACGTACAACTATCCATATCTTCATCAAAATAGAGAGAATCAACCTGTCTGAGAAGACCAGATTCGTAAACTATTTCAGATAACAGGTGTAAGTATTCAGCCATCAGCCGTCAGCCATCAGTTAGTGTTAAGTTCCAAAATCTAAAACCTTAACGGATTATCGTGCCACAGACTCCAAATTCCACGTTTGAGCGAGAACTTCGATTCAAGCAATAGCTGAATGCATTGTCTTCAAAAGCTGATAGCTGAGTGCTGAATGCTCTCTTGAATCAGTCAACTCAAACGATTCCACGCCTCCTCCGCATCCGAGAGGGCCGCGTCAACACTTTTCTGATTCAACATTGCCGCTTGCAAATTATCGTAGAGAATCTGCTGCAAGCGATCGATATCTTTCATCGGCGGAACCAATACTTGGGCATCGGGCAATTGACTCGCACTCACCAGCCGCGCCACATCCACTGGCGAACTCTCCGGGGGAAGGGTTTGGAAATAGGGATCGTCGAGGGATTCTCGGGTGGAGGGCAGGGTATTGGTGAGTTTGGCGAAAGCGAGTTGGTTCTCGGGGTTGGTAATATATAACGCCCAGGCGATCGCTGCATCCGGTTTGTCCGTATCCCGAGGGATGACTAAATTCATCACCGCCACGCTTTTTTTCCCGGTTTGACCGACAATTTGGGGGGCAACCTCCGAAACCTGGGCAATCGTCGGGGCATTTTGGGCGATCGTCTGTAAAAATTGCGGTCCGGAAGCCAGCAGTGCCACTTCCCCCGCCTGATACAGTTCGATCGCCCGTCGGTGTCCTTGAGTCAGGGCTTCTCGGGGCAGGAGTTCTTGCTGGTACAAATCCACCCAGTAGCCAAATGCCGCCTTACCTTCGGGGGTATTAAACGCCGCTTGTCCGTTCGCGTCGATTAACTCCATCCCCATCTGCACCAACGATTCCAAAACCTCCCCAGAATCTTCTGGAACTACCGTGGCAAAGAAGGCGTATTTCCCCGTTTTCTCCTTCACCTGGCGGGCAAAATCTGCCAATTCGGCATAGGTGGTAGGAGGAGTTTCGATCCCGGCAGCGCGCAAAAGATCGGTATTGTAGATGGTGATGCGGGTGGTGACGTACCAGGGGATACCGAAAGTCCGATCGCCTAAAACACTTGCCTGCCAGAGATTAGACCAATACAATTCGCGCGCGACCTCCGGAACGGTCGCTTGCAAATCCAACCAGGCATTGCGACCGGCCAGCAAGGAGGCAAAATTCGGATTCAGGTTCACCACATCCGGGGCGGTACGGGCGGAGACAGACGCGAGGATTTTCCGTTCCATTGCCGACCAGGGCACATCGACCCAAGTAATCCGAGTGGGAGGGCGATCGGCTTCGAAATTGGCGATCGCATCATCAAAATACTCGGTAAACTGGGGCTGAAGCTGCATCGTCCAAAATTCGATCGACGAGTTTTCCGAAGTGCGATCGCCCCCAAACGCGCAACTGGCCAGTCCGGCGATCGCCATTCCCAAAAATAACCCGAGTGCCCAGCGCTGCAAGCATTTGAGTCGATTCATCTAACCCACCCCTCCCCGCAAGATCGAGTAAACTGTTTTATCCTATCGCCGATCGCGTAAATCAACCGCTAAACTTATTGATATCGCTCCGATCGCCCCTTGACTGAGTTGGATGCGGATTTAGACTGAAGTGACGGACTAAGTTGGGGACGAGGCGAGCGGGTGCGGGAAATATCCGATCGATCTACCTTAAAGGAACAGCTAAGGAACAGCCGTGGTTAACTTCGTTAAGAACCTGTTTTCCAAATCGAAAAAGGGAATTGGCATCGAAATTGCACCCGATCGCATCAATGTGATTCAACTGCAAAAGCAGCGTCAGAGTTTTAAAGTGGCGCAATTTATCTCCGAGGAAGTCCCCGAAGGCATTTTTGAGGACGGTCAAATTATCGACCAGCCCGCCATGGCGGAGTTAATCGATCGGATTTTGAGCCAAAATAAAATTAAGGTCAAAAACATCGCCACCGCCATCCCCGGTCGAGAGTCGGTAATTCGGTTGGTTCCCGTCCCGGCCGAACTCAACGATGCCAACGAACTGCGCGACTACATCAACCAAGAAGCGGGACTCTATCTCCCCTTCCCCCGAGAAGAAGCCGATGTAGACTATCAAAAGCTCGGTTCCGTTCTCGACGAAGACGACATCGAAAAAGTGCAAGTGCTGCTGGTGGCCACCCGCAAAGAAATTACCGACAGTTACATCACCACCTTCCAAGAAGCCGGACTCGATCTCGATGTAATCGAAGTTACCAGCTTTTCCTTGCTGCGCACCATCCAAGATAAACTGCAACAATTCACCCCATCGGAAGCGGCAGTACTGGCCGATTTAGAATTCGACAGCACCGAAATTGCCGTGGTCGTCGATGGCGTACCCCAATTTTCCCGCACCATTCCCATCGGTACGTTCCAGATTCAAAGCGCTCTGTCTCAGGCGATGAACTTGCCCCCCTCCCGCAATACCGAACTGCTCCAAGGGATGACCATTCCCGTGAGTAGTAACGATGGGATGACCATGGGTACAATGGGAGGGACGAACCCCGGAACCACTGCCATGGTGAGAGTCTTAGGAGAGCTAGCCGACGAAATCCGCCGCTCGATCGATTTTTACCTCAATCAGAGCGACGGCTTGGAAGTGGCACAGCTCTTTCTTGCCGGTCCGGGAAGTTCGATCGGGCAACTCGACGAATTTTTCTTCCAACGGTTGAGCTTGCCCACCAGCCAAGTCGATCCGGTCGAGAGTTTGGGAATAGATGTGGACGAAGATACCATGCCGTCGTCGCAACGAGCCGGATTGGGAATCGCACTGGGTTTAGGAATGAGGGAGGTGTAAGCCGGGGTCGATCGAGAATAGATTTTAAGGCATCGAGAACGGCAAGCGCTCGGTCTCACCTAAAACCTACAATCTAAAATCACAAATCTAACAATAACTCTCACATTCAATTGACTCATGTACAGCATAGACATTAACTTTCTCAGCGATCGAGAGCCGCTTCCCGAGTCTGGTGGCGGTCGCGAACGTTCGGGCCCGCAACTCGAAATCCCCGGTAAAGCCGCACTGATTGCCGGAGGCGGGGTTGCCGTCGCATTCCTGCTAGCCACGGTCGGCGCTTGGGTGGTCTTGGAACAAGTCCAGATTCCCGCCCTCGAAGCCGAAAAAGCAAAGCTCGAAAACGATCTCGGAGTGGTAGCTGCCAGCGAACAGAGACTGCAACAAATCAGAACCGAAATGGATTTGGTGCAAAAGCAGACCGATGCTCTCGCAAGCGTTTTCAACTACATTAAGCCTTGGTCGGCGCTGATGCAGGACATGAGAGACCGCGTACCTCCGGGGGTGCGCATCAGCAACATCGAACAGACCGACGAAGCAGCGGCCGCACCGGCCGACCCCGAAGCTCCCCCTTCGGCTCCCCCGCCTTCAACGTTGACCGTGAGCGGCTTTGCGAGATCGTTCAACGACGTGAACGACTTTACCCTGATGCTCGCGCGTTCTTCCTTCTTGCAGGGGTCCGAAACTCGCCTGCTCGAAGCCAACTTGGTAGACAATCCCAATCAAGAAGTCCAAGCCTCCGAAGAGCGGTTTGAGGGAGAATTCAAGCAGATGGTAGAATTCACGATTTCTACCCAACTCAGTTCGACCCCAGCAACGGAACTCTTGCCCGAACTCCAGCGCAAAGGTTCCCAAGGACTGGTCGATCGCATTCAAGTACTTCAGCAAAGAGGAGTTATTTAACCGTGGCCTACGATGAATTTTCCCCTGAGGCGGAAGAACAAGAAGCTGCCGGGTTCGTCATATTCGGCATTACCCTAACCCCGCCAGTCCTGGCAATGCTCATTGCAGCGGCAGGGTTGGGATTATCTGTGTGGCTGGGTATTAATTACGTCAAACCCGCCTGGGAAAGACGACAAACCTTAAGCCGGGAAATTGACGACCTGGAAGGGAAATTAGCTCGCCAAAGCGAAATCGAACAGCAAATCGAAGAAGCCGAAGCAGAACTTGCTGAGGTGAAACTCGTGCAAAGCGACGTACAGCGAATGTTCAGCAGTCCGAACAATTTGGACACGTTGCTGCTCGATCTCAACCAGCAAATCGAGCGTCGCAATCCCCAGCTCACAGTCGGTGCAATTCGAGCGCAACTGCAAGAGCTGGGTTGTCCGACCTACGTACAGGACAACTATGCGGAAATTGACGATCGCACCGAAGGGTTTTTCGCCCAGTCCAAACTCACCAAATTCGAGCCGCAACCCCCAGAAGCTGCCTCAACCGATGGGTACGAACTGGTGAATGACGGGTCCTTGGGGATGAATGCCAACAACCAAGTCAAACGCCAAATCTACAACGTAGAACTCGAAGGTAACTTCGATCGCACTCGGTTGATTCTCATTCAACTCGAAAAGCTGCAACCCCTGCTGCGCATCGTCGATATGAAAGCCGAAGTTTCCTCGCCGACGGTTTTGTTGAATTCCCAAGGGGTACTGCCCAACTGCCAGCCGGAAACGAAGCTCAACCTGTCGTTTCAAGTGCAAGCACTTTTGCCTCTGACTCAGGAAGAGTTAGAAGCAATGATGGCACCACCGGCCGAAGGCGAAGAAGGGGAAGGAGAACAACCTCAATAATTCCTTCGTTGCGAGCGAGCCAAGTTACGGACACGGTAGCCTGGAGGCTGCCGTGTTTTTTGAGGTAGAGAGTTTGCTTGGGGAGTTTCGGAGGCTTGGGGGGCTAAATTTTTCCGGTGTCCCCCACCTCCAAACCTCCCCGCGTCCCCGCGTCATCTTCTCCCCCCCAGCTTCCCGACTCTCGCCCCTCTTCCCAAGCGTTTCCGAATTGTGATACATCAGAATAAGGGGTGGGGTTTGAGATGACTATTGGGGACACACAGAGGCAGTGTCCCCACCAAACCCTCTCCATCTTTTTTGACCCGCAACTATGCCAACTCTTACCGTTACCTCTGCCGCGAATGGCGGTTCTGGATCTGTGCGCGAGGCGATCGCGATCGCACAACCCGGAGATACGATCGCCTTCGATGCCAGTCTTGCGAACCAAATGATTACTCTCGATGGCGCGCAACTCGAGATCGATAAAACCCTCACCATCGACGGAGCGAATGCAGCGGGTTTAACCCTGAGCGGGAACAACTCCAGCCGAGTGTTCGGCGTGGCTTCCGGGGTGGATTTTACCCTGCGAAACTTGACCGTTGCCGATGGATTTTCGGGCGAACGGGGTGGGGCGCTGTTTGCCGAGGGACAAAATAATTTAGTTATTGAAAACAGCCAATTTCTGAATAATACCGGTGGACAGGGTGGGGCGATTGCCGTTAATTCCCGCAGCGAAATCGCCATTCGCAATAGCCAGTTTGACAACAATCGATCGACCTCTACCGATGGTTTTAGCGGCGGCGCGATTAGTATTTTCGCCTTCAATACCACCACCATCCAAAATACCGACTTTACCAACAATCAAGGGGTTAACGGCGGCGCGGTTTACAACCTCCTGAGCGGGTTAACCGTGGAAGACTCCCGCTTCGTCCAAAATGATGCCACTCCCGGCGCATCTACCACCAATCCCAACGGCTTTGGCGGGGCGATTTTTGTCGATGGGGCCAGCGATCGCAACGATACTGCGACGGGCGGCCAAATTCTCGTCCGAGATAGCCTGTTCGAGGGCAATCGAAGTGCCGGACGGGGAGGGGGCGTGTTTTTCTTCCTCTACGATCCCGATGTTGCCCGCATCGAAGGCAGCACCTTTATCGACAACGAAGTAATTATCGATGTGGCCGACCAGTCCCAAGGGGGCGCAATTTGGCACACCGACGGTCAGTTGTTCGTCGATCGATCCACCATTACCAACAATCGCGTCCTCAATCGCGGGGGTGGCTTGTTTGCCTTTGAAACCGCCGAAGTGTTCGTGACCAACAGTACTTTTTCCGGGAACGTTGCCGACGATGGCAATGGCGGTGGGGTCGGCGGGGCGCTGCGACTCTCGAGCCTGACGGAGATTACCAATACGACGATCGCCGATAACATCGCTGGCAGCGAAGGCGGGGCGATTTTCAGCCGCAATCGTCCCGTCACCCTCACCAATACGATCGTTGCTAACAATACCGCCGGAAACCCTCAAAACCCAAACCAGCAAACCAACATCGAACTCGCCGACGGCGGTAACAATCTCCAGTTTCCCGGAACCACCAGTAGCGGTATAGAAGAGACTCGAATTACCGCCAGTGCGACGATCGCCGATCCAAATCTGGGCCCCTTGCAAGATAATGGGGGCAATATCCTCACCCGCGCCTTGGAACCGGGCAGTGCGGCCATTAATGCCGGGAGAAATGTGGAGGGAATCACCACCGACGGACGGGGGGCGCTGCGCAACGACGGACAAATCGACATCGGCGCGTTTGAAGCCGGGGCAAACCCAGTTGTTGAAGATGGGTTTATCGTTGTATTCACCGAGAATGACGATACGGCGACGTTCCCCGATAGTGACGATGTTGCTGCCGCTTTATCGGGAAACGATTTGGTGGCGGGTTCCGGCGGAAATGACACGATTTTTGGCAATTCCGGCAACGATACGTTATCCGGTAATGCCGGTGTCGATCTCATTTTTGGCGGACAAGATAACGATTTAATCTTCGGCAACGAGGAAAATGACCTGTTAGTTGGAGATTTGGGAAACGATACGATTTCTGGCGGGCAAAATGACGATATCTTATTTGGCAATACCGAAAACGACGCACTTTCGGGCGAGGTGGGTAACGATAGTTTATTTGGCGGGCAAAATGACGATACTTTAACCGGAGGAGATGGAGACGATCGCCTCAGCGGAGATTTTGGGAACGATAGTCTAGTAGGCGGGAGTGGAAGCGATCGCTTTATTTTGGCCCAAAGTCGGGGAACCGATACGATCGCCGATTTCGAGAACGGGACGGATTCGATCGTCTTGACGGGGGGGTTAACCTTCGAGAACTTGACAATTTTGCAAGTTAACGGCGATACCTCGATCGCCGTCACCAGCACCGGAGAAACCCTGGCCATTCTAGCGCAAATTGATGTCAGCACCATCGATTTTGGAGATTTCACCCTGGGTTGAGATGGTGTTTGAGTGGGTGTTTGAGTGGGTGTTTGAGTGGGGCTTTCTTAAAAGACTATTAAGGGAAAGCGAGGAAAACTGGTATTATAGCGCATAAGAGTCGATCGTTAAACTTAACAAAACCCAACAAAGTCTGACACAACTCACACATCAATATGTATTATTCGCAACCCCCTTATTTTCTCGTGGTGGCCGGCATTTTTATCGGTCTGACCTCCGGGACAGCTATTTATTACACTGTGGCACGATCGCTTGGCGAGTGGTCGAAAAGCCGCTCCAGTCGCTTGCTTGCGGCTCTGCGAGGCTCTCAACTTCAGCTTCCGTTCCTCGGTGCCACCATCGGTGCGTGCGTTTTCCTCGCTTCGGGTCTGACCATTTTCGGCATCTCCCCTGCGGTTGCCTATCTCATCTCCTTGCCGACGGCTTTACTCAGCAGCGGATTGGTGTGGTGGCAGCTTGACAAACTCCTAGAGCAACTCGAGGAAAAAGGTCTCACTCGCGAACTCATTGAAGAGTTGACGATTAGCGAAATTCCCCTCTTGACTTCTCAAGATAGCGATAACGAAGAGTAAAATTTTCTGTTATTCCTTTGCGTTCGATCGAGTGCGGGTAGAGGTAGTTCTTGTGTTGAAATATATATCTCTCTCGAAATATATATTCTCTACCCCGGCGATCGTTTTATTTAAGCTATCGATAATTTGAGGCTTTGCAATCTATTAATCGAGCGTTCGTTAATTTTATCTAATTATTAAAAAGCAAAAAGCTGACTGTCAATCATTCTATACTGAAAAAACTCTAGATATAAAATCGCTACAATCTATGAGTATTTATTTAAAGGGTAAGCTATAGTTTGCTTAAAAGATAGTAGATGTCAAAGATAGATTTTGGTCGTAAATCAGCGATCGTGGTTGAAGACGATCGAACTTCTTCTATTTAATTATTTTCAATTATTTTTCCTGAATCTTATCGCTGGAGTGTAAGGATTCAGGTTCCATTTTAGATCCGGCTGGGGTAACAATGAGCAGGGGCGGGTTTTGACTTTCAAATTTGGGCAAGTTTCCCAAGATATTGCTAAACCCGCCCTTACATCGTTTTTTCTCGTACATGACACCTGAATGCTTACGCTGGAGTTTAGACAAAATCTCGATCGAGAAGGCTACAATCCTGACGAAGTAAGTATTTTGGATTTTCGATCTCTAACTCAATTTTGAAACTCTTAAATCCTTTCAGGATAAGAGTTTTACGATTCGAGCCGTTCAATTTTTCTAAACTCCAATTATAGGTTATCGCGGTCAAATTTGTTGACATCGATTGCGCGTCGTGCAAATCATTTGACCTGCGAAAAAACTCTCAGGGGATACTCAGGAGACTTTAAGACACTGACGAGATAAGGACGTTACAACATAAAAGCAGTAAAGCAACGGCTTACTTGAAGTCGAAAAATTTCCGTTTGCAGAATGATCTCGATTCTGTAAATTTAACTCTGTTGCAAATCTTAATAAAAAGTTGTTAAGATTAGTAAATCGGATATCTAACGCCTAATTGAGAAGGATAGGCGATCGTCATTTTTAAATTTGGAATGTTTAAAATTTGGAATGTCTGCTAAATCATCATTTATCGATCGTCGCGATTCAATTTAAATGACATCCATTTCAAATGAGTCTCATTCAATAAAAAATACCAGAAAAACACCATTTAATCGTTTTTCTTGAATTCTTGAATTCTGAAAAGTTTCTGGAGAATATATGACTCCTTCAAAGTCCGATCGGCAACTCATCTACCCACAAAAACGGCAACCCCAACACAAAACGTCCCGATCTCGATTCTGGATTTTTGGACTACTGGGTTTGTGTGGGGTTCTTGTCACCCACGCGATCGAGATTTTCGATCTCCCCAACCCGATTTCCATTGGGTTTGAGTCTGGAATCGAGTTATTTCAAGCCCTCGTTGCGCCGGAAGTCCATGCCTGGATGCCGATCGCCATTCTTTTTGTCATTCTCGGCATTACAGTGCGAGTTACTTCTCCAGAAAACCGAATTGCCCGAGGCTTCATTGTTGCCAGTTTTCTCGCTCTGATTTTGCGCTATCTATTGTGGCGAGTTCTCTATACCTTAGATTTATCAACTTCCATCAATCGCTTTTTCAGTCTTGGTTTTTTACTGATGGAAGTCTTTTTAATCGCCACGCAATCGATTCGTTTATTTTTAACCATCGGCGAGAAAAATCGTCACCGAGAAGCCGATCGCATGTCCCAAGGGATTCTCGATGGAAGTTTTGGGCCCAGCGTCGATATTTTAATCCCCACCTATGACGAACCTCCCGTGGTTTTACGGCGGACGATTATTGGTTGCCAAGCGATCGACTATTCCCGCAAAAAAATCTACGTTCTCGACGATACCCGGCGATCGGAAATTGCCGACTTAGCCCGAGAATTGGGGTGCGAGTATATCACCCGTCCCGACAACCGCCACGCCAAAGCCGGAAACCTCAACCACGCGATCGATCGCACTCAGGGAGATCTAATCGTCGTTTTAGATGCAGATTTCATTCCCACTCAAAACTTTATCGAACGGACGGCAGGCTTTTTTCAGAGACCGTCGGTGGGGTTGGTACAAACCCATCAATGCTTCTACAACAGCGATATCGTCGCCCGCAATCTGGGACTCGAAGACGTTTTACCCCACGAATTCGAGATGTTTTTCCGTCAGTACCAACTGATGCGAGATGGGGCCGGGAGTGTGGTGTGTTCTGGCAGTGCCTTCGTTGTCCGTCGCAGCGCCCTCGAAGAAGCGGGGGGGTTCGTCACCGAAAGCCTCTGCGAGGATTACTATACCAGCATCCGCCTGTCCGCGCGGGGGTATGAAGTCCTCTATCTCGACGAAAATTTGAGTGCGGGTTTGATTGCCGAAAGTATGCCCGCGTATTTATCTCAAAGACAGCGATGGGCGCGGGGAACCCTGCAAGGCTTATTTTTAAATGTCAACCCCCTCACCATTCAAGGATTGAAACTGCGGCAGAGAATTTGCCACATTGAAGGGATCGTTCAATGGTTTGCCAATTTAACTCGAATTGCATTTCTGCTCGTACCGATCGCCTATTACTTTTTCGGTATTCTCCCCCTGCGAGCAAGCGTGGATGAATGGTTTTACTTCTTCTTACCGTGCTACCTGATTAATTTTGTTATCTTTTCCTGGCTAAATCGTCGATCGCTATCTATTTTTGTCGCCGATATTTACGCGATCGTCCAAGCTTTTCCCGTGTCGGCAACAGTCGTTCATACCCTAATTCGACCTTTTGCTCAAAAATTTAAAGTCACGCCCAAGGGAATTTTCAAACAGGGCTATCTCTTCCACTATCGTTTGGCCGCACCGCTCGTTTTTATTGCCATTGCCACTATTTTGGGATTCACCCTCAACTGGCTGCAAATCGATATCGTCCCCAGTTTTATTTCTACTCAACTGGGGCTTGCAGATCGGGCGATCGTCAACTCCTTGGGGAACTTTTGGGCGATCTACAATCTGGTTTTAATTTTGCTATCAATCCTCTGTTTTATCGACGTTCCCCAATCGAGTCCCTATCTCGATTTTCAACTCGAATATCCGGTCTGCTTGCAAGCGAACGGACAAGCTTGGTTGGGAACCACTCAAACGATATCTGAAGTCAGTGCCACTGTCATCCTCGATCGCCAATTACAACCGATGGACGCGCTCGATCTCACTCCCGTCCAATTAGAAATTCTCGAAGAAGGTTTAGAAATTCCCGCCCAAGTCTGCGATCGCCAAATTGTCGGCAACCAATTGGTTTTAACTGTGCTTTTCGACTCCTTAAGTCTCGATCGAGAACGCCACCTGATCGAACTATTATTCTGTCGCCCCGGCCGTTGGGACAGGCAAGCCTCTCCTGGAGAACTCAAATCGGCAGGGTTATTAATTAAAGCTTTGTTCCGACCTAAATTTGCCCGTTCCACTTAGCGCATCGATCTTTGTGGATTTTATCAGAGTTTCATGCTCCAACTTATCGTCTCCCTCCCAATTTAGGAGAGAGACTTTTTTTGACTCGTTCGGATCGTTCGCATCAAGCGTAAATTAACCGTCATAATTAATATGGTGAAAATAAATCGCCTCTCGCGCATTGAACTCGTGAGGGAAGATTGAGGAGGAGCGATCGGAACCCGCATCGCGTGCCAGTCAATCTCGACCTAACCAGGCAACGCCATAAGGGAAAGAAAGCATCTATCTCAACCCGCCATATTCGGTAGAACGCGAGTGAAGGTGGGCAAGGGGTGGAAAGGGTCAAGGGGAGAAAAACGTTTTCGGGTTAGCTCGAGCAATCTGAATCAACAGCGGCGACGGCTACATCACCCAAAACTCCATCGGTGATGGAAATGAATCTGAAATCGACATCGGGTGCGATCGTTTCGCGAGCTTGAATCAAAAAGATTTAAGCGACTCGCAATTTGTTAAGTCACAGTCGATCTTCGCGGAGATCGCCGACTCCAGATGTTAAGCTGCACCGAGGCATCCATAGCATCCACGCGATCGATGCGAGCAACATTGACGATCGACCATCGACGATACGGCTAAATTTTAACGTTCCGTATCCTCCGCCTCACCATTAAATCTCCCAACTTGTACGATAACTCTAGAGTACTTTGCCTGCTGCCGGAGACCGCTTCTGCTAATTTTTTTTGCTCGTTCTAATTTCTCACTAATTTCTAGATAATTTCTACATTTCATCAAGAACATGGGTCAGATCGATCGCAACACCCAAAACGATGCCGTCAACGATCCGCAAGTTGGCATTCCAGAAGAGAGAGATTTTGCCAGCATCATGCAATCGTGTCAGGCAATATCTCGGGAAATCGATCTCGATCGAGTTCTTACGTCTTTAGTGGGGGCATTGCTCGAAAAGACTGGGGCGAAATCGAGCTACCTGCTGCTCGAAGCCAACGACCAGTGGTCGATCGTCGCCTCGGCAACACAGGAAAAATCTCCCGTCTTGGAGCCATCGGTTGCCGTCGCCAGCCAGCTTCCCACCTCAATTATCGATCGCGCGATCGGCGATGCTCGGGCGATCGTCTTGGACGATACCGTTGCTCGGAGTCGAGAATCTGATGCCGCCGACTTCCAAACCCACCCAACTCGTTCGATTGCCTGCGTACCGTTGATGGATGGCGAAGACCTCGTTGCCATTGCGTACCTCGACAATGACCTTGAAGTTGCCGCCTTTACCCCGCAGCGCTTGCAGGTCATCCAATATCTCTGCGATACTGGCGCGATCGCCCTGAGAAATGCCCGCGAGTACGAAGCTCGAAAGCACCGAGCCGACGACCTCGAAGCGCAGATAGCTCAAGCTCGGACCGTCTTAGAAAACGAACTCAGCGAACGCCAGTTGCTTGAAGAGAAACTTCTCACCTCCGAAGGCAAAATGCGAGCCATCTTGGAAGCAATGACCGATATCGTGCTCGTACTCGACGTTCGTGGCAACCAGATTGTCAATATCGAAGTTGCACCCACCCATTCGGCTCGCTCCGAGCGTTATGGCGATTTAGTCACCCAAACTGTCAACAATTTTTTTGACTCCACCACCAGCGAAATCTGGTTTGGTATGGTTCGACGCGCCTTAGTGACTCACCAAACGGCGATCTTCGAGTACCAGCTATCGGTGGGGGAAGATGAGGCTTGGTTTAGTGCCAATATTTCCCCGATGATAGGTGGGTCGGTGGTTTGGGTGGCGCGGAATATGAGCGAGCGGGTGTCGGCTCAAAAAGCCCTGCGCCTCTCGGAAGAAAAATTTGCCAAAGCGTTTCGATCGAGTCCCAATCCGATTACGATTACCACGATCGCTAACGGACGACATATCGAAGTCAACGAGGCTTTCTGCGAAATTACCGGATACACGACCGAAGAAGTGATGGGACGTACCGCCTTGGATCTGAATCTTTGGGTCAATCCCGACGATCGCCACACTCTATTCCAATTACTCTCGACAAAGGGTGAAGTACGTAACTACGAGTTCGAGTTTCGCACGAAATCCGGTCGAGTTCGCACGGCCTTACTCTCTACTGAAGAAATCGACTTGCGCGGCGAAAAATGCCTGCTGTCGATTTCCAACGATATTACCGAGCGCAAGCAAGCCGAACAAGAACTCCAGCAGCGCAACGAAGATTTAGCCCGGACGTTGCAGGAACTCCAAGCCACCCAAGACGAACTGATCCAATCAGAAAAAATGGCATCTCTGGGTCAACTGATTGCAGGAGTCGCCCACGAAATTAATACCCCTATGGGGGCAATTCAGGCATCGATCGGCAATATCGCCCAAGCCCTCGAAAGCTCCTTGCTCCAGTTGCCCCAGCTTTTTCAAACCCTATCTCGGGAGCGACAAGTCGATTTTTTCGCTTTGCTCGAACTTGGCTGCCAACCGCTCGAACCTCTCTCGTTCCGGGAAGAACGGAAGCGAAAACGTGCCATCGAAAAAGCTTTAATTGCCCGAGAAATCGAGACTAACGATCCCCACGCCCTAGCGACGACATTGGTACAACTCGGAATGGGCGAAGACTTCGATCGGTTTGAGGCATTGCTCGAAGATCCCGATCGAGAATTAATTTTAGAAGCTGCCCGCAGCCAGATCGTCCAGTACAGAAATAGCGAAAATATTAAATTAGCTGTAGAACGTGCCTCAAAAATTGTCTTCGCCCTTAAAATTTACGCGCATCCGGGCGACTCCGGTAAAATGACAAAAGCACAGGTGACCGATGGAATCGATGTCGTACTGACGATTTACCACAATCAACTCAAGCAAGGTATAGATTTGGTTAAGAACTATGCCGAAGTTCCCCCGATTTTCTGCTATCCGGCAGAACTCAATCAAGTGTGGACGAATCTCGTTCATAATGCCATCCAGGCGATGAAAGATCGAGGCACGTTGGAGATTTCCGTATCGGAAAAAGAAAGGGGAATTTTAGTCACTGTAACCGATTCGGGTTGTGGTATTCCCGAAGAAATTCAAACCAAAATTTTTCAACCGTTTTTCACGACGAAACCGGCTGGTGAAGGAAGTGGATTGGGCTTAGATATCGTCTTGAAAATTGTTGAGAAACATCAAGGAAAGATCGAAGTTAATAGCATTCCCGGACAAACAACCTTTAGTATTTGGCTGCCGAGCGAACAATCTTATGTCGCGTTAAAAGAGGATTGAAGTCATTGCTATCTTAGATTTAAACGATAATTTCAACTCATAACTTGAACTAAACAATCGCTCTGATTTTAATTCAACAAACTTTCAATCTCATGTCGAAAAAATCAAAAATTGCTATTTTATGTGTGGATGACGAACGCATCATATTAATGAGTTTGCGAGACCAAATCGATCGTCATTTTGGCCGACAATATCGATGCGAACTAGCAGAAAGTGCTGAAGAAGCTTTAGAAGTGCTAGACGAACTCAACGAAGACGGAATTTCCACGCTCGTCATCATTTCAGATTGGTTAATGCCGGGAATGAAAGGAGACGAACTCTTAATCCAGGTTCACAAACAATTCCCAGAAATTAAGAAAATCTTATTAACCGGACAAGCAGACAAAGCCGCGATCGATCGAACGCGAAAATATGCAGGACTTCATCGCTATCTGACCAAACCGTGGGATGAAGAAACCTTAGTGAGTGTCATCGCTTCGAGATTGGAGGGAGAAGATGCATAAACCAACAATTATTTGTGTAGACGACGAACGGATGGTACTCACGAGTCTGCGCGATCAGCTCGCCTATCAAGTTGGCTCCGACTACAATATCGAGCTAGCTGAAAGTGCCGAAGAAGCCCTCGAAATACTCGAAGAACTCGAAGAAGATGCCATTGAAGTTCCCCTGGTAGTAACCGACCAAATTATGCCCGAAATGAAGGGGGACGAACTCTTAATTCAAATTCACAAGCACTATCCCAAAACCCTGAAAATTCTCCTAACCGGACAGGCTAACGCCGAAGCTGTTGGTAATGCGGTGAACTGGGCCAATCTCTATCGCTACATTTCCAAACCTTGGGATGTTGCCGACCTCAATTTGACCGTCACCGAAGCCTTACGAAGCTATTTTCAAGACAAACAACTCGCCGAGAAAAATGAATCTCTGCAAAAAATAAACCAAGAACTCGAAGAGTTAAACGCTTCTCTCGAACAAAAGGTAAACGATCGCACCGCTCAATTACAACAGGCCAAAGAAGCTGCCGATATTGCTAACCAAGCGAAAAGCGAGTTTTTGGCAAATATGAGCCATGAATTGCGCTCTCCGCTCAACGTCATTTTGGGTTTTTGCCAACTTATGGGTCGCAGTTCCACCCTCGAGGAAGAACACCAAGAAAACGTTCAGATTATGAATCGCAGCGGGCAACACCTGTTGACATTGATTAATAATGTCTTGGATTTGTCCAAAATTGAGGCCGGACGGATTTCTTTTAACGAAGCCGAGTTCGATTTGCACCGCTTGCTCGACGAACTCAAAGATATGTTCGATCTCAAAGCCGATGACAAGGGAATACAACTGTCGTTTACTCGTTCTGCGGCCGTTCCCAAGTACGTGAAAACCGATAAAGTCAAGCTGCGCCAGGTTTTGATTAATTTAATCGGCAATGCAATTAAGTTTACCGATCGCGGCAGCGTTAAGCTACAGGTAACGGCAACTTCTCCAGAGGAAAGCGTTCAGCTTCATTTTGCGGTGCGAGATTCTGGAGTTGGCATTGCCCCCGAGGAGTTAGATAGCCTCTTTGAAGCCTTCGTCCAAACCCAATCCGGTCGCAATAGTCAAGAGGGAACGGGATTGGGTCTGCCGATCGCCCAAAAATTCACCCGTTTGATGGGGGGAAATATCAACGCTAGCAGCCAACTCGGAACTGGCAGTACGTTTGAATTTACCATTCCCGTCACGGTTGTCGAAGGGAGCGATACCGACGAAGAATTACCCGTGCGGCAAGTGATTTCCCTGGCCCCGGATGTGGGGACTTACCGAATTTTGGTGGTAGACGATCGCCCGGACAATCGCAAGTTGCTCGTTAAGTTGTTGCAACCCGTCGGTTTTGAACTCCGAGAAGCCTGTGACGGTCTCGAAGCGATCGAGGTGTGGAAAGACTGGAAACCCGATTTCATCTGGATGGACGTACGGATGCCGGTGATGGACGGCTGCGAAGCCGCCCGACAGATTCGCGCTCGAGAAAAACAACAGGGGAAAAAAAATACCCCCGATCGCACGAAAATCGTGGCGTTGAGTGCTTCGGTTTTGGGAGACGAACGCCAAAGGGTAATCTCGGCGGGTTGCGACGATTTCGCGCGCAAGCCGTTTTCCGAACAGACGGTTTTCGAGATGATGGCCCAGCATTTGGGGGTACGCTATCTCTATGAAGAAGAAGACCCCACCCCGGCAGAAACATCGATGGGCGATCGCTCTTTGGCAGAACTGGCATTGGTGATGTCGCCCGACTGGTTCTCCCAATTACGTCAGGCCGCCGTCGAAATTGATGACGAGCAAATCTTCGATCTCCTCCAACAAATTCCCACCGAACAGGCTCCACTCGCGAAAACTATCGAAGATTGGGTGACAAGTTTCCGCTGCGATAAAATTGTTGATTTTATTGAATCGACCGACAAATCCTAGACGGATCGAGGGTCACATGCAAAAAAAGAACAATATCTTAATTGTCGATGATACGCCAGAGAACTTGCAGGTTTTATCAAAAACATTATCCGAAAAAGGATATAAAGTTCGCGGTGCGATTAAAGGAGAAATGGCAATTAGAACGGCATTTTCTTTCCCGCCCGATCTGATTTTACTCGATATTAAAATGCCGGAAATGACAGGCTACGAAGTTTGCCGGCGATTAAAGCAAGATTCGAGAACTCGCGAAATTCCGATTATCTTTTTAAGCGCGTTAGACGAAGTATTCGATAAGGTGAATGGGTTTAAAGTCG
The DNA here is from genome assembly GCA_034189805.1 of Cyanobacteriota bacterium. Taxonomy (GTDB): domain Bacteria; phylum Cyanobacteriota; class Cyanobacteriia; order Cyanobacteriales; family Geitlerinemataceae; genus Zarconia. The sequence continues at coordinate 59,528 of JAXHUC010000021.1, forward strand.
GGGGAGTCGATTACATTACTAAACCCTTTCAAATCGAAGAGGTGTTAGCCCGCATCGAGCACCAACTGACCATTCAACGATTGCAAAGACAACTCCTCGTCCAAAATAAACTGCTTCAAGTGGAAGTTCAAGAGCGTAAAAAAGCCGAAGAACTCGCCCAGGCTGCCGCTCAAGCCAAAAGTAAATTTTTGGCAAATATGAGTCACGAACTACGCACGCCGCTCAATGCCATTCTCGGGTTTTCGCAAATGCTCGATCGCGACTTAAATTTAACCACCAAACAGCACGATCGAGTGGGGATTATCTATCGTAGCAGCCAGCATTTACTCGAACTAATTAACGATGTTTTAGACCTGGCAAAAATCGAGGCCGGGGAAATGTCTGTCAACGCCACGGATTTTGATATCTATTATCTGTTCGATCGACTTGAAGAAATATTCCAGATCGATGCTCGCCACAAAAACCTGACGTTACTATTTTCGATCGCCGCCAACGTTCCTCAATATATCAATGCCGACGAACACAAACTCCGAAGCTGTTTGAGCAATCTGATCGGCAATGCAATTAAATTTACCCCGGCAGGGAATATTACCGTTACGGTGTCTTGCCTGGAACCCGAAGACCTGGGAAATCCTGACGATGGCGATCTCAAACTGGTCTTTTCCGTACGAGATACCGGTCTGGGGATTGCTGCCGAAGACAAAGAACGATTGTTTGATGCGTTCGTTCAAACCGAAAACGGCAAAAAATCCGCAGAAGGAACGGGATTGGGATTGGCAATTGCTCGTCGATTCGTGCGGTTGATGGGGGGAGATATCACCGTTACCAGCGTTCTGGGCCAAGGGAGCACGTTTGAGTTTAATATCGAAGCTTCCCTGGCTTCTCACCCCAAAAAAATCACCCAATCTCAGCAGCGAGCGATCGGACTCGCACCGAACCAACCCACTTACCGAATTGCGATCGTGGACGACAATCGCGAAAATCGCTTGCTACTGTCGGAGTTACTCAGTGCTGTTGGGTTTGAGGTTCGCGAAGCCGAACAGGGTTTGGCCGGGGTGCAGTTGTGGGAATCCTGGCATCCTCATTTGATATTTATGGATACCCGAATGCCAGTTGCCAACGGTTTGGAAGCCACTCGATCGATCCGACATCGGGAACGAGAACGACATCGTAATGCCAATCGAAGTTCCTCGGGGGGTGACCTCAACCGCACGAGGATAATTGCCCTCACAGCCAGTGCGTTTGAAGATCGACGCGAGGAAATTTTGGCCGCCGGTTCCGATGATTTCATGCACAAGCCGTTTCAAGAAGAATCAATTTTTGAAATCGTTCGCCAGTATTTAGGGGTGACCTATGTTTTGCAAGAACAACCTCACGCGAAGCGCACTCAAGAGCAAACGACCGCTAAGCCTTTCGATTCTCCCATCCTCGAAGAGTTAGCAGCAATGCCCGAAAACTGGACGATCCAACTTGACGAAGCCGCTAGTAAAGTTCGAGAAGAATTAGTCTTAGAACTTATCGATCGCATTCCTGCTGAACGATCGACTTTAGCCAACTGTTTGCGAGATTTAGCCCGCGATTTTCGTCTCGATCGAATTACCTCTTTGGTTAAAAAAGTGCGATCGATTTAACATCGATTGCACATCGATCGTGTTTTGCCCTCATGTCTCGATCGGATCGATGAAAGATATCTGCGGTTCCTCGATTCGGAGTTCTCTATTCCCCAGCCAAAAGAAGGGGTAACTGGACTCGATCGAACTGCAATCGAGCCGACTTTCCCATTGAGTCGAGCTGACTCTTGTAAGATATAGCAAATACAAGTTCAGTCCGGACATCGGCAAAAGCGATCGAAAAAAGTAAAGGAAAGTAAAGGAAGTTGTGAGAGCCGGAGCGGCAAAACAATGGTGAATTATCGATCGTTGCGATCGATAATAGCAAGTGCGATCGAAATTACCTAAATTGAAGCCTTAAGTTTTAGGGTCTACATTTTAGGAAATGAATGAGGACGTGGGAGCTGAGGAACACAACGGCAAATGAGGTCAAAAACCACGGCTCTCGTGACAGCGCGATATCTCTACGAAGTGGCTTAGATTGGAGACCATGAGCAACTCACAAACCAAAATACTTCTAGTTGACGATAAACCGAACAACCTGCACTATCTCTCAGAAATCTTGCTCGATCGAGGTTATCAAGTTCAAAGAGCGATTTCCGGTCAATTGGCGTTAAATGCAGCCACTGACTCGCCCCCAGATTTGATACTCCTCGATGTTCTCATGCCCAACATGGATGGTTACGAGGTGTGCGAACAACTCAAAGCATCCCAGCGCACCTGCGACATTCCGATCGTGTTTGTCAGCGTGCTCGAACAAGCATTTGATAAGGTCAAAGCTTTTAAATCCGGTGGGGTTGATTATATTACCAAACCCTTCCAAGTTGAAGAAGTTATCGCCCGCATTGAGAATCAACTGACCATTCGCAACTTGCAAAAAAAACTGCAAAAGCAAAATAAAGATCTCGAACAATATACCCTGCGCTTGCAAGCAGAAATTGCCGAGCGCAAACGAACCCACGAAGCTCTACTTCTGGCAGAAAAACGATACAACAATCTCGTTCAAAACTCGATCGAAGGTATCTTTCAAGCGAATCCCTCCGGACGATTTCTCAGTGCAAACGTAGCACTGGCACGACTATTCGGGTATGACTCCCTCGAAGATTTAGTTGAAACCAACCCGAATGCGAGCGGACTCTACGTCTATCCGAATCGCTGGCAAGAGTTCATGGTCGAACTCGAGTGTCAGGATACGCTCTCGGGATTTGAATCTTTAGTTTATAAAAAAAACGGACAAACTATTTGGATTTCTGAAAATGCTCGAGCCGTGCGCGATGCAACGGGCAAACTTTTATATTACGAGGGAACCGTAACCGACATTACGATTCAAAAATTGTCTCAAGAAGCCCTCAAATTTCATAAAGATCGCAACGAACAACTGTTATTAAGCATTTTGCCCGCTCGGATCGCGCGGCGATTGCAACAAGGGGAAGGGGCGATCGCCGAAAATTTTGAAGATGCTAGCGTTTTATTTGCCGATCTCGTCGGTTTTACTGAATTTGTCGCTCGAAAAACGCCTCAAGAACAGCTTGCCATCCTCGATAGGATTTTCGCTCGGTTTGACGAACTAGCCCAACACCACGGTATCGAGAGAATTAAAACCATCGGCGATGCCTACATGGCTGCCGGAGGTTTTCCCATGCCGCATTCCGAGCTAACTGAGGCGATCGTTGGCTATTTACCCATTGAGAGAATCGCTCGGATGGCGTTGGATATGCAAGCGGTCACCATCGAGTTGGGCGAGTCCGTCGGTCGTATATTTCCTTTGCGAATTGGGATCGATACCGGTCCCGTGGTGGCTGGCGCGATCTCTGGGGTGGTCGGTCGCAGCAAGTTTATTTACGATTTGTGGGGGAAGACGGTGAATCTGGCCAGTACGATGGAATCGACCTGCCTTCCCGGTCAAATCCAAGTGACCGATCGAGTCTACGAGCAACTACACGAACGGTTTATCTTCGAGAAGCGCGAGTTGGGTGCTCCCGATCGTGATGGCAACATGACAACGTATTGGCTCAGAGGACGGCATCGGTGACAAGTGAAGCTTGCGTGCCGCTCATTGGTGACAAGTTAAGGTGGTTTTGGCTTTGTCAACCAGTCACTAATCGACCGAAAACCCGGAGTTGGGGGGTCTCCCCCCAAACCCCCCGCCGGGGGCCTTGCGCCTCCCCCGAACCC